>CABVAY010000042.1 GCA_902496455.1 uncultured Collinsella sp.
CGGGGCGGCACGTTTTGTTCGGGGCGGCACGTTTTTGTTTGGGCGGACGTCTGCCGCGTGCGTTACTCGAAGTATTGAAACTTGTTGGTCGAGAAAGCGAATGTTACGACAAAGCCTTCGCCGGAGTCGGATGCCGCGGTGACGTCGATGCCCATCTTGGAGCACAGGCGCGCCACCAGGTAGAGGCCGATGCCCGTTGCGCGCTTGGTGGTGCGGCCGTTATCGCCGGTAAAGCCCTTCTCGAACACGCGCGGCAGGTCAGCCGCGCTCACGCCGCAGCCGTTGTCCGCGACGGTAAGCTCGATGCGCTCGCTTGCCAGGCCCTCGTCCAGCAACGCACCCGAAAACACAATCTTCGCGCCGTCCTCACGCGCATATTTAATGCTGTTCTGAATGAGCTGGCCCAGAATAAACTCGAGCCATTTCTCGTCGGTGAACACCTCAAAGTCGAGGTTCTCGCACACCGGAGCCACGTGCGCCGCGATGAGCTCGCGTGCGTTGGCTTTAATCGCGCCCGTCACCAAGCTCTTGAGACCCCAGCGGCGAATCAGGTAGTCGCGCTCTACGACTTCCGAGCGCGCATAGTACAGCGCCTGATCCATATAGCGCTCCACGCGAGCCAGCTCGCGTCCCAGGTCATCCACGCGCGACAGGTCGTCTTCGCTGCCGTCCAGGTTTTCCAAAATCAGATGAGCCGCCGCCAGGGGCAGCTTGGCCTCGTGGACCCAGCTCTCGATATAGTCGCGGTAGTCATCGGTCTGGCGCCGGCCTTCCGCCACCTCGTCGCAAGCGGCTTTGCCCACCCGGCGCAAGACCTCATATTCGAGCTCGCCCTCGGCATAGGTCGGGCATTGCACCATCTCCTGCACCCAAGCAGGGCTCCCCAGCTCCTCTGCCGCGCGCTCCAGCTGGCACAGAAAACGACGACGGCGCACGTACTCGATCACGATGCCCAGCATGCCAAAGATAAAGGACACACCGACCGCCACGACCACGATGGATGCCGGGGCGCCGGCGACCGTCAGTACAAAACAGCTCAGCAGCACGCCGCAGGTCCACACGGCAACGGGAAGCAGTGCATCTTTAAAGAACTCGGCAAACGACATAACCGGCCCCTAGACCGAATAGCCTTGGCCGCGATGCGTCGTCAAATACCCCTTGATGCCGATTTTTTCGAGCGTGGTGCGCAGGCGGTTGATATTGACGGCGAGCGTATTGTCGTCCACAAAGGCGTCGGAGTCCCACAGGTCCTGCATGATAGCCGAGCGCGAGACAATCTTGCCCGCGCGGCCCAAGAGCAGCGAGAGGATACGCAGCTCGTTTTTGGTGAGCTCGGTACTGTCGCCGGTTGCCGTATTGGTGACCATGGAGCGGGCGAGGTCGAGCTCCAGCCCCTTGTGGACGAGCGTGCTGCGATCGCCCGCCGCCGCGGTGCGGCGCAGCAACGCATTGATGTGCGCCACGAGCACACGGGCGCTGTAAGGCTTGGGAACAAAGTCGTCCGCGCCAAGCGTCATGGCCATGACCTCGTCGATCTCGGTCGTGCGCGACGTGAGGACGATGATAGGAACCTCGGATTCGCGGCGAACCTCGTGGCAGATATGTTGGCCATCCTTGACGGGAAGCGTGAGGTCGAGCAACACCAGGTCGGGCGCGGCGGCTAGAATATCGCGCGATACATGTTCAAACGATTCGCAGGCCTCGATTTCAAACCCGGCGCGGGCAAGGATGTCGACAAGCTCACGACGAATGCGCTCGTCGTCCTCAACGACATAGATCAGCGCCATGTGTCCTCCCATTTCGCGTAACTTGCACCTTCCACACCATTATGCCCACGGCGTCGCAACGATACGACCCCGTGGGCACCTAATATGACAAAAGTGTTCGGTAGTCTTGAGAGAAAATAGGGGCCTCGGTCCTAAACCGATCGGCCCCATCACTTCGACCTCGAGCCTCTACTCGAGCGTACGCATGTATGCAGAGATGGCATCCAGGCCCTTCTGCAGGTCGTCGGTGTTATCGGAGTATGCATAGCCGATGCGCATGCTCTTGGGCTCCTCGAAGCAATCGCCCGGGGTGACGAGCGCGCAGGACTTCTTAATCATGTCGATGCAGAACGTCCTGGAGTCGATGTCGTAGTCGTAATACACGAGCGCAGTGGTACCCGCCTCGGGCTTGACGAACGACAGGTGCGGCTCGCTCTCGACCCACTTCTCCAGAACAGCAAGGTTCTGACGGACGATGCGACGGCTGCGCTCAAGGATCACGGAAGCGTTGCCCAGAATCAGCTCCGCCACCGACTCGCTGAATATGCCGGCGGAAATCAGGTTATAGTCACGATGCGAGAGCAGCGCGCGACGGAGCTCCGGGCTCTTGGTGACCGCCCAGCCCAGACGCAGGCCGGCGAACGACCAGACCTTGGACATGGATGCGGTGACGATGGCCTTGTCGTACAGGTCGATCACGGACTCGGAGTACTCATCCGTCTGAGTAAGCAGACGGTAGACCTCGTCGCAGAGCACCCACGCATCGTGTTTGTGCGCGACCTCGACAATCGCCTTGAGCGTATCGGTGTCGAGCAGGGCGCCCGTGGGGTTGTCCGGATTATTGATGCAGATAAGCTTGGTATCATCGGTCACCAGAGCATCGAGCGCGTCGACGTCGACGTGGTAGCCGTTCTTGCGGTCGAGCTGAAGGATATCGACCTTCGCGCCGCACATCTCGGGAATCGAGTAAAGCTGCTGGTAGGTGGGCTTGACGGAGACTACGTGATCGCCCGGTTCGACGAGCGTGGAAATAACCAGGGAGTTGGCACCGGTCGCGCCGTGCGTGGGCACGATATGCCCGGGCTCGACCGTCTTATAGAGACGCGCGACCCCCTCGAGGAAGCCGGGCTGCCCCTCGATGTCTCCGTAGGTGAATCGGCGCGAGCACAGGCTATCGAGCCACGCCTTCTTGTCGGTGTTCGTAAGCTCGAACAGCTGGTCGAGCGTGAGGGAGTAGACGCACGTCTCCGCAACGTTGTGGGTGCACTTGGTCTCCCACTCGTTCATCCACTGCTCGACGGCGAAATCCTTGATCTGCATTGTCGTTTCCTTTCCTTGGCTTTCTTACAGTTCCACCACGGTGCCCAGCCCCGCCTCAACGGCGCGGTCGTAGGCGATTTTCGATGCCGAAAGGTCTTGAACGGCGATGCCCGACGTATCGAACACCGTCACCTGCTCGTCATCCGAACGCCCCGTAGCCGTGCCGGCGATGACTTCGCCGAGCTCCGCTTTGATGTCCTCGGGCGTGATGGCACCCTCGGCAACCGGAATCTCCAGCTCACCGGACGCGACCGATTGCTCGCGGTCGTCGACGTAAACAGCGGCACGGGCGACAAGCGCCGAGGCGAGCTCCTGCTTGCCGGGCATGTCGGCACCGACGCAGGAGATATGCGTACCGGGGCGCACCCATGCATCGGGGATGATGGGCTTGGTCGCCGGCGTGATCGTCACGATGATGTCGGCCTCTGCCGCGGCACCTTGGCCGTCGGCCGTCGCCTCGATGGAATAGGTGGATGCATCGCGAGCATGCTCGCAGGCGCCCAAGATATGGGCGACCTCGTCTCGCATGCGCTCGACGCGGGCCTCGGGCGCGGCATCGGAAACCGGCTCCCACACCTTGACCTCGCTCACTTTGGGACAGGCGGCGAGCACGCCCGCCACCATATAGGTGCTCATATGGCCGGCACCCGCAACAAGCAGTTTGGACGCATCCGCCCGAGCCAGCCACTTGGCACCGAGCGCAGCGGCGGCGCCGGTGCGAAGCCCAGTGACGGCGGAGGCATTAAGCAGCGCCAGCGGCTCGCCCGTCGCGTTGTCGCACAGCAGCGTGGTGCCAAAGATCTCGGGCAGCCCCTTTTTAGGATTCTGCGAGAACCAAGCCGTAAGCTTGAGACCGAAGAGGCCGCTTCCCGCCAACTCGCCCGAGCGGATATCCATATCGGCCACGCCGGGTTCGAACTGCTCATATACCATCGGCCACGCAACACCCTTGCCCGTTGCCTTCTGGCGATATGCCTCCTCCACGGCAGCGATTGCATCCTCGATCGTCAGCACCTTGGAAACTTCCTCGGCCGATAGCACCACCATCTGCCCCATCATCGCTCCTCTCAGCGAAAGCTTTACGTTGCTTCACTGTACGGTTTAGTAACGATGCCGCCAAGGATCATTTCTTGTTGAAATCTACAACGATTCTCAATCTGATTTTTCGTTCTATCAGCAGGTATTTGAACTATTTCTCGCATCAACGGCATACGAATGTGCAATTATCCTATTTATACCTGTACTTATTGTATTGATTTACAAGGTGATGTTGATGCTATACACCATCTCGGACTTCTCACGGGAATATGAGGGGTCGGTCCGTCTAATCGCCGGCAGCGATGGCGTCTCGCGTGCCGTCTCCGGCGTCGGGATCCTCGATTATGAACTCATGCCCGGTCTCAAGAACAAGTACCAGCGCGTCAACTTCAGCCCAGACGAGATCGTCCTCAGCACCTTCCTCTATGCGAAGGACGACCCATACCTCATCACTGAAGCCGTGAAATACCTCGTCGCCAAGGGGACGAGCGGCCTCATCATCAAAAACGTCCTGCACATTCCGATTCCCGACCAAGCCGTCCGCTACGCCAACGCGCGGCACTACCCGGTCTTTCTCACGACCGACGACTCACTGTTCTTTGACAGCGTCATCTATGAGGTCAAACGGCATATCGAGCAGCTCGCGTCCATCGACTTCGCACAGCGCGAGATCGATGCCCTGAGGACAGACGTATCGCCCGAGTCCATCTGCCGACGCATTCGAGGCCTCAACCCGTCATTTCTGGACGAAGCGGTCGCCCTGTTCGCATCGTTTGCAGAGCCCCTCGACCCGCGTACGTTTTTGCAAATCGAACGTCTCTGTGCAAAATCGACCCTCGCCGGATGCCACAACATGCTGGCACCCTATGACGGAGGTTTATTATTCGTAGCGACAAGCGACTCGGAGCAGACGCTCGATGTGGAGCGAATCGTGCAGGCACTCACGGAGCTCATCGAGGCTAGCGGCATCGATGGCGGAGCGGAGGGGCTCGGCATCAGCGATATTCTGTTTGGAGACGAGGCGGTGGCGCAGGCGATCTCGCAGGCGATTTACGCACAGCGCCTATCTTGTCAACGAGCCGAGGGTCCCGTGCGCTATACGCAGCTCGGCATCCTGAGAACCGTGATGCCTTTTGTGGAAACCACGGAGATGCGATCGTTCTCGGAGGCGATCCTCTCGCCGATACGCGAGCACGACAGCGAGCATGGCAGCGAGCTGGAATCCACGCTCGCCGCATTCATTGAGAACGACCGACGTATCGAGCGAACCGCCAAGCAGACTAGCCAGCACCCGAACACGATTCGATATCGCCTCGATAAGGTGACAGCTCTCACCGGACTGAGCTACAAATGCGCCCCGGAGATGGAGCAGCTGTCGCTCGCCTACGCCATCGAACGCGCTCGCTCGCTTCAGTAAGCCCACCCCGCCTTGAGGTTAGGAGCGGCGGGCGCGGAGCTTTTCGTAGCCTTCGGCGAAGAAGGCGACCGTAGCGGCGTCGGCCTCGGCGGCGTCCGTCTCGGTTGCGGGGACCACACCGTGCTCGTCGCTCACCAGGAACAAGGCGCCCTTGAGCTGTGCGGGAATATCTACGCGCGCGACCGGAATGCCCTTGGTCTGGGCCAGCTGCTCAATGAGCGTCGCCGTGCCGCACAGGCACTCGTCCGCTGGCGCCACAAAGGCAAGCTCGCCGTTATCGACGGCGGCGAGCAGCTCGGGCGCCACGCCGGTCTCGTCGGCCTCGGAGCGGGCCTCGGCGGAGCGGGCACGCAGCGCCTTGGCCGACGTATCGGCGAGCGGCTCGTACTCCCCCACCGTCATGGCGGCGTTGCCGTTAACGTCGATCACCAGCATGAGCACGCCGTCGCGTGCGGTGTAATCGCCCTCGGCAAGCGACCACTCAACGTGCTGCTTGGCCCAGCTGAGCATGTTATGGGTAAGCGGCTCGCCCTGCACCAAGCGCTCGGACAGTGCGCGAATGTGGCGGTTGAGCATGGGCACCTTTTTATTGGACATGCGCCAACGGCAGACAAGCGCGGGCTTGTCGAGCGTAAACTTCTCGACCGCCTCCTGATTGGCGCAAAAGTCCTCGTACGCACGCTGATCCTCGGCATTGCCAAACAGCTCGGCTTCATCAATCTGGGGCATGGTTGTACCTTTCGTGTTAGTCATTCCGTCCTCTTATACCAAAAAGACGGCCCTCCAAACGGAGCAGCCGTCTTTTGCAGAGATTATTTTAGAAGCGAGGCCAGTCCAAGGGACGAGATAACATCCCACGACCTAACAGGTCGGCGAGGGTTGCCCAGGTGCCGCAGATTGCCGTGAAAGAGGAGCGACGCGTACTTGGGTACGCGAGCGACGAATGAGCGGCAAGGTGCGGTGGCTGGGCAAGCCGCAGCGCCACCTCCCTACTTAATGGCGGAAGTGGCGAGCGCCCGTGAAGACCATCGCAATGCCATGCTCGTTGCAGGCCTGGATGCTCTCGTCGTCGCGCTTGGAGCCGCCGGGCTGGATGATGCAGGTCACGCCGTGTGCAGCAAGCACGTCGACGTTGTCGCGGAACGGGAAGAATGCGTCGCTTGCGCAAGCAAAGCCGCCCTTCTCCACGCCCTCGCGCTCGCAGAAGTCCTCGGCGCGCTCGCAGGCAAGCAGCGCAGAGTCAACGCGGTTAGGCTGACCCGGGCCCATGCCAATGCCGGCCTTGCCCTTGGAAACCAAGATGGCGTTGGACTTAACGCCCTTGCAGACCTTCCAGGCAAACTCGAGCTCGGCCATCTCGGCGTCGGTGGGCTTGCGGTCGGTGGGGAACGTAAAGGTCGCGGGATCCTCGGTCACGTGGTCGACTTCCTGCACCAGCATGCCGCCGTCGATGGAGCGCAGCTCCACCTGGGCGCCGTGGTCCACGCCGCCGGTGGCCAGCACGCGCAGGTTGGGGCGCTTGGCCATGCGCTCGAGCGCCTCGTCGGTGTAGCTCGGGGCGATGATAACCTCGACGAACTGCTTGTTCTGATCGGCAAAGTGCTCGACCAGCTCATAGGGAACCTCGCGGTTGCAGGCGATGATGCCGCCGAAGGCGCTCTTGGGATCGCAGGCGAAGGCGCGGTCGTAAGCAGACGTAATGTCCTCGGCAACGGCGGAGCCGCAGGGGTTCTGGTGCTTGAGAATCACGCAGGCCGGCTCGTCGAACTCGCGGACCAGGTTCCAAGCGGCATCGGCATCCAGATAGTTGTTGTAGCTGAGCGGCTTGCCCTGGATCTGCTCGGAGCCAACGAGCGGGAACTGCGAGCTCGCGGTGTTCTCGCAGCCCTCGGCAAAGCGGTAGACCGTAGCCTTCTGCTGCGGGTTCTCGCCATAGCGCAGGTCGTCGACCTTCTCCAGCGAGATCTCGAGCTTGGCAGAGGTGTCCGCCACGTCGCTTGCCTGGGCGGCAAGCCAACGGGAGATAGCCGTGTCGTAGGCGGCGGTGGTCTGGTAGACCTTCACCTGCAGGCGACGACGGGTGGAAAGCGTGGTGCAGCCACCGGTCTCGTGCATCTCGGCCAGGACGGCATCATAGTCGGCCGGGTCGGAAATGACGGTAACGCTCGTGGCGTTCTTGGCAGCAGAGCGCAGCATGGAGGGACCGCCGATGTCAATGTGCTCGATGGCGTCCGCGAAGGTGACCTCGGGATTGGCGACGGTCTTCTCGAACTCGTACAGGTTGACGACGACTAGATCGATCAGCTTAATGCCGTGCTGAGCGGCCTCCTGCATGTGCTGCTCGGAATCGCGGCGGGCCAGCAGCGCGCCGTGAACCTTGGGGTGCAGGGTCTTAACGCGGCCGTCCATCATCTCGGGATAGCCCGTGAACTCCTCGATGGGGGTTACGGGAACGCCCGCGTCCTCGATGGCACGAGCCGTGCCGCCCGTAGAGATGATCTCGACGCCAAAGTCGTCAACCAGCGTCCGTGCGAAATCGACGACGCCCGTCTTATCGGTAACCGAGATCAACGCGCGTGCGATCTTCACATCAGATCCCATGCAGTCCTCCTGTCTGGTACGCCGCCGTGCTCTGTGAGTCGGTGATACGTCGATCTGCAGCGCTCGCGCAGCGGCATTGAAAATACTGATTTAATGTAGCGCATCGAGCACATCGATGCACCCCGCAACGGGCGCATGTGCAGAAAAAGTTTGCGAGCGGAGGGGATGGGCATGGCACCGGGCACGGTGAGTTCATGGAACACAGGGGCACCATAATTCGATGCCAATGGCGTGGTAGAACTGTGCTCGATATGCATCCGCAAAAGAAAGAGGCACCATGGTCTCGCGGGTTCTCTACCGACCGTTTGATACCGAAGACTTCGACGCCATCGCGCTGATTCTGCAGCAGCTTTGGCATAATAATTCGGATAACGATGAGTACAACCACCTTGAGGCCGCGTGCGACCTCGCCTATTGCCTTTCGTCATCGACGTTTTCGCAGGTTGCGGTGATTGACGGCGAGGCGCGCGGCATTGCACTTGCACGCGCAGGACAGAACTCCGGCGTCACTATCAACGAGCATTGGATGGATACCGAACGCGCACTGCTATCGCAGATGCGTGAGCTGGAGCCTGATGCCTGCGCCGAGTATCTCTCGTTTGTGCGCGCAACCATCCGAACCAACAACCGCCTGCTCGAGAGCAGCCCGTTGCCGCACGACAACGAGGTCACGCTGCTTGCCGTGGATCGCGATGTCCATGGCCTGGGCGTTGGCACGGTTCTGCTCGATGCCGCCGTCTCGCACCTGTCCTCGCTTGGAGCGACGAGGGCGCACCTGTACACCGACTCCAACTGCTCGTGGAAGTTCTACGAGCTGCACGGCTTTAAGCGCACGGCCACGCACCGCGCCAACCGCGAAGAGCGCCGTCACGACATGCCGCGCGAAAGCTTCCTCTACGAACTCGATCTAACAGCCTAAACCCAGCAGCCATACCTAGTCATTTAGGGATGTTCCCAGTGATTAGTCGTTGGGGACAGCCTTCGTAGGTAGCGCATGAAAATGGGATGGATCCGTCGGCAGTCGCCGGAGAAGATCCATCCCAAAAATCAGAGCGCGCTAGAACGTTCCGCCGCCGCCTCCGCCGACGCCGCCGCCACCGCCACCAGAGAAGCCGCCGCCGCTGCCGCCGCTCGAGCTATCGGAGCTCGAAGCCAGCTCGCGGATGGTCTCGTGGTACACATCATTGAACGAATCGAGCGGAGACTCGTTGCCGTAGTGATGGTAATACCACCAGTAGCAGGGGTAATTATCGTAGAAATCGTCGCTGTTGCGCAGGTCCGCAGGCACGGCCTCGGCCAGCTGTCGCAACACTTCTTTCGAAACGCCCAGGGCAACGCCCATCACCAGCAGCTTGTTCCACAAGATCAGGTCGCTGGGGATGGCCTCCTTCAAGCGCGTAAAGTCCTCGAGCCAATGCTTGAGCGCCTTGCAGCGAGCCGCCACCTCGGCGCCCTCCGGCGTAAAGCGGCGGAACGTAAGACCCACGCCAATACCCACCAGCACAATCGGCACCGAGATAACCGCGGCGGTAATGTTCGCCTGCGCGCCATCGGTAAAGAAGATGGATCCCACGGGAACAAAGGCAATCAGGATACCAAGAACCAGGCAAAACACCATTGCAACAATGCCGTCCGAGGCAACGTACTCGCTATCGGCCAGCTTGCCCTTAACGGTGTTCTGATAGTCCTCGAGCTTGTCGCCAACAGATGTGGTGCGCTCGCTAGCGTACTCCTCCAGCTCGCTAAACGTGCGCGAACGGACTCCGTCCTTATCGGGCTTAACGCCGGCGAAGAAGACCTTGAGCACATCGCGATCGATGCCGTCCTTCTTGGCAGCCTTCCAGGCCTCGTCGGTCACTGTGATGCGATACGTCTGCTCTTCTTTTTCACGCCCCAACAGACCCTTCTTGGCCTTGGTCACGGTCGCCTGCTCCAGCTTGATCACACGGTCGTCAGTGAGCTTCATGAGCGTGGCGATATATGCCTGATCGGGCACCTCGTTCCAGCTCATAAGGGCCGAAAGCACGGCGGGATGGTCGGCCGAGGGCACATCGCGGAAATATTCGTCCTGGAAAAACGGCTTGGGCTTGCGCTTGCGCAGCTTAAGCATAACGATTGTGCCGGTAAAGGCCACCGCCGCAACAACACTTAGCACGGCAAGTGCATTGGCAATCATGCGAGCGTGAGCGCGGCGGGCGTTAGCTTCGTCGGCCCATTCCTTCTCTTCGCTCAGGATCGTTGACATGCGCTCTTCGCCCGAGGCGGCAAGCTGCGGCACCCAGTCACTGGGGAAGGCGATGCGTGCCTCGGCGAATTCGCCCTGATGCACACAGGGAATGGTATAGGTGACCATGGGCTCGTCCTCATCGAGCGACACGTCGCCCGTGAGCGGACCGTGGCCCCACGCACGGAAGTTATCGCCCTTGACGGCCGCCGTCCCGGCAGCGGCATTTGCGAAGTACACTTCCATCTCGACGTC
Organism: uncultured Collinsella sp.; assembly: GCA_902496455.1. Classification (GTDB taxonomy): domain Bacteria; phylum Actinomycetota; class Coriobacteriia; order Coriobacteriales; family Coriobacteriaceae; genus Collinsella. The sequence continues at coordinate 10,622 of CABVAY010000042.1, forward strand.
ATCGGAATCCGCAGACCAGCCGTCACCCACGAACTTCCAGTAGAGCTCGGCGGTATCGGCCCAGTTCATGACCGCACCAGTCATGGAATAACTCACGTAATAGATCGCGCTGTCGCCGCTCTCGTGGGGGCTGAACACCTTAATCCTTACGCCGTCACCGGCCTGCTCGACCGTGTAGACGCCAGAATCGCCCTTGTTCGCGCTATCGACTTTGTTAAACGCGGTGTCCTCTTCCTCGACACTCAGCACATCGACGCCCGCCGTGCCGCCCTGCTGGTTGGAGCCCGTATTGATCTCCCAAAACACGCCGTTGATGTCGTCATCGAAATCAAACTGGCGTCCCTCGACAACGGTCAGCGACCCATCGGCCTCGACCGTGGCACTGATGTAGGTTTGGGTCATGGAGTAGCCGTCGGCGTGCGCGGCGGTAGGCAGCAGCAACAACGCAAGCGCGACGAGCGCGCAGACGGAAGCGAATCGCGCAAACAGGCAGCGCTGCCGACAGGTTTTGGCAACGGGGGCGTTCATAGGCACATCCTTTGTCTGTGATACCAGCAACGCCATTGTCCCACGTTTACGGGCGCACATGACGAACATCTAGGCCAGCGGAGTATCAAACGGGACGAAAGTCACGCCCGCGGCCGGCACCTGGGGACGTTCCTTATCTGCCGGCAATCTGGGACACTCCTTGGCATAGCCCGCTCCGGCAATAGATACCACTTCATAGCTCCGTCACAGGTGTAGCGGCTTTGTGTTGCCGCACGCGCACTGATTGAGTCCGCGAGCAAGGGGCATAAAGCAGTTGAGCGAAAACGGTTTGCCCCTTTGCCGTTCGCTTGAGGATCATGTCCCCCTTTTCCGCGGAAACCCCGGCAGTTGCGAAGAGCTGCCGGGGTTTCTGTCGTTTGAGGGGTTGGGCTGGCGGGCGGCGATCGAGCTATCGAGCCGGTGGTCCGGCACGCGCAACGCGCGGCCTCGGCAACTTGCAGGCCACGGCAGCGTCTCCCCCACCGCGCCCCGCGCTATACTCGTCCGCATGGATATCAACGCATGCAACATAGCAACACACGCTGTGGCCACGTCGACGGCGCCCAACAGCAAGCTCGCGCCCGTCGTGGGCCGCTTCGCCCCATCGCCCTCGGGCCGCATGCACTTGGGCAACGTGTTCAGCTGCCTGTGCGCGTGGCTTTCGGCCCGCAGCCAGGGCGGCAGCATCGTGCTGCGCATCGAGGACCTGGACGATCGCTGCAAGCGCCCGGAACTTGCCGCTCAACTGATTGACGATCTGACCTGGCTGGGGCTCGAGTGGGACGAAGGCCCCTACTACCAGCACGATCGCCTGGATCTGTACGAGGACGCCCTGCGTCAGCTGCAAGACGCCGGCCTCACCTATCCCTGTTTTTGCACGCGTGCCGAACTCCACGCCGCGAGCGCGCCGCACGCCAGCGACGGCACGCCCATCTACCGCGGCGCCTGCCGAGGCCTTTCTGCCGAGGAGGTTGCCCGCCGCAGCGCCCTGCGCGCCCCGGCCACACGCCTGCGCGTGCCCACCGTCGACGACCTCGCAGACGACATGATCGAATTCGTTGACCGCACGTACGGAGCCCAATGCGAAGCACTCGCCACCGAGTGCGGTGACTTTTTGGTGCGCCGCAGCGACGGCGTGTTTGCCTATCAGCTGGCCGTGGTGGTCGACGACGCTGCCATGGGCGTCACCGAGATCGTACGCGGATGCGACCTGCTGGGCTCCACGCCGCGCCAGATCTACCTGCAGCATCTGCTGGGACTGCCCACACCGCACTACGCACATATTCCGCTGCTCATGTCACCGGACGGCCGCCGCCTTTCCAAGCGCGACCGCGACCTAGACCTGGGCGAGCTCCGTACCCGCTTTGGCACACCCGAGGCGCTGCTGGGCTGGCTCGCCGGGCAAACGGGCATCGCACCGGACACCACGCCGCGTTCTGCCGAGCAGCTGGTCGAGCACTTTAGCTGGGATGTCATCCGCGCGCATCGCGAGAACATCGTTATGGATGAAAGGACAGGCATGCAACAGACGGCAGCCCACCCAGACGACCACCTCGATAGCGACATTGCCAAAACATCAACAACTCATCTTTCACCAGAGGGGTTCGATGCGTTTTGCGAAATACTTGACTCCCCCACGCCAGAAGCTACGAAAACGTTACTCGAGCGCAAGTCAGCTTGGGAGTAAATCCCTTAGCGAATCGATTTTGGTTCGCTACAAAGCTCATGCGTCCGTACCCCTATGCAACATCCCAGGGCTGGAGTTCGTCGCCCAGGCGAACGATGCAGTCGTAGAGCACGGTATGGCGCTCGGCCGGGTTGACATCCCGATGAAAATGCCCGTAGTACCAGCGCTTGTAGTCCAGACGGTCCTCCAGCTCGTCAAAAAACGTGGTGAGTCGATCGACATCGGGATAATTCCAGCCGGGCGCCGGATAGAGCGTGGGCGACAACATGCGCGTGGAGCAGGTGTGGGTGATCACGTAGTCGACCTTCCAGCCCACGCTGTCGAGCTTTGTCCGCGCCTCCTCAAAGTTGCGCTCGTCCGGCAACTCCTGCGGCCACCAGCTGGAATACGGAATGCGGTATTTCTTGTCCACGCTCGTGGCGCCGCCCATGGTAAAGATCGTTGAGCCATCAAGCTCAAAAACCTCGCCGCGCGTCAGGCGCCGTATGGGAGAGGTATCCGACAGGCGCTGCGTCAGCCCGCCGTGCCACAACTCCATGGGGCGCTCCGCCCAGTGATCGAAACGTTCGTGGTTGCCGTCGACGAACAGCACGGTATAGGGGCGCGACTCCAGCCAGGCGATATCGGCACATTCCTCGGCAGAGAAATCCCACGGAAAGCCAAAGTCGCCCGCGACAATCAGATAGTCGTCGCTCGTCAAACTATCCCCAAGATCCCAGTCGCGCAGCTTTTGCATGTCGAGGCCGCCGTGAATATCGCCCGTCACATAGACCGTCATCGGATTACCACTTCCCTGTAAGTCGCTAGCCCACATTCTGCACGATCACTAAGCCAACCGTTCCAGCCCTTCCATCCCTTAGGGCTTACCCCTCGTTCTTCCATCCAAACGGGTCGAGCACCCAAAAGATCAAATCGAGCGCGCCACCGGTCATCATGGCGCCGGCAAGGGCCATGCAAACGTGCAGAGAGCTAGCACTTCGGAGCACGTCGAATGGCCCCAGAACAGCCAACAGCGCGACCGCTGCACCGGCTACGCACAGCGCAAGGCACGGCCCCGCGTCCTTGACGCACTTCTTTGCGAGATGCTTGGTGTTGTCACTCATTGGTATCGAACTCCTTAGAGGGTCGTTGTTTGGGTACATGCCGCCGCGGCAGAGCAGGGCGGCAGGGTAAGTGTCCCATGCCGTGCGGACATCAATGGAGAAACCACCTGCTCGACCAACCCTTGACGCCGTTTTGCACCGGCATCCCATCCCCCGCTATCGAGGTCTAATCTTTTCACGAGAAGTGAACGGCTGTTTTAGACCCCTGAAACATCCGCATCTTTCGGCGGCAAAATCGCAGGATTCCAGCACCGAAACCGCAGGAAACGACATACTCGAAGTGCCGATGCTTCGGGGGCCCGATTTCACTCGTCCACCTCTCCGGAAAAGTATTAGACCCCGCTGCTAGCTATCCAAAAGACCGTGCCCACACCACCCAAAAACTCATCCAACATTAATCTTGGCTCAAGAATCGCTTAATCTATAACCTGCACTATAGAGTTCGACCAAGGGCGGGGCGGCGCCGCGCAACGCAGATCGCTGAACGCAACGCTCGCGCCCGGGCAGATCGCCCGGCGTCGCGCCCATCGAACGAAAGGACAGGTCATGGACGACCTCGAAAAAGTTGAAACCATCCGCACCAAGTGCAACGTGAGCTACACCGATGCCAAGGCCGCGCTCGACGCTGCCGACGGCAACGTTTTGGATGCCATCATTTGGCTCGAGTCGCAGGGCAAGACGCAGACCACGTCGGCGCATGCCGCCACCGAGTCCGAGCCGGTCGATGAACCCTCGGCCGAGATGGTCGCCGCGCAGGCCGCCTACGAGAAGTCGAGCGAAAAGACCGACTTCTCCAAGAAGATGGACAGCGTGTGGGAGTACCTCAAAAAGCTCTTCCGCCTGAGCCTGGACACCAAGTTTATCGCCACGCGCCGCGATGCGATCATCCTCAACATCCCCATCCTGATCCCCATCATCGCCCTGTTTGCCTGGGGCGTTACGATTTGGCTGATGCTGATTGGCCTGTTCTTTGGCATGCGCTACCGCATCGATAGCGACGGCGACGTGCCCGGCAGCATCAACAACCTTATGAATCACGCTGCCGATGCCGCGGACGACATCAAGCAAAATCTCAACGACGACAAGTAATCGCAGACGGGGGCACGCATGGCACGGATCCTGATCGTAGAGGACGAGGAGAAAATCGCCCGCTTTGTGACGCTCGAGCTGGAGCACGAGGGCTACCAGGTGGAACACGCCGCCGACGGCCGCACCGCCGTGGACCTGGCGCTGGAGCGCAACTACGATCTGATTCTGCTCGATGTGCTGTTGCCGCAGCTCAACGGCATGGAGGTGCTGCGACGCGTACGCAAGCACAAGGATGTGCCGGTGATTATGGTCACCGCGCGAGATGCCGTGATGGACAAGGTGGCCGGGCTCGATGCCGGCGCCGACGATTACCTGACCAAGCCGTTTGCGATTGAGGAGTTGTTCGCACGGATCCGCGTTGCGCTGAAGCGCTCGGAGGCCGTGCGGGCGGCTTCGGGCGTTGGTGGCGTTGAGGTGGGCGGCGCGGACGTCGGCGCCGTCGCGATGCCCCCGGTCAGCGGCTCGACCCAGGCATCCGCCTCGCCCTCCAGATAGTGCCGGATGAAATCCTCCACTTCGTTT
>CABVAY010000043.1 GCA_902496455.1 uncultured Collinsella sp.
ATGTCGCCATCGTCGACCCCGAGCTCACCTACACCATGCCCGCCAAGCTGTGCGCTCACACCGGCATGGACGCTCTGACCCACTGCATGGAGGCCTACGTTTCCACCTGTGCCTCTATGTTCACCGACGCCAACGCTCTGCACGGCATCCGCGAGATCGTCGAGTGGCTGCCCAAGTCCTATGCTGGCGACCATGAGGCCCGTCAGCACATGCACGAGGCTCAGTGCATCGCCGGTATCGCCTTCTCCTCGGGCCTGCTCGGCATCGTTCACTCCATGGCTCACAAGACCGGTGCTGCCTTCGAGAACGGCCACATCATCCACGGTGCCGCTAACGCCATGTACCTGGGCAAGGTCATCCAGTGGAACTCCAAGGATCCCCGTGCTGCCGAGCGTTACGCTTACGTGGCCAAGGAGATCCTGCACCTTCCCGGCGAGACCAACGAGGAGCTCATCGCTGCGCTCGTCCAGAAGATCCGCGACCTCAACGACCAGCTCAACATTCCGCAGTCCATCAAGGATTACGCGAATGGTGGCGTGAAGGTCGACGCCGAGAACCCGCAGATGGTTTCCGAGGAGGAGTTCCTCGCCAAGCTGCCCGAGATCGCCGCGAACGCCGAGCAGGACGCCTGCACGCCCGAGAACCCGCGTGAGACCAAGGCTGCCGACTTCGAGAAGATCCTCAAGGCCTGCTACTACGACACCGACATCGATTTCTAATCGACTCTTGTTATCGTAACGAGGGGCTCCGCACGTATCCGTACGGAGCCCCTTTCTTTTTTAGAGAATGGGATAGTTATGGCTGCAATTTTCAATAGCCCCAGCAAGTACATCCAGGGTCCGGACGAGCTCGCCAAGCTCGGCTCCTATGTCGAGCCGCTCGGCGCTAAGGCCCTCGTCATCGTGACGCCTTCGGGCAAGAAGCGCGTCGGTGCCAAGATCGAGGGCGGCTTTGCCGAGGCCAAGGCCGAGCTGCTGTTTGAGGACTTTAACGGCGAGTGCTCCAAGGGCGAGGTCGATCGCCTGGTTGCGCTCGCTCGCGACAACGGTTGCGACATCATCGTCGGCGTCGGTGGCGGCAAGATCCTCGACACCGCGAAGGCCGTCGCCTACTACCTGGAGTCCCCGGTTATCATTTGCCCCACCATTGCTTCGACCGATGCCCCGTGTTCGGCGCTTTCGGTGCTTTATACCGATGACGGCCAGTTCGATAAGTACCTCTTCCTTAAGGCAAACCCCAATATCGTCCTGATGGATACGACGGTTATCGCGGCGAGCCCGGTGCGCCTGACGGTTTCCGGTATGGGCGATGCGCTCGCAACCTACTTCGAGGCCCAGGCGACGCACGATGCCGACGGCGGCACCTGCGCTGGCGGCAAGGGCGGCATGGCTGGTCTGGCGCTCGCCAAGCTCTGCTACGAGACGCTTATGGCCGATGGCGTCAAGGCCAAGGTTGCGCTGGAGAAGGGTGCGCTCACGCCTGCCGTCGAGCACATCATCGAGGCCAATACGCTGCTTTCGGGCATTGGCTTTGAGAGCTCGGGCCTTGCCGCTGCTCATGCCATCCACAATGGTCTGACGATGCTGCCCGAGTGCCACGGCATGTATCACGGCGAGAAGGTCGCCTTCGGCACTATCGTCCAGCTGGTACTCGAGGATGCCCCGACCGAGAAGCTCGAGGAAGTCTTGGGCTTCTGCATTGAGCTTGGCCTGCCGGTCACGATGAAGGAACTTGGCGTTGCCGAGCTTACGCGCGAGCAGGCCATGATTGTTGCCGAGGCCGCCTGCGCACCCGATGACACCATGTGCAACATGCCCTTTGAGGTGACGCCCGAGATGGTCGCAAACGCCATCCTGGGTGCCGACGCGCTGGGCCACTACTATCTCATGGATGAGTAAATCAAGCTAAGGAAGGGGCAAAGCTAACAGATGACTTTGCCCCTTTTTGCTATGGTGCAAACTAACCTGGCCCCTTCGCACCAAGTTGGTGCAAAGGGGCCAGGTTACTTTGCACCAATCGTTGTTTGATGAAGGGCGGATTCTCGTATGGCGCTTCCTATGGTTTACGGCGGTCCCGGCCGGTATGTTCAGGGGCCGGGCGAACTGTCGCGTCAAGGCAGGTATTTGTCATGGTTGGGCTGCGCTGCCTATGTCTTGTTTGACCAGGGCACCGAGGATCGGCTGTGCAGGCAGATCGTCGATGGATTTCTGGACGAAGATCTAAGCGAGCCGTTCTTTAAGATTTATGACGGTCCGTGTACGGAAGAGGCCGTTGTCGAAATGGCTAAGGAAGCCCAGGCCGAGTATTGCGACATGGTAGTGGGTATTGGCGGCGGCAAAATGCTCGATATCGCCAAGGCCGTTGCGTTTTATGCCGAGTTGCCGTTGTGCGTATGCCCCACGGCGGCATCGATGGACGGTCCGTGCAGCGAGATTTCCGATGCCGATCTGCAGGGTGTTGCAAATGCGGTCTTTAGAAACGAGCGCAATATGGCTAACGAACAGGCCAAGGTGACCAAACAAAAGCTCGTGCAGCTTATGTGCGAGGCATAGCTTGGCACTTGATTGACCTTGTGCAATCGAGGCGGCGATAGGCCATAGGCTATTTGCCCCAAAGGTGCACCGCGTGTAATTTGCCCAAGGCGTGGGCCGATAGCGTATCATTATCTCTTGCTTGTTTGCACTGCTCAGGGAGGGGCCGCGCATGGCGCAGGAACACGATCTGTTTGATGACATTATCGAGATCAGCAAGGGTTTCGACTTTCTTAAAAACCCGCTTGGCGGCGTGACCGATGCACTCGATCCGTCGGCGCCGCAGTGGAATCCTGCCGACTACAAGGAGCGCCCGCGCGGCAACACCATTCCGTGCCTGACCTGCAAAAACGAAAAGAGCGGCTGCACCGCGTGCATGGACGTGTGCCCGGTCAACGCTATTGAGGTCGAGGAAGACGCCATCGAGATCCTCGACTCCTGCCGCAAGTGCGGTCTGTGCGCCGCTGCCTGCCCGACCGAGGCGATCATCTCGCCGCGCCTGGCGCCTAAAAACCTGTATGACGATATCGTCTCTGCTGCTACGAGCCACGAGACCGCCTACGTCACCTGCACGCGTGCCCTCAAACGCATGCCGCGTGAAAACGAGGTCGTCGTTGCCTGCGTGGGCGATATTACGGCAGAGACCTGGTTCTCGGTACTGGCCGACTATCCCAACGTGAGTGTGTACCTGCCGTTGGGCGTGTGCGATAAATGCCGCAACACCGGCGGTGAGGACATTCTTGGCGAGGCGATTGCGAAGGCCGAAGAGTGGTCTGGCACGGGTATGGGCCTAGAGGTCGACCCCAAGAGCCTCAAGTGCCATAAGCGCCGCGAGTACGAGCGCAAGGAGTACATGGAAAAGATTGCCCGCACCACGGGCCTGACGGTGACCAAGCTCAACCCGGCGACGGCGGCGCTGGCCTCGGTGACGCAAAAGCTCAAGGCCCATCGCCATCAGATTACCCAGCTGGAGCGCACGCTCAACACCATGTGCGGCACCACGACGACCAAGCGTCGCCGTTCGCTCACCCATGGGCGGCAGCTGGTGCTCTCGACACTGCAGAACCATCCCGAGCTTGCCCAGAATATGCAGGTGAGCACGCCGGAGTGCGATTTTGAAAAGTGCACGTCGTGCGGCGAGTGCGTCAACGTGTGTCCCACGTTTGCCTGTGATCTGGTGGGAAGCGGCCGCTTTGCGTTGGAGTCCACGTATTGTTTAGGCTGCGGCGCCTGTGTCAAGGTTTGTCCCGAGCATGCGCTCAAGCTTGTTGAGCACGACGCGTCCAATCTGGTCGTCGTCGATCCCGAAGCCGAGGAAAAGGCCGTCCAGAAGGCGAAGGCTCACGAAGAAGCTGAGAAGGTCAAGGCCGAGGCAAAGGCCAAGCTCGACAAGATGCTCGATCAGGTGGAGAAGCTTGCGGACTAGCTAAAAGAGCGTAAATGATGGCCGGTGGGACAGGTACTGCCCCACCGGCCAAAAAAGTTGCGGTGGAATAGTTCCTGTTTTGCCCTTAAGCTGGCCATTCTAGGAACTATTCCACCGCAACTAATAAATGGTTAGTTCATGCTGCTTTGGTGGCCGGTTCGACCGGTACCGTTGCGCGTCACGGTTTCATGGAGCAAAAAGAACCCGGGGACCTGTTTGGTCTCGGTGTATTCCATAAGGATGCCGTCGGCGTTGTAGGTCTGCCCGCGTATAACGGCGAGTGCGTTAAAGTCGTCGAGATCGAGTACGCGTGCATCCTCGGGCGTGGGATGCTCAATCGTTACATCGCGTTTGCCCGTGGCAATCTTAATGCCAAGGTCTTCTTCGAGGTAACGATAGATCGAGTCGTTGACAATCTCGGGTGTCAGCCCCGGTACCTGTGAGCTTAGGTAATAGGAGTCGTCGGAGCACACGGCCCGTCCGTCTGCATAACGGATGCGTTTGGCACGCGTGAGCTCACAGCCTTCAGGAAACCCGGTAATCTTGGAGAGCGCCTTGTTACAGACGAGGAGCTCAAAGACAGTGGTAACCGTTATGAGCTCAAAGCCTCGGCTGGCTGCGATTTCCTTAAAGGTCTCGAGTCCGCCGCCGCCACGACTCGTCTCGTCACTGATGTTGCGAATGACGCGCATACCCTTGCCTTGCTGAGGGAGCACGTAGCCATCTGCCGCAAGCATCGAGATGGCGCGACGGACCGTCATGCGCGAACAGTCAAACAGCTGCGTGAGCTCAGTCTCCGAAGGCAGATAGCTCTGATAAGCGTATGTGCCGTCGTCAATCGACTGCTTCACGTTGTCATAAATAGTTTGGAAGATGGCTCGCGCCATGACGGTCTCCTAGAGCTGGGTGCGTGAACGACGGATGAGGGCCGCCCACGCAGGTGTCGATCGATTTACTTGCTGGGGTCGATTATATATTTACCCATGGCACGCAGGGCTGGGTCTGACAGGATGGCACCGAGTTCATCGAGGGAGGCTACCTTTGCGACCATCGAAGAAACGTCGAGCCTGCCAGAGTCGATGAGCTCGAGCGCGCGACGCTGCGTATAAGGGTTGATGTAGGACGAGGTAAGCACGAGCTCCTTCTGGAAGACCTCGAAGGGCTTGACGGTGATTGTCTCATCGGGCTTGGTGAGACCGAACATCATCACCGTAGCCTTGTGGCCGGCGATCTGGATGGCCTGCTCGATGGTGACGGGCTTGCCAACACACTCGATAACGACATCGACGTTGCCGACGCCCTCCTGCTTCAGACGGGCCGGGACGTCCTCGTGGATGGAATCAATTGCCAGGTCGGCGCCGAGTTTGAGCGCAACCTCGCGCTTGCCTTCGACAGGCTCGAGCAAGACAACCTTGGTGGCGCCGGCGTTTTTAGCAAGCTGCATCATGAGCAGACCGATCATGCCACCGCCGATAACGACAACTGTGCTGCCGGGCTTGATGTTGCACATATCGATGCCGTGCAGGCAGCAGGCGACGGGCTCGGTCATAGCACCCTGCTCAAAGCTGGTGTGATCGCCCAACTTGTAGACTTGCTGCATATCGACGGAGCAGTACTCGGCAAAGCCGCCGTTAACGGTGGTGCCGTAACCGGTCATATGCTCGCAGTAGTGGTTGATTCCGTCGCGGCAGGGTTCGCAGCAGCCGCAGGGATGGTTTGGGTCGATGCACACGCGATCGCCCGGTTTAAAGCCAGCGACGTCGCTGCCCACGGCCTCGACAACGCCCGCAAACTCATGACCAAGGATCGTGGGCGGGGTAACGTCGGCTGCACCCTTGTCGCCTTCATAGATATGAACGTCGGTACCGCAGACGCCGCAAGCTTTGACGTTGATCAGAACGTCGCGCCTGCCCACGGCCGGCTTTGCCGATTCCTCGACTCTGAGGTCGTGCTTTCCATAGAAGACCGCGCTTTTCATGGTGACTCCTTAACGTGGCGGTGAATGTTGTAATAAAGTATAGGTATGTCTATAGATATAGACAAGCACATCTAGACAAGTAGAAAAGAATTTTAAAATGCAGCCATAAGGTATGTCAGATTTAGCAGGCAAAATACTGGACTCATACCGTTTACGGCCAATAATCGACCGCTGACCGAACATAGAAACCGTATTAACTTGTCTAGATAAGTGATATGATAAAAATAGAAGCGCAAGAAGTCAGGGAAGCGGGCCCACCCGTCCTATTGCACGAGGTACACGCAAACGGCGCGTCTGCGGTCTCGAGTGAAGCCAAAACCGCAGTCGCTCCGAATGAAGAGAGGGGGATTCCCCGTCATGATGCAAAAGATACAACGTTTCGGCGGTGCAATGTACACGCCTGCAATTCTTTTCGCATTTTCCGGAATCGTCGTCGGCCTGGGTACGTTGTTTACCACCGAGGCGATCTTTGGCGAGATGGCCACTGCGGGCCATCTTTGGTTTGATTGCTGGAATGTGCTGCTCCAGGGTGGTTGGACGCTCTTTAACCAGATGCCGTTGCTGTTTTGCGTAGCGTTGCCAATCTCGCTCGCGAACAAGCAGAACGCTCGCTGCTGCATGGAGGCTTTGGCCATCTACCTTACCTTCAACTACTTTGTTAGCACAATCTTGGGGCAGTGGGGCCCTGTCTTTGGGGTCGACTACTCTGTCGAGGCGGGCAGCGGTACTGGTCTTGCCACTATCGCAAGCATCAAAACGCTTGATATAGGCATCATGGGCGCGCTCATTATCTCTGGTATCGCCACGATGCTGCATAACAAGTTCTTCGACACCGAACTTCCTGAGTGGCTGGGCGTGTTCTCGGGCTCCGTGTTCATCTATATGATCGGTTTCTTCGTTATGGTTCCGGTCGCTCTTATCGCCTGCCTGGTGTGGCCGCATGTTCAGGCTGCTATCTCCGCCTTCCAGGGATTCATCCTTTCCGCCGGTACGTTTGGCGTGGGTGTCTTTGCTTTCTTCGAGCGCGTGCTGATCCCTACAGGCCTGCACCACTTTATCTATACGCCGTTCTATTACGACAACGCGGCGGTCAACGGCGGCATCTTTGCTGCTTGGGCCAACATCCTGCCCCAACTGGCTGCCGATCCGAGCATTGCTCTTAAGGATGCCGCACCCTGGGCTGCCTATACCTGCCCTGGTTGGACTAAGGTCTTCGGTTCGCTTGGCGTCGCCATTGCGTTTTATATGACCGCCAAACCCGAGCGCAAGCAGCGCGTCAAGGCTCTGCTGATCCCGGTCACCCTTACCGCTATGCTTTGCGGTATCACCGAGCCGCTTGACTTCACCTTCCTGTTCATCGCGCCCGGCCTGTTCGTCGTCCACTGCGTGCTCGGAGCGCTTGGCTGCATGGCTCAAAACCTCCTTGGCGTCGTGGGTATCTTCGACGGCGGCATCATCTCGATGCTCTCGTGGGACTGGCTGCCCCTTTGGGCCGCACACGGTCTGCAGTACGCCATCTCCATCCTTGTCGGTCTGTGCTTTACCGCTCTTTGGGTTGTGGTCTTCCGTTTCCTGATCGTCAAGTTCGACTTTAAGACCCCCGGTCGCGAGGATGACGATGTTGAGGTCGAGCTCAAGTCCAAGGCCGACTACAAGCAAAAGCAGAGCGGTGCTGCTGCTGGCAAATCGGTCGCCCAGAGTAAAGATGATGAGCGCTTGGTGCTTGCCGAGAACATCCTCGATCTGCTCGGTGGCACGGATAACATCATCGATGTAACTAACTGCGCTACCCGTCTGCGCGTTAACGTCAAGGACAAGAGCGTCGTTGCACCCGAGGCTTCCTTCAAGGCGATCGGTACGCATGGCTTGGTGGTCCAAGGTCAGTCAATCCAGGTCATCGTCGGCCTTAGCGTCCCGCAGGTTCGCGAGAAGTTCGAGAGTCTTCTGAAGTTCGAGAGTCTTCTGTAAACCATCGTCCATCGAAACAATCGGCCTTGCAGAGCCGGTATGCACCGCAAGGCCGATTCTAGAGATAAAAAACTCCACTTCTAGGTAACAATTCCAAACCGTGCAGGCCGCGTACGGGGATGGATTGAGCAAGCGGCCAGAATGAGGAGGACATCATGTCCAAGAAAAACTATGCCGTGACCATTGCCGGCGGTGGCTCTACCTTCACCCCGGGCATCGCTCTGATGCTGCTTGAGGAGCGCGACCGCTTCCCGGTCAACAAGGTGACCTTCTACGACAACAACGCCGAGCGCCAGGAGATCGTTGCCAAGGCGTGCGAGATCTACTTCCACGAGAACGCTCCCGAGGTTGAGTTCAACTACACCACCGACCCCGAAACCGCTTTTACCGGTACTGACTTCGTCCTTGCTCACATCCGCGTGGGTCTCTACGCTATGCGCGAGCTCGACGAGAAGATTCCTCTCAAGTACGGCTGCGTTGGCCAAGAGACCTGCGGTGCCGGCGGTATCGCCTACGGCATGCGCTCCATCGGCGGCGTCATCGAGATCCTCGACTACATGGAGAAGTACAGCCCCAACGCCTGGATGCTCAACTACTCCAACCCCGCGGCCATCGTCGCCGAGGCCTGCCGCGTGCTGCGCCCCAACAGCCGCATCATCAACATCTGCGACATGCCGATCGACCTCATGGATAAGATGAGCCGTATGTGCGGCATCAAGGATCGTCGCGAGCTGCAGTATAGCTACTACGGCCTCAACCACTTTGGTTGGTGGAGCAAAATCTACGACAAGGATGGCAACGACCTCATGCCGCAGATTAAGGAGCACATGGCTAAGAACGGCTACCTGGACGGCATCGAGCACGAGGCCGGTAAGGAGCAGCATGTCGAGGAGAGCTGGATTCACACCTTCGGCAAGGCCAAGGATGTCTATGCTGTCGATCCCGAGACGATTCCCAATACCTACCTCAAGTATTACCTGTACCCGGACTATGTCGTCGAGACGTCTGATCCCAACTACACTCGCGCCAATGAGGTTATGGACGGCCGCGAGAAGAAGGTCTTTGGCGCTTGCCGCGACATCATCGCCAAGGGTACTGCCAAGGACGGCGGCTTTGAGCCGGATGTACATGCCAACTACATCGTCGACCTTGCCTGCGCACTGGCCGAGAACACGCTCGAGCGCTTCCTGCTGATCGTCCCCAACGATGGTGCTGTGCCCAACTTCGACCCGACGGCCATGGTCGAGGTGCCTTGCATCGTCGGTTCCAACGGCTTTGAGAAGATCTGCCAGGGCCCGATTCCGCAGTTCCAAAAGGGCCTGATGGAGCAGCAGGTTTCCGTCGAGAAGCTCGTTGTCCAGGCTTGGGTCGAGGGCAGCTACCAGAAGCTCTGGCAGGCACTCACGCTCTCCAAGACCATTCCTTCGGCAAGTGTTGCTAAGCAGATCCTGGACGAGCTCATCGAGGCCAACAAGGATTTCTGGCCCGAGCTTAAGTAAGGACTGCTGTCTCGAACTCTCACGCATCTCTGCTTCATTTGCGCCGCCGCGGTGTCCGGATTCGCCCGGATGCTGCGGCGGCGCTATACTTATACGGTTTGAAGTACCTGTACCAAAAGGAGCTGTCGTGTCCCTTTCCATCGGTATCGTGGGCCTGCCCAACGTGGGCAAGTCGACGCTGTTCACCGCGCTTACCAAAAAGACCGGCCTTGCCGCCAACTACCCGTTCGCCACGATCGACCCCAACGTGGGTATCGTCGATGTGCCCGATGGCCGCCTGCAAAAGCTTGCCGACATCGTCAACCCGGGCCGCATTGTGCCGGCGACGGTCGAGTTTGTCGACATCGCGGGCCTGGTGAAGGGTGCCAACGAGGGCGAGGGCCTGGGCAACCAGTTCTTGGCAAACATCCGCGAGACCGACGCCATCTGTGAGGTCGTACGCTACTTTAAGGACCCCAACGTCATGCGTGAGGTGGGCCGCACGGGCGAGTTCGTCGATCCCGCCGGCGATGCCGACACCATCATGACTGAGCTTATCCTGGCCGACATGGGCACGCTCGAGAAGCAGCTGCCCAAGCTCGAGAAGGAGGCCAAGCGCGACAAGGAGCTCATGCCCAAGTTCGAGGTGGCCAAGCGCCTGCTTGCCTGGCTCAACGAGGGCAAGCGCGCCGCATCCATGGAGATGACCGACGAGGAGCGTGCCGCCGCCAAGGGCCTGTTCCTGCTCACTATGAAGCCCATCCTGTATGTGGCCAACGTGGACGAGGATATGCTCAACGACGATCTGGCGCCCATCGACGGCGTCAAGCCGCTGCCTATCTGCGCCAAGATCGAGGCCGAGCTTTCCGAGCTCGATCCCGAGGACGCCGCCGACTACCTGGAGAGCCTGGGCTTGGAGCAGCCCGGCCTGGACGTGCTCGCTCAGGCTGCCTACAAGCTGCTCGGCCTGCAGTCGTTCTTTACGGCCGGCGAGATGGAGGTCAAGGCCTGGACGGTTCGTCAGGGTGCGACCGCCCCGCAGGCCGCCGGTGTCATCCACACCGACTTTGAGCGCGGCTTTATTAAGGCCGAGGTCATTGGCTATGACGACTACATCGAGCTCGGCGGCGAGCAGGGCGCCAAGGCCGCCGGCAAGCTGCGTATTGAGGGCAAGGACTATGTCATGGCCGATGGCGACGTCGTGCACTTCCGCTTTAACGTGTAAGGGCGACGCGCATGTTTAAATATGGCAAAAAAGCCGGCTACATGGGCATCGCGCTGCTGGTGCTTGCGGTGCTTCCGCTGGTGGTCGCAGCGTTTGTAATCCCCAACATTGGCCCCGAGGTGGCAACGAAGTTTAATGCCGCCGGCGAGGCGACGCGCTGGGGCAAGAGCTACGAGCTGCTGGCGCTGCCGGTGCTCAACCTGCTGCTCGGCGTGGCGACGTATTTTACCGCCGGTCGTCAAGCAAAGAACAATGATGACTCCGCCGCCATGGCGCGCATCGTGTGCGAGCGCTACCTGCGCAACGGTTGCATCACGGGTGTGTTCCTCAACGTGATCAACGTTTACTTTATGTACTCGGCGATTACCGGAACGGGCTTTGGTTTTGGTTTCTAGCTTGTCCTTTTAGGCAACGAGTCTGCACGCATATTCAATGGCTGCTGCGAGGCCGCCGCTCGATCGTGGTTGAAAGACTACATCGGCGGCGGCCTCGTTTTCGTATCCGGCGCCGCGAAGGGCGAGTGCTATGCCGGCTTCTAAAAGGAGCGGCAGGCCGCGTTGGCTGGTTGCGATTACGGCAACCTGATTGAGCGAGCAGCCGTGCGTTTGGCATTGAATGGCAAGTTCACCTTGCGCCGGGCAAGGGACCAGAACGGCGACGACGCGACTTGATAGCAATGCAAATGCTGTGCGCTCATCGGGCGAAAGGCATTCTGCTTCAACGACGACGAGCTTGGGCGGTGCGCTGTTTGTGCGAAGCGTGGCTCGGTGCATGCGGACCGAAGAACCCGACATAGAAAACTCCTGTGTATTCGGCAAAACGTAAACTATAGTTTACGTTTATGTTCGGCTCCATTTCAAACTCGGCTGCATGGACGAACGTGCGAAACAGATTCTTGGCAGGCGGGTCGAAGAGACACGCAGGGACCTTGGTATCTCCAAGGTTGATTTTTGTGTGGCGACAGGAATCAGCCGACCCTACCTCGACCGAATCGAAGATGGGACGGCAAATTTCACGCTCAAGGTTCTATTTAAGATTGCGCCCGCACTCGGCATGACGGTGTCAGAGCTTCTCGAGGGCATCGAATAGGGCGTTCCCCGCTGCTATTTGACGCTCTTTGGGCGGGTCCCCCTGGTTGCGATGTGCAAAATCGCGAGTATTCAGCACCAGTTCGGCCGTAGATGGTAGCTCGAGCGGCTGGCTTTGCCTTTTTGACAGTAGATAATCCACACGCAAAATAAAAATGAGGAATAAATATTTATTAGACGGACCCTTCGTCCTAAAAGTTCGTCTAATAATCGGCCGATTCTATGCCTCCGGAGGAGAAATTGCAGAATACTCCGATTTTTGCACGGCCCGAGGGGGACCACCTGTCGTTTAAGGCTGCGATAAGTGGAGCTGCCTTAGGGATTACGCCATCGGGACGCAGTCGTGGTTGACTTGGCTGTAGAACAGGCGCTGGATTTCGGTGGCATCGCGTGACTGGCCGAGTGCCCACATGGTCTTGGCCACAAGCGTCTCGGTGGTCATGTCATCGCCGCGCAGAATGCCCGGATGATCGGCGTAAGCGCGGCCGACCTCATAAACGCCCAGATCGAGGCCCTCTTCGGGGACCTGCGTGGTCATAACGACGGTGCGGCCCGAATCGACCCAGCGGAAAATCGCCTCCTGGAATGACTCGCCGGACTCGCCAAACTCGGGGATACCGCCAATGCCAAAGGTCTCCAGAATCACGGCGTCGTAGCTATCGGCTAGGGCGTCCAGGATACCCGGGTTCACACCGGGCGTAAGCTTGAGTACAAATACGCGCGGGTCGATGCTGTCGTAGAAACGCACCGGGTTTTCGCCCTGATGCGTGCCGTGGAGTCCGTTGCGCACGATGCGGTCGTTGCGGATATAGGCGATGGGCGGATAATTGACGCTAATGAACGCGTTAAAGCTCATGGTGCGTTGCTTGCGGGCGCGCGTGCCGGCAATGGCGACGCCACCAAACACAATCGACACATCGTGCGAATGCTCGTCGAGCGCATAGAGCAGGCTCTGGTACAGGTTGAGCTTGGCGTCGGTAAAGGGATTGCCCATGGGCTTTTGCGAGCCGGTGAGCACGATAGGCTTGGGGCTGTCCTGAATCAGATAGGAAAGCGCCGCCGCGGTGTAGCTCATGGTGTCGGTGCCGTGCAGAATCACGAAGCCGTCGTGGTCGGCATAACCCTCGACGATGACGTCGCGGATACGCATCCAGTCACTGGGGCGCATATTGGTGCTGTCGATGTTCATGGGCTGCACCACGTCGAGCTCGCAGAGGCCCGAGATCTCGGGGACGCTCTGGGCGAGCTCCTCACCGGTCAGGGCGGGGGAGAGGCCGTTGCCGTCCTCGGTCGATGCGATGGTGCCGCCCGTGGCGATGAGAAGGATGCGCTTCATGCTGGTATTCCTATCGTATTTGCCGCCGCAGAGGCGGAGTCGTTCGGCAGTATTGTGGCACAGGGCGTCCAATGTTCAAACGTATTACATCATCTGTAACGTTTGGTAACACTTCAATTGCCGTCAAATAGGGGCCCAGGTCGTGCGTTTGCCGTGCGCTGATGGCCGTGAGGGGCGAGAAACCCCATATAACGTGTACACTATGGAGGTTATTTTCGTTCATTCACGCGGGTGGGCACCGGCTCCCCGCCAACAAGAGGGGGAAACCATGGATCAAAAGGCTTCCGCAAAGGTCCTCGTACTCGACTTTGGTGCGCAGTACGGTCAGCTCATTGCCCGTCGCGTCCGCGACCTCAACGTGTATTCCGAGATTGTCCCCTGCGACATCTCGGCCGACGAGATTCGCGAGATGAACGCCTCTGCGCTCATCCTTTCTGGCGGTCCGGCTTCCGTGTATGCCGAGGACGCTCCGTCTATCGATCCCGCCATCTTTGACCTGGGCCTTCCCGTCCTGGGCTTCTGCTACGGCCATCAGATCACGGCCGTGACGCTCGGCGGCAAGGTCGGCCACTCCGAGGTGGGCGAGTACGGCCGCGCCACCATCACGCGCACGGCCGGCGCCAAGCTCTTTAACTCCACGCCCATGGAGCAGACCGTGTGGATGAGCCACCGCGACGCCGTTTCCGAGGTGCCCGAGGGCTTTACCGTTACCGCCAGCACTGACGTGTGCCCGGTTGCTGCCATGGAGTGCGTCGAGCGCAAGATTTTCACCACGCAGTTCCACCCCGAGGTCAAGCACTCCGAGTATGGTCAGCAGCTGCTGAGCAACTTCCTGTTTGAGATCTGCGGCCTGGAGCCCAACTGGAGTATGGACAACCTGGTCGAGACCATGACGGCCGAGTTCCGCGAGAAGGTCGGCGACGACCGCGTGATTCTGGCCCTGTCCGGTGGCGTCGACTCCTCCGTCGTGGCTGCGCTGGGCGCTCGCGCCGTGGGCAAGCAGATGACCTGCGTGTTCATCAACCACGGTCTGCTGCGCAAGGGCGAGCCCGAGCAGGTGGAGGAGGTCTTCACCAAGCAGTTTGACGTCGACTTTATCCACGTCCACGCCGAGGACCGCTATGCCGAGCTTCTGGCCGGCGTGACCGAGCCCGAGGAGAAGCGCCGCATCATCGGTACGCAGTTCTGGAAAGAGTTCTTCGCGGTTGCTCAGCAGCTCGAGACCGATGGCAAGCCGGTCAAGTACCTGGCTCAGGGCACCATCTACCCCGACATCATCGAGTCCGGCGCTCGCAAGACGGGCGGCAAGACGGCCACCATCAAGAGCCATCACAACCTGATCCCGTTCCCCGAGGGCGTGCACTTCGACCTTATTGAGCCGCTCGATCACTTCTTTAAGGACGAGGTCCGTGCACTTGGTCTGGCGCTGGGCCTGCCGGGTCACATCGTGTTCCGTCAGCCTTTCCCGGGTCCGGGTCTGGCCATCCGCATCATCGGCGCGGTCGACAAGGAGAAGCTCGAGATCCTCAAGAACGCCGACGCTATCGTGCGCGAGGAGCTCGACGCCTACAACCAGCGCCTGTATGAGCAGACCGGCGAGCGTAACTCCGAGCACAGCTGCTGGCAGTATTTTGCGGTTCTGCCCGACATCAAGTCCGTCGGCGTTATGGGTGACGAGCGCACCTACCAGCGCCCGATCATCCTGCGTGCCGTCGAGTCCAGCGATGCCATGACCGCCGACTGGGCCAAACTGCCTTACGACGTCCTGGCCCGCATCTCCGGCCGCATCGTTGCTGAGGTCCCCGGCGCCAACCGCGTGTGCTACGACATCACGTCTAAGCCGCCCGCGACGATCGAGTGGGAGTAGGCTGATAGGGTTCTGACCTGCATTTTTGAGTGCCGCACTG
>CABVAY010000044.1 GCA_902496455.1 uncultured Collinsella sp.
ACGATCTCCGCGCGACGATCCTTTCCGTCGCGTCTCTGGTAAGGGCTCTCTTTTCCGCAATGTTTTTCTCCATATTTGGACATGTGTTGGGGTTATATCCCATTCAGATAGCGCTCGGTATTATCGGTGCAATCTCGATAGCAATTACCGCCGTTGTTTCATTAAAAATGGTAGAAATACAGGTTTCCAAGAAATGATATATCGATTGACGAGTTATCCGAAGCGTCGAGCCTTCTTGATGGACATGACTATTCGTCACAAATCATTCCGCGCATCGCCGGGGTTCCAGTAATACTCGATATATCTGGATGCCCTCATTCCCCTTTTTGAAGGTCCCAAAAAGACTACCCGTGTTGGTTTGGCTAGGTTCGGGTGCTGTCCGTGCCGTGGGGTAAAATCGTTCAGTCAGAACACGAACCCGCATCGGAGCTCATCACATGGCATTCGTCCATCTGCACAACCACACTGTCTTTTCCATGCTCGACGGCGCAACCCGTATCCAGGATATGGTCAACCGTGCCGTTGAGCTGGGCATGCCCGCCGTGGCCATTACCGACCACGGCTACATGTATGGCGTGCCCGACCTGGCGCTGGCCTGCGACGCCGTCAACCACAACACGCCCGAGTACAAAACCTGGAGCCACGACAAGGCCTTCCTGGAAAAGGACCGCCGCGACGAGCTGGTGGAGCCCGATCCCGAGGAAAACCCGCGCGAGCATGCCCAGTATGTGAAGGACATGGCCATGTGGGACGAGAAGGGCAACATCGACGAGCTCAAGCCGCCCCTGGTCATCAAGCCCATCTTTGGCTGCGAGGTCTACTTTACGCCGGACGAGACCCTTGCTCGCGACCACAAGCCCGAGCTCTACCACATGATCCTTCTGGCCAAGGACCAGGAGGGCTACGTCAACCTGATGCAGACGGTTTCCGAGGCCGCCGTGCAGGGCTTTTACTACAAGCCGCGCGTGACGCTCGACAACCTGCGCCGCCACGCCAAGGGCATGATCTGCACGAGCGCCTGCATCGCGGGCATCATCCCCAAGTACATCGACCGCGGTGACATGGAGGGCGCCATCAAGTGGGCCGAGACCTTCCGTGACACCTTCGAGCCCGGCGACTTCTACATCGAGATCCAGGAACACGGCATCACCACCGACAACGGCCTGACCGACGAGCAGATGGACCGCACGCTCATCGACATCGCCAAGCAGGTGGGCGTCAAGGTCATCGCCACCAACGACTTCCACTACCTGCGTCGCGAGGACGCGCCCGTGCAGGACGTCATCATGTGCATTGGCATGAACGCCAAGGTCGACGACCCCAACCGCATGCGCATGACCGGCTCGGAGTTTTACATGAAGACCGAGGAGGAGATGCGGGCGATGTTCCCGTATTGCCCCGAGGCCTGCGACAATACGCTCGAGATCGCCGACAAGTGCTACGTTGAGCTGGACTGGGACTCCATCATCCTGCCGCGCTTCCCGTTGCTCGATCCCGGCGAGACGCACGAGAGCCAGTTCCGCCGCGAGTGCGAGAAAGGCCTGCGCCAGCACTATGGTGACGACTGGGCCACGCGCGAGATCGGCGGCGTCAACATCAAAGAGCGCTTTGAGTACGAATACAAAGTCATCTGCGACAAGGGATTTGCCGCCTACTTCTTGATCGTCGCCGAGTACGTGCAATGGGCCAAGGACAACGGCATCGGCGTCGGCCCCGGCCGTGGCTCGGCCGCCGGCGCTATCGTCGCCTACGCCATGAACATCACCGCGTTCGACCCGCTCGAGAACGGCCTGATGTTCGAGAGGTTCCTGTCCCCGCAGCGTACCGAGATGCCCGATATCGATATGGACTTCGACGATGAGCGGCGCCTCGAGGTCGTGGAGCACGTTCGCCAGCTCTACGGCCCCGAGAAGGTCACCCACGTCATCACCTACTCGACCATTAAGGCCAAGCAGGCCATCAACGACGCCGCGCGCGTGCTGGACTATCCGGTCTACATGGGCCAGCGCCTGTCCAAGATGGTCTCGAGCGACCCCAAGGTCAAGCTCAAGCAGGTGCTCGAAAAGCAACCCGGCAAAGAGGATCTGTTTAACCCCGACTTTGCCGAGGCCTATAAAAAGGATGACGACGCCCGCCGCATCATCGACACGGCGCTCTCGATCGAGGGCCTCACCCGTGGCGAGGGTGTGCACGCGTGCGCCGTTCTGATCTGCCGCGATCCCGTCAACGAGCATGTGCCCACCAAGCTCGATACCAAGGGCGGCGTCGAGATTACCCAGTACGAGGGCCATACCGTTGCCGACATGGGCCTGCTCAAGATGGACTTCCTGGGCCTGCGCACGCTGACGGTTATCTCTAAGGCCAAGGCCAACATCAAAAAGAACTTCGGCATCGACATCAAAGAGGAAGAGATTCCCTTTGACGACCCCGAGATCTTTAAGCTCATGGGCTCCGGTCACACCGCCGGCGTCTTCCAGGTCGAGTCCGCCGGCATGACGGCCACGATCAAGAACATGAAGCCCACCGAGTACAAGCATGTCGTGGCATTGATCGCCCTGTACCGCCCGGGCCCGCTGGGCGCCGGCATGGTCTCGTCCTACATCAACCGCATGAACGGCAAGGAACCGGCCGTCTCCTACGACGACCGTCTGGACGACATCCTGGGCGAAACCTACGGCACCATGGTCTACCAGGAGCAGGTTATGCTCATCTCCGTCGAGATGTGCGGCTTCTCCAAGGGCGAATCGGACTCGCGTATCCGTAAGCCCGTGGCTAAGAAAAAGATCAAACTGCTCACGTCGACGGTGCTCCACTGGGAGGATGGCTCGGACGAGACCACCTACGACCACTGGATGAACGGCGCCATCAAGAACAACTACACGCGCGAGGTCGCCCAGAAGATTTGGGACGATGTTCTCGAGTTCGCGTCCTACGCCTTTAACAAGTCGCACTCCGCCGGCTACGCCATCCTGGTTATGCAGACGGCGTGGCTCAAGGCGCATTATCCGCACGAATACATGGCGGCCGTTCTGACGTCCTATACGGGCAAGACCGACAAGATCGTTCACTACGTCTCGGCGTGCCGTCACGACGGCATTCCCGTGCTGTCGCCAGATGTCAACGAGTCCGGTACCGAGTTCACGGCTACCAAGGAAGGCGTGCGCTTTGGTCTGGCCGGTATCCGCGGCGTGGGCACCGGCGTGGCGCAGGCGATTATCGCCGAGCGCGAGGCGGGTGGTCCGTTTAAGACGCTGCACGACTTTGTTGAGCGCGTGGACTCGAGCCAGGCAAACCGCCGCGTGATCGAATCGCTCATCAAGGCAGGCGCCTTTGACTCCACGGGGTATCCGCGTCGCCAGATGATGCACTTTGTGGACAAGAACAACCCTGAGAACATCATCGATGCCGCGGTAAAGCGCCAGAAAGATCGCGCGAGCGGCCAGACGTCGTTCTTCGATATGTTTGGCGACGTTGAGGGCTCGGGCTTTGAGGTGAGCGTGCCCGATCCGGATGGCCAGGAGTGGGACCGCCACCTTAAGTTGAGCCAGGAGAAGGAGGTTCTGGGCATCTATGTCTCGGACCACCCGCTGCGCCCGTTTGAGTATGCACTAGCCAAGGCACGCGACTTCTCGTTCTCGCAGATCGACACTGGCTACGAAGTTCAGAATCCTACGGGCGGTACCATCAACCAGGAGATTCCCGAGGGCAAGGCGCTGTGGTGGGCCGGCATGGTCTCGAGCGTGTCCAAGCGCGTGACCAAAAACGGCGACCCCATGGGCATCGTGCAGCTCGAGGACATGGAAGGCGAGGCCACGGTCGTGGTGTTCCCCAAGACCTACAAGGAGGCCGAGGGGTACCTGTACGGCGAGGTCGATCCCGAGACCGGCGCGCAGCTGTCCGATGCGTTTGTGCGCATTAAGGGCAAACTCGAGCGCTCGGACCGCGGCGACCAGATCATCGCGCAGGAGATCGTGCCGCTTGAGCTTAACGAGGAGAACAACAAGCCCAAGGTGTTTGAGGTCATGGTGCCCAACAGCCGCTTTAGCCAGGGCAATATGGCGCGTCTTGCCACGGTGCTTACCGCCAACCCGGGCGGCGACCGCGTGGAGATCTTTATCGAGCAGGTGGACGGGCGCGTACTGCGTGCCGAGGTACCGGCCAAGGTCAACGCACGCTCGATTCCGCTGTTGGCAGAGGCAAAGGCCATCGTCGGCAACCAAGGCCGCGTGACGGTGATCTAGGGACGGCGTTGCTGGTCCGCGCGAGATTGGAGGAAGTGATGGCGCAGGGGACGTTTGCGCAGGCGCTTCGTAAGGAGGCGGCGCTCAGCAGTACCTTTATGAAGGGGCGCTCGCTCATGCTCAACGGCGCCGTGCTGTCGTTTGAGGACTCCGGCTCGCGCTTCTCCAAAAATGTGACTATTGAGGGCACGGTGCGCGGCTCGCGCGGCGACCTGTACAAGACGCACGTGGCGCTCGACATGGACGAGCACGAGGTTGTCGACTACGACTGCGATTGCCCCGCCGCCTTCCGCTATTCCGGCATGTGCAAGCACGCTATCGCCACGGCGCTGGCGTATCTGGATGCCAGTGGCGCCGAGCCTGTCGAGGGCCTGCGTACGCCGGTCCGCACGTTTACGGCACCGCCCGCACAATCCAAACAGTCCGCACGTCCCGCGCCTAGCGCATCTTCGGTCAACCCCAATTTTCCCTTCCCGGCACCCGTCCCCACGAGCCCGAGCCTTGTGGCGGCGCTTTCCGATCTTTCGGACGCGCGCATGGACGAGCTCGTGGCTATGCGTCGCAAGTTCGTCAGCACCATTGACCCCGATGCGCCCAAGGCAGTGCTGGAGCCCTCGCTGGTGCCGTACTACAATCCGCTGTTTGCCGATCGTTTTAACTGGGCGCTCGAGTTTCGCATTCGCTGCGGTTCGGTGTCCTACGTGGTTAAGGATATCGACGGCATGGCCGATGCCTATGTGCGCGGCGGTACGTTCTCCTATGGCAAGAAGCTTACGTTTGTCCATGTGCCCGAGGCATTCGACGACGTATCGACGAAGCTGCTCGACTTTGTCGCAATGACGGTCGCCTACCTGAGCGATATTACGAGTTCGCGCTCGGCATCGTACGACTTTGCCCGCAGCGGTTTTGTCGCCGAGCGTCAGTTGCCGGTATCCGAGTATTCCGTCGTGTCCGTGCTGGACTTGCTGCGTGGCAGGACCCTGTCCTTTGAGCCTGCTTGGTCGCGGGGGACGACGACGCATCGCGCCTACGAGGTGGCGGTCGAGCCGTCGCCGCAGGGGGAGGGCGAAGTCCCGGCCAAGCGCCCGCCGCTCCTTGCCGCCAAGATTGCACCGGCGGCGGGAGGCAGCTACGACTTGCGCCTGCCGGCCGATACGTATTGCTTTGTCGCTGGTGACGCAGCCTATCTGGTCGATACGCGCCGCGCACGCCGTACCGACACAGCGTTTGCCCAGCATGCGGCACCGTTCCTATCGCACTTGTTGCCCTGCCGCACGCCGGTCCATATCGCCGCCGACCAGGTGGGCGAGTTCTGCCGCATGGCGCTGCCTATCTTGCGCGACTACACCGACCTGACAGCTCCCGCCGCGCTCGACGCCGTGGCGCCCGAGCCGAGCTTTGCCATGGCGATCGGCGTCGACGATGGTCTTGTGACCTGCAAGATTACGGTGACCTACGGCGATTGGTCGGCAGATCTCTTTAGTCTTGGTGCTCCGGGCAGTCCCTTCGAAGAACAACGCCCCGGCGTTCCGCCCCGCGATACGGTGGCGGAGTTTCGCGTTATGGACACGGCTGCCCTGTACTTCGATTTCTACGAGGGCGGCCTGGCGTTTGAGGAACGCGATGACGCCCGCTTGTTCCACTTGCTGACCGAGGGCCTGTCTGCCCTGTCCGAGCTGGGTGAGGTCATGCTCAGCGACCGCCTGCGCCAGATCTCGGTACGCCCTGCGCCTAAGCTCTCGGTGCGCGCCACCGTCAAGAGCAACTTGCTCGACGTCGAGCTGGGTGCGAGCGGGCTTTCGGCGGCTGACCTTGCTGTCTATCTCGATTCGTATAAGCGTCACCAGACGTTTGCGCGTCTCACGTCGGGTGACATCGTGCGCCTGGACGAGGGCGCTCGTGCCGCGTTTGGCCTTGCCGAGGACCTGGGCGTCGATGCCGTCGACCTGCTCGATGGCGTGTCGCTTCCCGCGTCGAGCACCCTTTTTGTCGACAGCATGCTCGCGCGCACGCCGGCGCTCGAGGCCGATCGCGATGCGGCGTTTCGCCGCACTGTCGAGCGCCTGGACACGCTCGGCAAGATGGACTTTACGGTGCCCGCCTCGCTCAAGGCTACGCTGCGTGGCTACCAGGTCGACGGCTACCAGTGGCTCGGCTCGCTTGAGCATTTGGGCCTTGGCGGCATCTTGGCCGACGATATGGGCCTGGGTAAAACACTGCAGATGATCGCGCACATTCTGGCGCGCGTGGAGGCGGGGGACACCAAGCCCACGCTTGTGGTGTGCCCTGCGTCGCTTGTATACAACTGGACCGCCGAGCTGGAGCGCTTTGCCCCGTCGCTTGATGTGTGCGCCATTGTGGGTGCCAAGGCTCAACGCCGCGTGCAAATTGCCGGCGTGGCCGAGCATAACGTGGTGGTAACGTCGTATGACCTTATGCGCCGCGACATCGACGAATACGTCGAGCAGGACTTTGCCCGCGTGGTGCTCGACGAGGCCCAGTACATTAAAAACCCGCTCACCCAGGTGGCCCGCGCTGCCAAGCGCCTGCCGGCCGGCGTGCGCTTTGCCTTGACGGGCACGCCCATCGAAAACCGTCTGTCCGAGCTCTGGAGCATCTTCGACTTTTTGATGCCGGGCCTTCTGAGCACGCGCGACTCATTTGCCAAGCGCTTTGAGAGTCCCGTCGAGCATGCCGAGGGCGACAGCGCCGCTCGTCTGCAGGCGCTCGTGTCGCCGTTTGTGCTGCGTCGCGTTAAGGAAGACGTGGTGGCCGACCTGCCCGAGAAGATCGAAGACATGGTGATGGCGCAGCTTACCGGCGAGCAGCGCAAGCTCTACCTGGCCAACCAGGACCGCATCGCCCAGCAGGTGCAGCACCGCGAGGCGGGGGAGTTTAAGAAAGACAAGCTCAAGGTACTTGCCGAGCTCACCAAGCTGCGGCAGATCTGCTGCGACCCGCGTCTGCATTACGCGGACTACAAGGCGGGAAGCGCCAAGCTCGATACGTGCATGGAGCTCGTTCACGGCGCGCTCGACGGCGGTCACCGCATCTTGCTGTTCAGCCAGTTTACGGGCATGCTCGATATCATCGGCAAGCGCCTGGCCAAGGAGGATATCGCCTTTCTTAAGCTCACGGGCGCATCATCCAAGGAGAGCCGCGCCAAGATGGTTGCTCAGTTCCAGGCGGGCGAGGTACCGGTGTTCTTGATTTCGCTCAAGGCGGGCGGCGTGGGCCTCAATTTGACGGCTGCCGACGTGGTCATCCACTACGACCCGTGGTGGAACGTGGCGGCACAGGACCAGGCGACCGACCGCGCCCACCGCATTGGCCAGCAGCACACCGTGACCGTGTACAAGCTCATCGCCAAGGACACGATCGAGGAACGCATTATGCAGATGCAGGAGTCCAAACGCGATCTGGTCAACAGCGTGCTCGGCGGCGATGGTATCTCGTCGGCGCTGTTCACGCGCGAAGATGTTCTGGCGCTGCTCGGTGGCGACGGTCGCTAGCTGCGCGCGGGATGGGGCTGCCGGGTCGGACCAGGTCACCGGTTCGTCCTGGCCCGACCGCTTGCCTCACCCGTTATGTGTTCATTTGCCATGCCGTGGATGGTTCGCCTGCCTTTGGGCATAAGAAGCATCAGGAATATTGGCACATCAGCAAAGGAGAACATCATGGCGAAATTCTTTAAGGACTCCGACGGCAAGCTCGTTGCCGCTCTTGGCGATGGCGTTGCGACCCCTGCCGGCTGCACGGAGCTGACGGCGAACACCGAGGACGCGGCGCACGAGAAGCATGTGCCTGTTGTCGAGATCGAGCGCGACGGCCACGTCATTCGCGCACGCGTGGGCTCGACGGAGCACCCTATGCTGCCCGAGCACTACATCGAGTGGATCGCGCTTGAGGCCGAGGGCCGCCTGGAGGTCCATTACCTTGAGCCCGGCATGAAGCCCACGACGTTTTTCGCTGGCGGTTCCAAGACCGGTACCGTCTATGCCTACTGCAACCTGCATGGGCTGTGGTCCGCGACGTTCTAGGAGCGCGCCCCCGCTCGGGGTATCATAGCTAGCATATGCACATGCGAGCGCCGGCTGCATTATGCGGCCGGCGCTTTTACTACGATAACGACGATTTACGACGGAAAGGGCTGGGCCATGAAGCTCGCACTTGCACAGATCGATATGCGCCTGGGTGATATTGAGGGCATTTGCGGCCGCATCGAGGACCAAGCTCGCCTGGCTCATGAGCGCGGCGCGCGCATGCTGTGCGTTCCGGCTCCACTCTTTATGGGCGCCATGCCCGGTGGCCTGGTGGGCGCTGCCGATTTTGAGCACGATATGCTGACGGGTCTGACGGGCGTTGCCGAGCGCATCCAAGAGCTCGATATGATCTGCATCGTGCCCGCTGCGGTTTCGTTTGAGGGCCAGCCCCTGCTTGACTATATGATGCTCAAAGACGGTCGCGTGGTGCCCGCGCGCACAAGCATCGCCCTGCAACGTGGCGAGAGCAACGACGCGCGTTGGGCGCCTCCGGTGTTTGACGTGGACGGCGTGCGCTGCGCCGTGGTGTTTGACCTGGACCGCGAGCTCGAAATGCTGCCGACCGGTGTCGACCTCATTGCCTATTTCCAGTTCAACGCGTTTGACATGACCGACCGCGAGACAGCTGCCGTCGCCGCCGTGCGCAGCGGTGCCTACCGCAAGATCGCGTCCAAGCGCAGCGTATGGTTTGCCTGCATGGCGCCGATCGGTGCCTATGACGAGTCGGTGTATACCGGCGGTTCGTTTGTGCTCGACGACTGCGGTCGCGTGGTGGCCCAGGCGCCGTGTTTTGAGGAGAGCCTGCTGGTTCAGGAGATTCAGCGCGGCGTGATGCTCGATGCCCTGGAGGACCATGAGCTGCCCCAGTTTCGCTCCGAGGAGTGGCTGTGGCAGGCGCTGGTGCTTGCCGTGCGCGACAATGCCCGCGCCCGCGGTGCGTCGCGTGCCGTGGTGGCGCTCGAGGGCGATTTGCCGTCGTCCCTGTTGGCGGCACTTGCCGTCGATGCCTTGGGTCCGCGTAATGTGATCGGCCTGGTGCTGGGGCGCAATCGCATCTTTACGCCGGCGCAGGAGGAGGCCGAGGCCGCCCGTTGTTCCGCTGTTCGCTCAATCGCCGAGCGCTTGCACATTCGCACTGTCGAGCGCGCTGCGCCGGATGCGGCGCGCGTACTCGATCGCGACGTGTCGGCGGGCGATGCCGAACGCCTGCGTTCGCGTGCGCTGGGCCTGATGCTCGAGGATACGGCGCTCGAGCTGGGCGCTATGGCGCTGAGCCCGCTTTCCAAGACCGAGTACGCGCTGGCTGCGCCCGCGCTTTGCGGTGGCTACCAGGGCGATTATGCGCCCTTTGGCGATGTGTATCTGTCGACGCTCGAGTTTGTGGCACGCGTGCGCAACCGCGCCTCGGCCGTGGTGCCCCAAGAGCTCGTGACGCTCAACGCGGTAGAGGATTGCATGGATCGTGTGCTGGCGCAGGCGCTCTCGACGCTCGCCGGTCCGGTTGACATGCTCGATCGTGCGGCACAGCTGCTTGGCGGGCTTGAGCCGGGCGAGGTCGATGGTGCGCTTGAGTCGCACGTAGACCGCAATCGACCTTTCGACGACATCCCGATGGCCGCCGCCAAGCCCGAGGTCTGCTCGCTGCTGCTGATGCTCGTGCGCCAGGGCGAGGCCGCCCGCCGCATGCTACCGACGGCGCCGATCGTCTCGGCCCGTTCATTTGTCGAGCGCTCCTGGCCGTACATGCTCGCGTGGTCCGATCTGGGGCTCAACGGTAAGGAGCGCATGACGGTTGATTCGCTGGCACGCGCCGAGGTGCGCCGCTTTGCCGACGACGACACGAGTGACCGTATGCGCGGCGAGATGATGGGCATACTGGGCGAGCTGTTGGGTATTTCGCCCGAGCAGATGGAGGAGCTGCGCTCCGAGGACGGTCAGCGTCGTTTGCACGAGGGAATGAAAAAGTTCGAGGGCGAGGTCCAGGACGCCATCGACAAGATGATGGGCGGCCAGGGCGGACCACAGGGTGGGCCCCAGGGCACGCCGATGCCGCATCCGCCGGTGGACCCGAGGCAGTTCCCATTCTTCAGCCAAAACTAACTATGGGATGGGATTCGCTTTCAACCCCGATACTTCAACTAAGCGTCTTGGCCCCGTTGTGTTATTCTAGAACAGACGTTCGTGAATGATGCGCGGGGCCTTGCCTTGCGCTGTGCTTGTGACGAGGGGAGGTCGGCTTGGTCATTTTGGGTATCGACCCCGGTTTGGCCCATACGGGCTGGGGGATTATCGAGGAGCGACGTGGCGAGGTTCGCTGCCGTGCCTACGGTTGTATCGAGACCAGCGCGGGCAGCCCGCTCGCGGTGCGCCTGTCGCATATCGCCCGCGACCTCAAGGGCGTCGTCGAACGCTACCGTCCCGATACCGCGGCTATCGAGAGCATCTACTTTGGCGCTAATGTCCGCTCGGCCATCCCCACGGCGCATGCCCGCGGTGCCGCGCTCGTGGCGCTTTCGGAATGCGCGCTCGAGATTGGCGAATACACGCCCATGCAGATCAAGCAGGCCGTGGTGGGCACGGGCGCTGCAGATAAACGGCAGGTTGCCTACATGGTGCGTACGCTCACGCAGCTCGATCACGACCCTCACCCAGACCATGCCGCCGATGCGCTGGCCTGCGCCATCTGTCACGTTAACCTAAGCCGCACCCGGGCGCTTACCGGCGGCGAGTTCTATCAACAGAGAGGAACCGGATACTGATGATCTCCCAGCTCCATGGAACGCTTGTCGAGGCCACGATGAGCTCGGCCGTCGTCGATGTATCGGGCGTGGGCTTTGAGCTCGGTATTTCGGGCAGCACTGCCGCCACGCTGCCTACGCCCGGCGGTGAGGTTCGCCTCTATACCCGCATGCAGGTGCGCGAGGACGCCATGACGCTCTTTGGCTTTGCCTCCAAGGACGAGCGCACGATGTTTGATCGGCTCGTTTCCGTCTCGGGCGTTGGTCCGCGCCTGGCGCTTGCCGTGCTTTCCACCTATACCGTGGGACAGCTGTATTCCCTGGTAATGGCCGAGGATGACAAGGGCATGGCCAAGGTGCCTGGTGTGGGCAAAAAGACCGCTCAGCGCCTCATCTTGGAGCTCAAGAGTACCTTTGCCAAGGACAAGGGCTTTGTTCCGGTCGACGTGATTCCCGGCCAGGTTGCGATGCCGGTCCCTGCCGCCGTTCCCTCGGCGATCGACGACGCCCGCGCGGCGCTCCTCTCCATGGGCTTTAGCCCGCAGGAGACCGAGGTTGCCCTGAGCGGGTATGATGGGCAGGATATGCGTGTCGAGGATCTGCTCGGCGCGGCGCTTAAGCGACTCGGAATGGATGCGTGATGTGGGAAGCCGATGACTCTCAGGACCTGTGGGCGACGCCCGGCAACTCGCCGGCGGCATCCATGGCGCACGGTGAGCGCATGGTGGGCTCGGAGCTGACGCCCGAGGACCTCGATGTCGACCGTACCCTGCGTCCCCAGCGCTTGGATGACTACTGCGGTCAGGAGCATATCAAGCAGAGCCTTCGCGTGCTCATCGAGGCGGCGCAGAGCCGCGGCGAGACGCTCGACCACGTGATCTTCTCGGGCCCTCCGGGTCTGGGCAAGACCACGCTGGCTACGGTTATCGCCAACGAGCTGGGCGCTCAGATTAAGACGACGAGCGGTCCAGCCATCGCGCGCACCGGCGACCTGGCTGCCATCCTTACCAACCTGCAACCGGGCGACGTGCTGTTTATCGACGAGATCCACCGCCTCAACCGCTCGGTCGAGGAGGTCCTGTATCCTGCGATGGAGGACTTTGCGCTCGATATCGTGATCGGCAAGGGTCCGGCGGCGCGCTCGATTCGCCTGGACATCCCCAAGTTCACGTTGGTGGCGGCAACGACTCGCTCGGGCATGTTGACCGGCCCGCTACGTGACCGTTTTGGCATTTCATATCGCCTGGATTACTACACCGTTGAGGAGCTCGCCCAGATCGTGACACGCTCGGCGACCATTCTGGGTGTGACGATCGACCATCCCAGCGCACTCGAGATCGGCTCGCGTTCGCGTGGCACGCCGCGTCTTGCCAACCGTCTGCTCAAGCGCGTGCGCGACTACGCGCAGGTGCGCGGCAACGGGCCTATTGAGCTCGATATCTGCCGTCAGGCGCTCGAGTTCTTCGAGATCGACGAGCTTGGTCTGGACTGGATGGACATTCGAATCTTGGAGACGCTTGCCAAGACGTTCTCCGGCCGTGCCGTTGGCTTGACCACGCTTGCCAGTGCGGTGGGCGAGGACCCGGGTACGCTTGAGGATGTCTACGAGCCCTATCTGCTGCAGTGCGGATTGATGATTCGCACACCGCAGGGTCGCCAGGCAACGCTTCGCACATTCGAGCATTTGGGTATTGAACCGACCGTTTAGGATGGGTTTGTAGGCTATCGCTGGGTATCGGGTAAACATATCGCCGTTCGTCGGTTGCGGGCGTTTTACCATTGCGCGCGCGTGCTATGCTGGATTGGTCTTTTTCTCATCCGGTAACGAAAGGACCGCCCATGCCTACTGACATCGAAATCGCACGTTCTGTTACGCCGCTGCCTATTACCGAGGTGGCCAAGAACGCCGGCGTCGACGTTAAGCATCTGATTCCGTACGGCTTTTACAAGGCAAAGGTCGACTATTCCCTGCTCAACGAGCCGACCGACCACCAGGCCAAGCTTGTCCTCGTGACCGCTATCAATCCCACGCCCGCAGGCGAGGGAAAGACCACCACGACCATCGGCCTGGCCGACGGTCTGCGTCGTCGCGGCGTCAAGAGCGCCGTGGCCCTGCGCGAGCCTTCGCTCGGTCCCGTGTTTGGCGTGAAGGGCGGTGCCGCCGGTGGCGGTTGGGCTCAGGTCATCCCCATGGAGGACATCAACCTGCACTTTACTGGCGACTTCCATGCCATCGGTGCCGCCAACAACCTGCTGGCTGCCATGCTCGACAACCATATTCAGCAGGGCAACCAGCTCGGCATCGACGTTAAGCGCATCGCCTGGAAGCGTGTTGTCGATATGAACGACCGTCAGCTGCGCCATGTCATCGACGGTATTGGCGGCAAGGCCCAGGGCGTGCCGCGCGAGGACGGCTTCGATATCACCGTTGCCTCCGAGGTCATGGCGATTCTGTGCCTGGCCACGAGCATTAACGATCTTAAGGAGCGCTTGGGCGAGATCGTTGTCGGCTACAGCTATGCCGGCGAGCCCGTCCGCGCACGCGACCTTAAGGCCCAGGGAGCTATGGCCGCACTGCTCAAGGATGCGCTCAAGCCCAATCTGGTGCAGACGCTCGAGGGTACGCCCGCGTTTGTCCACGGCGGTCCCTTCGCCAATATCGCCCACGGCTGCAACTCCATCATGGCCACGCGTATGGCTATGCGTTTTGGCGATGTCGCCATTACCGAGGCCGGCTTTGGTGCCGACCTGGGTGCCGAGAAGTTCCTCGACATCAAGTGCCGCATGACGGGCGTTCGCCCCAGCGCTGTCGTGGTCGTCGCCACTGCCCGCGCGCTTAAGTACAACGGCGGTGTCGCCAAGGCCGACCTCAACGAGGAGAACCTCGAGGCTCTCAAGGCCGGCATGCCCAACCTGCTGCGTCACGTCGACAACATTCAGAATGTCTACGGTCTGCCCTGCGTGGTCGCCATCAACCGCTTCCCGACGGACACCGAGGCCGAGCTCGAGCTCATCGAGTCCGAGTGCCAGAAGCTCGGTGTCAACGTTAAGCTGTCCGAGGTTTGGGCTAAGGGTGGCGAGGGCGCGCTCGACCTGGCCGATGAGGTCATGCGCTTGATCGAGCAGCCGAGCGAGCTCAAGTTTGCCTACGAGGACGGTGCCGATGTGGCCGACGCCCTCGAGGCCGTTACCACCAAGGTCTACCGCGCCGACGGCGTTGACTTTACGCCGGCTGCCAAGCGCCAGCTCGCCGAGCTGCGCGAGAACGGTTTTGGCAACCTGCCGGTGTGCGTGGCCAAGACGCAGTACAGCTTTAGCGACAATGCCAAGGCGCTGGGCGCTCCCGAGGGTTTTCGCATCACCGTGCGTGAGCTCAAGGTTTCCGCCGGTGCCCACTTTGTGGTCGCGCTGACCGGCAACGTCCTGACCATGCCGGGCCTGCCCAAGGTGCCCGCGGCCGAGAACATCGACGTCGACAACGACGGCAACATCACCGGCCTGTTCTAAGCCTGCTGCCCATAGCCGCTTGCCCGCCCCGCCGTGCCTACAAGGGCCGGCGGGGCTTTTTGATTCTTAGGCCCGCGCATGTCTTGTAGATACCGACGGA
>CABVAY010000045.1 GCA_902496455.1 uncultured Collinsella sp.
GCCCGCCGAGACAAACAGCGGACGGTCGAGCGTTTTGACGATCTGCAGCTGTTGCGGCATCAAAGTCGAAAGATCCATGGTCTACACGTCCCTCCTTACAAACGTTCCTTCGTGGTTATACGAGCAGCGCGCATGCGCGGCCTGAGCCGACGTCGGGTCGACGGCGGCAACGTTGCCCGCCTCGAGCTCGCGCAGACGCTCGGCGATGCCGGTCTCCACGCGATCGAGCAGGGCGTCGAAGTCCATGCTGCCACCCTCGCCGGGGAAACCTTTCTTAAGGCCCGGGATGCGACCGTCACCACGCTCCTCCTCGAGCAGCTCGGCACTCGCTGCGCCTCGCAACGCCGGTTTGCCGCCCTTGGTCGAAAAGTAGAGCGCCGCGCGGGTGTCCAAATCCAGCGCTCGGCGCATGGCCTGGGCGTAGATGAGCGTCTGGGTATGTGGTGGCAACCAGCGCGGGTCGTCGATGGGCGCCGTGCCCGATTCCTCGTCACGCACCGTGGGGTCGGCGAGCTTAAACTCCTCAACGCCCGTGCGATGCTTGTAGTCGATCACCACGGCACGATTCTCGGCGTCCACGTCCACGCGGTCGATGCGCCCGCCAAGCGGCCAACCGGCATACTCGACCTTGAGCTCGTTGAAGGCGAACTCCAGGTAGCGCGGGGCAAAGGGGGCAAGTGCCTCGGACTCGTAGGCAAGCACACCCTCCAGCTGCGGCAAGATCTCGGCCACCTGGCGTTCCTCCACCGCAGAGAGCGGCACCAGCGGGCCCTCCGTGCCGCGCTTGCCGGCGTGCTCGGCCAACGTCTCGTCAAAGACCTCGTGCAGCAGCTCCTGTGCACGCGGCAGATTCTCG
This sequence comes from uncultured Collinsella sp., assembly GCA_902496455.1. Lineage (GTDB taxonomy): Bacteria > Actinomycetota > Coriobacteriia > Coriobacteriales > Coriobacteriaceae > Collinsella. The sequence continues at coordinate 857 of CABVAY010000045.1, forward strand.
GGCGTCACGCGCTCCATGCCCTCTTGGGGCAGACGGGCATGCAGATGCTCCAGCACGTCGTGGACAAAGTTGCCCTTCTCCATGTTGCCAAAGCCCGCGTCGATCGACTGGGGCTTGACGCGATACGACACGAACCAGCACAGTGGGCAGGTAGAATAGGCCTCGATCTGCGAGGCGGACGTCAGACGCGGCACGAGCGGCGCGTCCTCACCCTCGCCATCGCGACGGCGCAGGACCAAATACGGCACGGCCTCGGCACTCAGATGCTGAGGAGCTTCGCAGGTCACGCGCTCGCGCCTAAAATCTTCGCCTGCAGCGGGATCAAAGTCGGCGATGATATCGCCCTCGCCCACGCGCGTGGGCTTGGCAGCGCCAGCGGCCTCGGCATGTGCCCGCAGCTCGGTCCATACGGCTGCCGGGTAGCACTCGCGCGCCTGGCGATCGTGCGTCACGCGGGCGAGCGCGACCGGACCGCTCGCCGCCTGCATCGCACGACCAAAGCGCACGCGCAACAGGGCGGCGGGCTCCAAAGACACGCCGTCGCGGCGCAGCTCGGCCGTCAATGTGGCAAGCGGGCCCTCTTCGTGCGAAAGCGGATAGCTGTCCAGGTCGACATCGGCAAACAGCACGGCATCGTAGCCGCCAGGACGCAAAACCGACGCAACGGCAAGCGACACGAAGCGCACTTGTGCCCGTGGCGTGCGATCGACCTCGTAGGTCGCGTAATCGTAAGCGGTACTGCGCTTGTCCACCTTGGTTCGAACGCCGTCGAGAACCGGCACGGTCGCGGCCTGCGACACGTCGAGTGCGCGAGCATCGTTCATAAGGATGTCGATGACATGACGCAGCAGAGCCGTCTCTGCCTGGCGACGGGCCTGGCCGTCAAGGCCGCCTAGGGCGCGATCGGGCAGCGCCTCGGCAACGGCGAGCATGGCCTTGAGCGCCGTCACGGGTTTGTCGCGCCACAGCGCCTGAAACACGTCCGAGACCACGCATGGCACGTTCTTAAACCAGTTATCTTCGCTAGCGGCCTTGCGGGCGCCCCTCACCTGGCCCTGCACGCTCTGCAGCAGGCTCTTGACGCCCGCAGTGGTTTTGTTGCGCGACAGGCGCATGTTCTTGTCGAAGCCGCGGGCGCTCGCGGCGTCGGCACCCGAAAGCGGGCTATAAATCCAGTCGGTAAGCTCTGAAGCGGGCCACCACTCGGTCTTGGAAGCGGTGCCCTCGTCGGCGGCTTTCATACGCTCGATCAGGTTGGCGAGCGCCGTAAACTGCCTGCCCGCGATGGACTGGGAAAACGCCGTGAACTCAGTCGTCTCGGCCGCAATGTGACGCGCCGCCAGACGAGAGGCGAGTTCGCCGAACAGCTGGGGTGCCCGGGCAGAAACAACGAGCACGCGCACGGGGTCGGCAGAAGCGCCGTCGACCTCGGAACCCCGGCACGTTTTTACCAGATCATCAATTGCGTCCGCATAAGCATGAGCACGGGCATGGGGACCAGCGACCTCAATAAAGGCAGGCTGAGCGGCGGTCCCGTAAGCGGCATCAGACGCGCCGACACCCTCCCCTAGCGGCGCGATCTCAAACAACACATCGCGGGCATCAAATGCCGTGGCAAGCTCCTCGCGCATCGCTGCCTGCTCGCGGGCAAGCAGCACGACGACCTCTCCCCCATTGTTCGCCACGGCAGACAGCAGCTCGAGCAGACCGTGCGTAAACGACGTGATACCGCGCACGCATACGGCGCGAGTGCACGCCGGCAGGCTATCGGCCAGGACACTGGTCATAATGTCAGCTGCCTCGCAGGGCTCAACCATATCTCGACGGTCCAAACCGCCCGCGTAGGCGCGCAAAAGCTCGAACACACGAGCCTCGGCATCGCTTTTTGGCTCAGGCTGGCAGTTGTCGCCACGGCATCGTTCGGCACCCGTCCCCGCAACGCCCGGCAACACGTCGCGGGCCATGCGCGCGAGCATGCGCACTGTGCCCTGGCTGCGCGAAAGCGGCTGCAGGTCGGCATCGTCGAGACGCGTGACCATGTCCGAGAACAGCATCTGGCGCTGCAGGTTGTCGACGAAACCGCGCCCGTCGCCCAAAAGCTCCCAAAGCGAGCGAAGCCACGATGTAGACGTCTTGTAGTCGATACCCAGCGAAACGCCGGCTTCCGCCGCATCATGACGGCACAGGTCGAGCTCGGCAAACGTAGGTGCCAGCAACACGGCACGCCCGTGGCGGACAATAAGGTCGGCAAGCAGCGCCGACTCGGCATCGCTCAAATCCGTGCCGGCATTGGTGGTATAGATTCGAACAGGCATGGTCCTCCGCTCAAACTGTTCGCAATAATCAATGCATCCATCCTACCCGCCCACGCGGACACATTGCCACCACAGCTCCATCTTTTGGTACAAAGCAACCTGACCCCAACGAACCAGCCGATTGCGGGCATATAAAAACCGCCCCCGGAGGAGCGGTTTTGCACAATTCGTTTTTGTCGCCGGCCTACTCGCCATCCTCCAACTTGATGAGGATCTTGCGATAGCCACCGTACTCGCCGTTGAGCGCCTTTGAAACGCGGCTCACCGTGGTGGACGAAGCGCCGGTACGGGCCTGAACCTCAACATAAGGCTCGCCCTCGTCCAAATAGCGCGCAACCTGCAAACGCTGAGAAAGGTCGCAAATCTCGCGCGGCGTGCAGATATCGGTCAAAAACGCTTGGATATCCTTCTCGTCGTCCAAAAGGCTAAATGCGTGGACCAGCTGCTTGACATCAGGCTTGTCAAACATGTTCTCGATATTCATCGATCACCGCCAAACCCGCCAAAAGGCATCGAAGTTGATACTGACATCGGGCATCGTTCGCCCGTTCTATGCAATAGGGCAACGCCTGTGGCTTTTGCCCGTAGCAGTGTAGCACACCACCAAACTAAAGCGACAAGACTCTCTGCCAGCGGCGCGTTTTTCAGGACGAACGCCGTTTAGAAACCATATGCGCACGTAAGCTCCACGAATATTTGAGACAATGGGCGCCCAAACACCGCGGCGCGCCCGCGCAACCATCCAGGTCGCCGCCGCAAGCCGCTTCACGCGACGCCAGCAACCCCGGCGCAAGAAAGGATTCACGCCATGCGCTTTATGCTTAACTGGCTCTTCACCTCGATCGCCATCGCGATCGCCACGTTCCTCGTCCCCGGTATCCAACCCTTCGGCTTTGCCGAGGCTTGGGTCTGCTTTGCCTTCGTGGGACTGTTCCTCAACATCGTTGACTCGCTCGTCAAGCCGTTCCTGACGGTCATCTCGCTGCCGCTCACTATTATCACGCTTGGTATTTTTCAGCTCGTAGTCAACAGCTTTATGCTTGAGCTGGCCAGTTACCTGTCGGTCAATCTGCTGGGCGCGGGTATCTCCATTGCCGGCTTTGGATCGGCCTTTATGGGCAGCATCCTGGTATCCATCATGCGCAGCATTCTCGACAGCATCGCCGAGGGCTAGAACTGTTCAATACGAACCGTCATATCGACCCAAAACAAAGGCCGCCCATCGCAAAAATGGGCGGCCTTCTTATTTGCCAAGTCTCAAAGGACGAGAGGATCTACCATTTCTACCCCGTCCCCAAATGCAGGTGTGGGTTAGATGACGTAGTCGTAGCCATGGTTGGGAGCGACAAGTTGATCGAGCGTCACGCCGTCGAGGTAGTCGTTGATGAGCTTGTCCAAGTTCTTCCACACGTCGAGCGTGGGGCACTCATCCGAACGCGAGCAACCCTTGCAGTCGCCATCCAGGCAGGCGACCGGCGCCAGACTGCCCTCGGTCAGGCGCAAGATCTCGCCCACCGTGTACTGCTCAGGCGGGCGCGTGAGCACATAGCCGCCGCCCTTACCACGCATACCCGAAAGCATGTTGGCGCGCACGAGCGTAGCCAAGATGTTCTCGAGATATTTCTCGGAAATCCCCTGTCGCGCCGCGATCTCTTTGAGCGGGATGCGACCGGCCGCCTGGTGCTCGGCCAGATCGACCATAACGCGCAGGGCATATCTGCCCTTAGTAGAAACCAACATATATAGTGCTGCCTTTCGGTCATTTAGTCCGTAGAAATTCTAGCCGAAAAATTGGTTTTGAAAATACCCGTTCCGGTCAAGATGGTTAATCGACTCGTAATAATCTTCTATTTCCTATTGCGTTACTAGGCTTTACTGTCTACTATGCTTGCCAACAGCAAAACGAACAACCCATAAGGTTTGTGGGTTTCGCTGCTATACACACCGTAAAACCACACGGTATCCAGTCATTTGAACACTTTGGAGGTTCACCATGAGCAATGTTTACACGTCCATCGATCAGCTTATCGGCCACACTCCGCTTCTGGAGCTCACTCACTTTGAGGCCGATGAGGACCTCAAGGCCCGCGTGCTCGTCAAGCTGGAATACTTCAACCCCGCCGGATCCGTTAAAGACCGCGTCGCCAAGAGCATGATCGACGAGGCCGAGAAGGCCGGCAAGCTCGTGCGCGGCGGCGACTACACCATCATCGAGCCCACGAGCGGCAACACCGGCGTCGGCATCGCCTCGGTGGCGGCGGCTCGCGGCTACAAGGTGATCATCACCATGCCCGAGACTATGTCCGTCGAACGCCGCAAGCTTATGCAGGCATACGGCGCACAGCTCGTGCTCACCGACGGTTCCAAGGGCATGAAGGGCGCCATCGCCAAGGCCGAGGAACTGCAGAAGGAGACGCCCAACAGCATCATCGCCGGCCAGTTTGTGAACCCCGCCAACCCCGCCATCCACAAGGCCACGACCGGCCCCGAGATCTGGAATGACACCGACGGCAAGGTCGACATCTTCGTCGCCGGCGTCGGCACCGGTGGTACCGTGACCGGCGTGGGCGAGTTCCTCAAGGAGCAGAACCCCGAGATTCAGGTTGTCGCCGTCGAGCCCGCCACTTCCCCGGTGCTCTCTAAGGGTCAGGCCGGCCCGCACAAGATCCAGGGTATCGGCGCCGGTTTTGTGCCCGACGTCCTCGACACCCAGGTCTATGACGAGATCATCCCCGTCGAGAACGACGACGCCTTTGCCACCGGCCGCGCCGTGGGCCACAAGGAGGGCGTGCTCGTGGGCATTTCGTCCGGCGCCGCCGTGTGGGCCGCGCTGCAGCTGGCCAAGCGCCCCGAAAACGAGGGCAAAACCATCGTGGCGCTGCTCGCCGATACCGGTGAGCGCTACCTGTCCACGGCGCTCTTCCAGGACTAAGGGCCTGTCGCCCATAGGTTGAGCCCACGGACGAGCCGGTCTCCTCTCTCCCGGCAGTCTGAGCCCATCCAATCAGGGTGTCCCACGAGACGTCCGAACTTGCTACAATGTCTGCGGCGCGGAACCAGCCTCCCGCGCCGCTTTTCTTTTTTGGCCACATGCCACCAAGGAGAACCTCCCCATGCACAACAAGCGCGTGCTCGTCGCCATGAGCGGCGGCGTCGATTCCAGCGTGACCGCGTACCTGCTCAAAAGCCAGGGCTACGAATGCGTCGGCGCCACCATGCGCCTCACCTGCCCCGCGCCCGATCCCGTCACGGGCATGAGTAAGGTCGACCGCGACATCGCCGATGCAAAGGCTGTCGCCGAGCGCCTGGGGATACCCCACCATGTGCTCGACCTGCAGCAGACCTTCGACCGCAACGTTATCGAGCGCTTCGTGACTGCCTACCAGGAAGGACTGACGCCCAACCCGTGCATCATCTGCAACCGCCATATTAAGTTTGGCGCGTTGCTCGATGCAGCGCTCGATATGGGCTGCGACTACATCGCCACAGGTCACTACGCCAAAACGAGCCAGGCGTCCGACGGCACCTGGCAGCTGTACCGTGGCGAGGACCCCAAGAAGGACCAAAGCTACTTTTTGTATTCGCTTACGCAGGAGCGCCTGGCACGCACAATCTTTCCGCTGGCAGGCCTGGACAAGGAGCACGACGTGCGCCGCATTGCCGCCGAGCAGGGCTTCATCAACGCCAAGAAGGCCGAAAGCGAGGATATCTGCTTTATTCCAGACGGCGACTACGCGGGCTATATCGAGCACCGCTGCGGACATGCCGCTGCACCGGGCGACATTGTGTGGCGCGACGGCAGCGTGGTCGGACGCCATAACGGCGCGTTGCGCTATACCATCGGCCAGCGCAAGGGCTTGGGCGTCGCGATGGCGCATCCCGTGTATGTGACGGGCGTCGACACCGTCAACAACACCGTGCATCTGGGCGAGGCCGAGGACCTGACGGCCACAGCGCTCACGGCCAACGACTGGATCTGGAGCGCCCCCGCCGACCGCATGGAAGCAGGGCTCGATGCCGGCGGCATTCGCGTGGGCGCCAAGCACCGCTACCGTCAGAAAGACCAGGCAGCGACCCTTACGCGCGGCGAAGACGGGCAAATGCTGCTGACTTTTGACGAGCCGCAGCGAGCCATCGCCCCCGGCCAAGCCGTTGTAGTCTACCGCGGCGACATCGTCCTCGGCGGGGGCACGGTGACTGCCGCCATCAAGTAGTCCCATCCCCTTCATAAGTTGCGGTGAAATAGGGACTGTTTAAACGTTTAAAACCGCCAAACAGTCCCTATTTCACCGCAACTTAGAGAGGACGGCCTCGGTCGGTACTACTGTATCAGCCGAGGCCGCTGCATCGTTAGCGCTGAACGTAGGCGCGAACCAGCTCGTAGGTGTTGCGCACGCCGTCGATGTGGCTGCGCTCGTAGTTGTGGCTCGCGTACACGCCGGGGCCGATCAGACCATGGCGAATGTCGTAGCCGGCCGAGAGCGTGGCCTCGACGTCCGAACCGTAGTGCGGGTACACATCGATGGCGTAATCGAGCTCCAGCTCGCGCGCGATGTTGGACAGCGTGGTTACCAGGTCGTAGTTGTACGGACCGCCCGAATCCTTGGCGCAAATCGACACCATGCGCTCGGTGCAGCCCAGGTCGTCGCCCACGCAACCCATGTCAACGCTGATCATCTCGCGCGTGTCGGCCGGCACGAAGGCGCCGCCGTGGCCGACCTCCTCGTACACGGTAAAGAGCAGGGACACCTTGCGCGAAAGCGACACCTCGCCGTCAGCAACGGCGCGGGCCAGACCCAGCAGAATCGACGCCGACAGCTTGTCATCCAGGAAGCGGCTCTTGATGTAGCCGCTCTCCGTCACCGTGGTACGCGGATCCATAGCGATGATGTCGCCGGTCTGAATGCCCAGCTCAAGCACATCGTCCTTGCTGTCGACATTCTCATCGAGCAGGATTTCCATGTTCTTCTCGATGGTCTTGACCGGCTCGTCGGCCACGTGCGCCGAGGGCTCGGTATTGAGGACCACACCCGTGTACACATTGCCGTCACGCGTGTAGACGGTGCAGTTCTCGCCATCGGCCGTAGACCACTGGTGCCCACCAAGCGTCGTGGGACGCAGGCGACCATTGTCCTTAATGGAGCGCACCATGGCGCCAAGGGTATCGACATGGCTCGCCAACACAAGCGGCTCGCCCTCGCCGCCAAGCTCGACCAACACGTTGCCCTTATTGGAACGCTCGGGGCCAAAGCCCATATCGCGCAACGTTTCCATCAGGTAATCAGTCGCCGCACGGGTATAGCCCGTAGGCGAAGCAATCGAGGTAAGCGCCTTCAACTGGTCAGTAATATAGGAGAGCGTAGAATCCATCTTGGACACCAAAGTCACCCTTTCATATCGAATTAAACCCACAGCAACAATACCACCGCGAACCATCTTTTTACCTAGCGAGATGACCCTCGAGCTCCCCAGAACTGCGCCCGCCACGATAACGAGCCGGCGGGCCCCTGCCCGTTAGCCCCACAATCTTTCCGCAGGACGGAGGAAGCCCCCGCCGCACGAAGTGCGCAGCGGGGGCTTCCGACATGTCCGAGGACGATTGTGGGGCTAACGGGCAGGGGCCCGCCGAACCAAGTTAGGCAGCCGGGCAGATCTTCTTGAAGAGCTCGATGACGTCGTCGAGCGTTGCCTCGCGCGGGTTACCCGGGAAGCAGGCGTCGGCCATGGCGTCCTTGGCCAGGACCTCGATCTCGTCAGCCTTCATGGCCTCACAGACGTGCGGGATGTTCACGTCGGCGGAAAGCTGCTTGACGGCGGCGATGGCGGCATCGGCGGCCTCGGCGGTGCTCATGCCCGTGGTGTCAACGCCCATGGCGACGGCAACCTTGGCCAGGCGCTCAGCGCAAACCGGCTTGTTGAACTCCATGGCGATCGGCAGCAGCATGGCGCAAGCGACGCCGTGCGGGGTGTCGTAGTGAGCGGACAGGGTGTGAGCCATGGCGTGGTCGATGCCCAGGCCAACATTGGAGAAGCCCATGCCGGCGACATACTGGCCAAGAGCCATGCCCTCACGGCCGGAGCCGGGCTGGCCGGACTTGGCCTCGGCGACGGAGTCGCGCAGGTTCTCGCTGATCAGCTTAATGGCCTCAAAGTGGAACATGTCGGAAAGCTCCCAGGCGCCCTTGGTGGTGTAGCCCTCGATGGCGTGGGTCAGTGCGTCCATGCCAGTGGAAGCGGTCAGGCCGGCGGGCATGGAGGCCATCATGTCGGGATCGACGACGGCGACCTCGGGGGCGTCGTTGGTGTCGACGCACACGAACTTGCGGACCTTCTCGGGGTCGGTGATGACGTAGTTGATGGTCACCTCGGCGGCGGTACCGGCGGTCGTCGGCACAGCGATGGTGAACACGGCGTGGTTCTTAGTGGGAGCAACGCCCTCGAGGCTGCGGACATCGGCGAACTCGGGGTTGTTGATGATGATGCCGATGGCCTTAGCAGTGTCCATGGAGGAGCCACCACCGATGGTCACGATAGCGTCAGCCTCGGCGGCCTTGAAGGCCTCGACGCCGTCCTTGACGTTCTGGATAGTGGGGTTGGGCTTGATCTCGGAGTAGAGGCTCCAAGCGATGCCGGCAGCGTCGAGCTCGTCGGTCACCTTAGCGGTAACGCCAAACTTGACCAGATCGGGGTCGGAGCAGACGAAGATCTTCTTGTAGCCGCGACGCTGGAGCTCGCCGGGGATCTCCTTGATGGCACCGGAACCATGATAAGAGATGGTATTGAGAACGAAACGATTAGCCATTGATAGCCTCCCATCGTGTGCGGGGCACCCATTACGCCCCACGCTATGAGTCCCATCCTAACGCTTTTGAAACAAAAAAACGCGTGAGAACGTCAAAATTGTTAAAGCGTTTCAACAGATGATGAAAAATAATGCGGCAAAGGGACAGCCCCTTTGCCGCATTCGGTTACTTTCGGCAGCCCTCTTTCCAAGCCTCGGCCGCAACCTTCCAGCGTAAGCGCAAGTCGCGCTCGCGGTCGATGAACATGATGGCAAACGCGACAAACAGCAGCAAGCTCGCCACGACGATGGCGTGCAGGCCCATGCGCTCAATGCACCAGTTGCCCAACACGGCGCCAAACACAAAGGTAAAGATCACGCCGAAATACAGCAGGCCGTTTTCCAAAAAGCCGCGCCTGTGGGTGATGATGTAATCGTCCACGTTTTGCAGCGCGTTGCGCAAGTTGCCGATGCACATGGTCGTAGCGATGCCGTGACCGTGAATCTTGCGGAAGCTCTCTACCTGCATACCGCAGGCAAACGAGGTGAGGCAGTTGGCGAGCAGGTTGAAATTGCCGCCCGGGATAAAGCTCACGCCCAGCAAGATAACGGCTTCAAAGAACACCGTTACCTGGCGCCAGTGAATCACGCTGCCAAACCGCTCGTGCACCAGGTCGGCAAGCATAATGCCCACAGCAAACGACACCACAGGGAAGAAGTAGCGCCCCGCAAGTGCCCAATTGCCCTCCGAGATGCTCACGCCCACCAGCAAGATGTTGCCCGTCTGCGCGTTGGCGAAAACATGATCGCGCCCAATGTACGAATAGACGTCCATAAAGCCACCGGCGAGCGCCAAGATGATGCCCAGCTCAATAGACTCTGATATCTGTTTGGCACGCTGCATCGTCGTGCATCCTCCTTGTTGACGACCCTCTCGTGCGTTGGCGGAAACATAACCGCCGTTCATACTGTAACCCATTGACAACATGGCGTGCGCGCGAGACGGGTTCTCCAACGCGCAGATACACAGTCTGGAAACAAACGACTGGCTCAGCGACGCTCTCACTCACCAGCTCATGTACTCCACCAGTCTTTTTAGCGCCGTCCCAAAAAGACTGGTTACAATTACGTGCAGCATACAGACACCGGGAGGGATCGTGGCAAAAAAGCCTCAGCACGCTCAGAACAGCCAACGCGAACAGCAGGGCAAACAGGGCCAGCAGCAAAAGCGCGGCGGCAAGGCGCAGGCCACGGTCGCCCGCGCCAAGCATTCCCAAGCGACGCCTGCCCGCCCCTGGCGCCCGGGCCGCGATAAGTTCCTCCCCGTCAGCCGCGCCGATATGGATGCGCGCGGCTGGGACCAGTGCGACTTTGTCTACATCTGCGGCGATGCCTACGTGGACCATCCGAGCTTTGGCATGGCTATCATCAGCCGTGTACTCGACGCGCACGGCTACAAAGTGGGCATCATCTGCCAGCCCGACTGGACCGATCCCGCCAGCATCAGCGTGCTCGGTGAGCCGCGCCTGGGCTTTTTGGTCAGTGCCGGCAACATGGACTCCATGGTCAACCACTATTCGGTGACCAAGCACCGCCGCCACACCGACGCCTATACCCCCGGCGGCGAGGAGGGGCGCCGTCCCAACCGAGCTGTCACGGTCTACGGCAATCTCATCCGTCAGACGTTCAAGGACGCCCCCATCATCATCGGCGGCATCGAGGCGAGCCTGCGCCGCCTGGCCCACTACGACTACTGGCAGGACAAGCTCAAGCGCTCGGTACTGCTCGACTCGGGCGCCGACATCCTCATCTACGGTATGGGCGAGCACGCGATCGTCGAGATCGCCGACGCGCTCGACGCGGGGCTGCCCATCGATCAGATTACCTATATCAACGGCACCGTTTACCGCACGGGTTCGCTCGACGAGGTCTACGACTACGACTTGCTGCCCAGCTGGGACGACCTTGCCGCTGACAAGCTCAACTACGCACGCAGCTTTAACGTGCAGCAGCAGAATATGGACCCCATCACCGGGCATCGCCTGGTAGAGCCATATCCCAACAGCGTGTACGTGGTGCAGAACCCGCCGTCGGCGACGCTCACCACCGACGAGATGGACGAGGTGGCCGAGCTCCCCTACGCACGCGATTGGCATCCCGACTACGACGCGGCGGGCGGCGTGCCGGCCTTTGCTGAGATCAAGTTTTCCATAAGCTCCAACCGCGGCTGTTTTGGTGAGTGCTCGTTTTGCGCCCTCACCTTCCACCAGGGCCGCGTGTTGCAGATGCGCAGCCACGACTCGATCATGCGCGAGGCCGAGCTGCTCACGCGCGATCCCGAGTTTAAGGGCTATATCAACGACGTGGGCGGACCGACGGCCAACTTTAGCCGCCCCGCCTGCGACAAGCAGCTCAAGCACGGCGTGTGCAAGAACAAGCGCTGCCTGTGGCCGAGCGTGTGCAAGAACATGGTGGTCGACGAGACCGGCTACACGCAGCTGCTGCGCGACCTGCGCCAGCTGCCGGGCGTCAAGAAGGTCTTCGTGCGCAGCGGCATCCGTTTTGACTACACCATGGCCGATGCCTCGGACGAGTTTTTACGCGAGCTGCTGGAACACCATGTCTCGGGCCAGCTGCGCGTAGCGCCCGAGCACGTGAGCGACGCGGTACTGTCCGTGATGGGCAAGCCGAGCCGAGCTGTCTACGACGCATTCTGCCGTAAATTTGAACGCTTGAATCACGAATACGGACTCAAGCAGTACGTGGTGCCGTATCTGATCTCGAGCCACCCCGGCTCGACGATGAAGGAAGCTGTGGACCTTGCCGAAGCCGTGCGCGACATGGGCTACATGCCCGAGCAGGTGCAGGACTTCTACCCCACCCCATCCACCATGTCGACCTGCATGTACTACACCGGCGTGGATCCGCGCACCATGGAGCCGATCTACGTGGCGCGCGACCCGCACGAGAAGGCCATGCAACGTGCGCTCATCCAGTATCGCAAGCCCGAGAACTACAAGCTGGTACGCGAGGCGCTGGAAAAGGCTGGCCGTCGCGACCTGATCGGCTACACCAAGCATTGCCTGATTCGCCCCGTGCCGCCACGCCCGGGCGAGACGTCTGCCGGCGGCGGGCATGGCACCGGCAAGAAGGGCGGCAAGGCCCACGGTGGCGCTGGTGGTGCCGGCAAGGGGTCTAAGGGCAGCAAGGGATACGGCGGTATGTCCCGCGCGCAGAACACTGCCGGTCGCAATCGCGCGGCACAGGGGCGTCAGGGCGCCAACGGAGGCGGTCGCCGCAACTAGCGCGGCGAGGCGGC
>CABVAY010000046.1 GCA_902496455.1 uncultured Collinsella sp.
GAGACGGCGAGTTAGCCGGCAGGTCGGCATGTCAATCCTGGTCTAACAGAGCCTTAAATAATCATTTGGCTGCCCGCCGGCTAAGTGAGTAGACTTTTTTGGAAATGCCGAGCACCCAACATATTTGCCTCAATAAAACCGCAGGTCACGGACTTGTGCTTTGTCGGTGTGGTGCGGGATTCGGTAAAAGTCTACTCACTTAGTTTTGCGTGATGCATATTGTTCGCAATGTGACCCCAGCCGGGGTGATTCCATCGCAAATTCCGGTGACCGTGGGCAGCTAATTAGGCGCCGTAGGGGTTGCGGTCGCGCTCAATGCGTTGGCGGATGTGGGCGTACTCGATAATCAGTAGCACCAGGAGTAGGACCATGATGGCTAGGTAGCTCACCACAGCGCCCATCAGACCCAGCAGCTTAATCAGGATCACCGGCAGCACTACGCTTACGGCGAAGCAGATCAGGTAGATCTTGGTGACGTCGCCGGCGTGGCGCAACACCGTGATGATGGCGTAGATAAAGTCGATGGCCGCGGTGACGCCGCCGGCGAGGACCATTAGCAGCGCCAGCGTACGGTAGCGCTCAAAGCTGAGGCCGTACATAAAGCTCATGAGGGGAATACCGGGACCTGCCATAAATGCGGCGCACACGCCGGTGATGACCACGATCAGCGCCATAACGGCAACAATAATTAGGTCAAAGCGACGACGCTTGCGAGGAGTTGCCCAAATGCTCGACAAGCGTAGGAGCTGCGGTTTATAGATAAATCCAATGCTCAACAGAATAGCCTGAGCCGGAAAAAACAGGGCATTAAAGTACAGCTGGTATTTGTAGGCCAGTGTGCCTTCCATCACAAGCTTGGGCATGCCTCGATAAGGTTGAACAGGAATAGCGCGCCAAAGAGTGGAGCGCACTGGACAAACAGGTGGCCGACCTCGCGCAGGCTCACGCGGCGCGATTTTTCGGTCTCGAGCAGGGCAAGCGGCGCGGTGACCAGCACGAGCGAGGCGATCGCGGTGACGCCCATGGCCATGGCCGCGATGGGCATGCTGCGCGTGAGGAGCAGCGCCACGCTGAAGACCGCGATGACGCCGACGGAGCGTAGCGTTTGGCTCATGCCAGCCAAGTAGAGCTTGTCGGCCTGCTGCAGGCGGCCTTCGTACACGTCGGCGACGCCGTCTATCACCTTATACAGGTAGACGCCCAGGCCGATCGTCGCCATCTGCGCGTCATAGCCGCGGGCGCTGCTGTACATGAGGCCGCAGCCTAGGGCGAGCGCTCCGCAAAGCCAGCGGTTGAGCTGGTAGGAGGCAAAGGACGTCGTTTCGTCGATGTCCGAGACCTGAAAATTGCGCACACCATAGTTGCACGCGATCATGATGAGCGTGCCGGTGACAAAGGCGATGGAGAATTTGCCTGCTTCTTCTGCTCCCACGAGCTGCGTAGACACGATGGTGAGCAGCGGAAACGCCAAGCCCCACACGGCGGTGCCGAGGGTGTTCCAAAGATAGTCGCGACTGGTGGCGTGCTCCTCGTATTCCGCTTCCTGCATGGAGAAGCCGCCGCCGTAGACGGCGCCGAGCAGACGGTTCCACCAAGCGTTGACCATGCGGCGAACGGGGCCGGGCTCCCGATCGCGTTCGCGCCGACGACGTGTGGCTTGGCTGCTATCGGGCCCGCCGGCGTTGCGCTGGCTCAGCTCCTGGATGCGAGCGAGCTCCTCGGCGGTGTGCGAGGCCGGGAACAGGCCGTTCTCGATGCGACCGCCCTGGCTGGGTGCCCCGCCCGATACGGTGGGGTCGGCGACGCCGTTGCGGCGGGCGATGGCGCGGCGAACGCTATCGAGGGGCGTGATGCTCAAAGCGGAGTCCTTTCTATTGCTGCGCTTTAGTATAGACGCGACGGTGTTCGCTCGTGTTTTTGAACGGATTGTTCAATAATTTCGGCGGGCGGCTGTAATTTGTCGGTAAACGTGCGGTATCCTGTTGAAGTTTTGTGACACCCCCGATGCCGCCCACGCGGTACCAAGGAGCTTCTACCTATGGACGTCGCCGCATTCTTACTGGCTCTTGTGCCGATTATTTGGCTGGTCGTGATGCTGCTGTGCTTTAAATGGCCAGCTTGGAAGGCCGCTATCGGATCGTTTGTCCTTTCGTGCTTGCTTGCCTTCGCATGGTGGCACCTGCCGGCAGCGCAGATCGCGACCGCCTCGCTCGAAGGTTTTTTGATGGCTCTGTGGCCCATCGTCCTGGTGATCATCGCCGCGGTGTTCACGTATAACCTGTGCGTTCGTACGGGCGCCATGGACGTGATCGGCAGCATGATCACCTCCATCAGCAGCGACCGCCGTCTGCTGGCGCTGCTCGTGGCTTGGTGCTTCGGTGGCTTTATGGAGGGCATGGCCGGCTTCGGTACCGCTGTCGCCATTCCCGCCGGCATGCTCGCGGGCCTGGGCTTTGAGGCCGTGCCTGCCGTGCTCATCTGCCTGCTGGCCAACGGCGTGCCCACGCCCTACGGCTCCATCGGCATCCCCACGGTGTCCGTTGCCGACCTGGTGGGTTTGGATTCCCTTCACCTAGCGATCGTTCAGCTGGTGCAGCTCGCACCGTTCTTTGTGGTGATGCCGCTATTTATTGTGCTGGTTGCGGGCCGTGTTGCCGATGACCAGGGCAATGCCGCGAGTGTGGGCGAGCGTCTGCACGGTGTTGCCGGCGTGGCGTTGCTCTCCGGCGTGTCGTTTGTCGGCGCGGCTCTGGTCGTTGCCATGTTTGTGGGCCCCGAGCTGGCCGTGGTCGTAGGATCCATCGTTTCGCTCGCGCTGACCGCTGCGCTTGCCATGCGTGCCGAGAAGTCGGGGCATCTGGACGCACGCTTTCACATGAATATCGAGGCGGGGGAGAAGCTCACCGTTAAGTCGGCGCTTTCGGCCTGGTCGTGCTTCATCCTGATTTTTGTGTTGCTGCTAGGCACGTCTAATCTGGTGCCCGCTGTACATGCTGCGCTCGCGCCGTTTGCGAGCCATGTGCAGGTGTATTGCGGTGAGAATCCCGGTACGCTTACGTTTTCGTGGATCAATACGCCGGGCGTCTGGATTTTCCTGGCGGCGTTTGTCGGCGGTGCCATTCAGGGCGCTTCGCCGCGCTTGATGGGTGAGGTACTGGCCGCGACCGTCAAACAGATGATGCCGACGGTCATCACCATGCTTTCGGTGCTGGGCTGCGCCAAGGTGATGGGCTATGCCGGCATGATTTCGTCGATCAGCGCGTTTTGCATTGCGGTCGCCGGCGGTCTGTACCCGATTCTGGCTCCGTGGATTGGTGCGGTTGGTGCGTTCGTGACCGGCTCGGGCACGTCCTCGGGCATGCTGTTTGGTCCCATTCAGAGCCAGGCCGCCACTGCGCTGGGTGTGAGCGACTACTGGATGGTCGCATTGAACGCCCTGGGCGTCGCCGCCGGTAAGATGATCTCGCCGCAGACCCTCGCCATTGGTCTTGCCGCCGTGCACGTGCGCGGTAAGGATGCCGAACTCCTGGGCGCGGTGCTGCCCTACGCTGCCGGCATGCTGGTCCTGATGAGCGCCATAGCCATGCTCGGCCAAAACCTGCCGCTGTAGCCGGCACTTGGGGACGTTCCTTATGTGCCGGCACTTTGGGAACGTCCCTAAGTGCCGGCATCCTGGGGCACTCCATGGCTGTTGCCTGTTCAAGAGAGTCCCCAACGACTAGTCGTTTAAGAACGTCCCCAATGACTAGGCCGCTTGCCTGCGATTTTTGACCGTTGGGCTGGCTTGCCGCCCTTGCCGCAAAAACGTTTTTGCATATCGGGTACAACGGGCTTTACGTGAGTAAAGTGCGCGCCGCGTCCACGTGTCGCGTTTTTAAAGGAGGCCCCATGCCTGGTGTTACCCCTGCAGAAGTTTTGTCCAACTTTGGTATTACGCTCGTTGAAGATCCCGCCGAGAATCAGCCCCGTCTGCTGGTCGATCTACCCGCCGCGGAGCTCGTCGAGCACGCTATCCGCCGCGAAGAAGGACGCATGGCATTCAACGGCGCACTGGTGATCGAGACGGGGGAGCGTACCGGCCGTTCCCCCAATGACCGTTTTATCGTTGACACCCCCGATGTTCACGACAAGATCGCCTGGGGTGCGGTCAACCGCCCGCTGTCCGTCGAGAGCTATGAGGCCATCAAGGCCGGCATCGTCGACTATCTCAACGAGCGCGACGTGTTCGTCACGCGCGGCATGGCGGGCGCCGACCGCAACCACACGCGTCGCCTGCTTGTTGCCTGCGAGCGTGCCAGCCAGGCACTCTTCATTAAGCAAATGCTCGCCCGTCCGCTCGCCCGTGAAATCGCGCGCACCGGCGAGCCCGACTTCTGCGTGCTCGCGGCACCCGGCTACCAGTGCGACCCTGCCATCAAGGGCCTCAACTCCAGCGCCGCCGTGGTCATCAACTTCCAGGAGCGCGTGATTTTGGTCGCGGGTACCGGCTACTCCGGCGAGATTAAAAAGTCGATCTTTAGCGTCATGAACTACCTGCTGCCTGTCGAGGACGACGTGCTGCCCATGCATTGCTCGGCCAGCATGGATCCCGTCACGCACGAGACCGCCGTGTTCTTTGGCCTGTCCGGCACCGGCAAGACCACGCTTTCGGCCAATCCCACGCGCCTGCTGATCGGCGACGACGAGCACGGTTGGTCCGACATGGGTATCTTCAATATCGAGGGTGGCTGCTACGCCAAATGCGAGGGCCTGGACGCCTTCCACGAGCCCGAGATCTTCAACGCTGTCCGCTTTGGCGCGATCTGCGAAAACGTGGTGCTCGACGAGAACCGCAAGCCCAACTACGACGACATCTCGATCACGCACAACACGCGCGTGGCCTATCCCGTGGAGCACATTCCTAACGCGTGGACTAAGGGCATGGGCACCACTCCGAGTGTCGTGCTGTTCCTGACTTGCGACGCTTTTGGCGTGCTGCCGCCCATCTCACGCCTGACGGCCGATGCCGCCATGTACCACTTTGTGACGGGCTTTACGGCTAAGATTCCCGGCACCGAGGTCGGCGTCACCGAGCCCACGCCCACGTTCTCTTCGCTGTTCGGTGAGCCGTTTATGCCACTCGACCCCATGGTTTACGCCAAGATGCTCGGCGAGCGCATTGCAGACGGCCGCACGCGCGTGTACCTGGTCAACACCGGCTGGATTGGCGGCGGCTACGGCGTGGGCCATCGCATTGAGCTGGCCTACACGCGCTCGCTGGTCGCGCGCGCCCTCGACGGCACCATCGAAGACAGCGAGTTCGTGCACGACGACATCTTTAACGTCGACATTCCCACGACGTGCCACGGCGTGCCCGATGGCATCCTGGTGCCGCGCCAATACTGGCAGAGCACCGCGCGCTATGACGAGGCCGCGCACAACCTGGCGGTGATGTTCGAGGAGAACTTCGAGAAGAAGTATTCGCATCTGCCCGAGTCCGTCAAAGCCGCCGGCCCGCACGCCCAGGTGTCCGCCGAGGCCCGTCATCGCGGCCGCGGCCTGCTGGGACTCCGCCACTAGCGTCGCCGTGAGTCCATATCCACCACAAAGGGGACAGGCACCTTTGTGGTGGTTTTGCTCGCGTGGATGACTCGGGTTACAATACGCCTGACATATCGTCCCCTTCTCCGGATGGGGACAGCGTAAGCGCTCTTGTGGCGGCACCGTAGGACTTTGAAGGTGGCCGCTGTGAGAGCGCTTTTTGTTTAGGCATTCGCATTGGGGCGAATCGTGAAGGGAGAGCACATAGAGAGTTTCGTTGCCGAGGATTCGTTTTGGGAACTATTTCCGCAGGCGGCTATCGGCGTTGTGGTCGTAAAGGGCATGAAGCCCGCGGCTCAGATTCCCCAAGAGGACGTGGACGCGATTGCGGCGTTGCTCGACCGCGCCAATATCGACGCGGAGCGTCATCTGACCAGCGATACTATCAGCGAGAACGCACCGGTCAAGGCATGGCGCGAGGCCTATCGTCTGTTCAAGACCAAAAAGGGCGCGCGTTGCTCAATCGAGAACCTGCTCAAACGCGTGCTCAAAGGCAAGCCGGTGGGCCACATTACGCCCGCGGTGGACATCTACAACACGGTGTCGTTGACCTACGCGCTGCCCGTGGGAGGCGAGGATCTGCATGCAATCGAGGGAGACCTTCGCTTGAAGGTGACCGACGGTGGCGATGCGTTCTTGCCGCTTGGCGAGGAGGCGGACGATCCGACGCTGCCCGGCGAGCTTGCCTACATCGACGATGCGGGCGCCGTGTGCCGCTGCTGGAACTGGCGCGACGGCGTTCGCACGGCGCTGTCCGATGATTCGGCCGATGCGTTCCTGGCGATTGAGTGCGTGGAGCCTGAGCGGATGGGGGATTGCCAGGCTGCCGTTGATCGTCTCGCCGAGTTGCTCGAGCGTTATCTGGGCGCTACGGTTGTCGTTAAGACGCTTGTGACCCGCGACAATCCCTGCGTGGAGCTGTAGCGACGCCTGCGGATCATGTTCGCCGGCCCAAACCACCACAAAGGTGCCTGTCCTCTTTGTGGTGGTTTTTATGTTGATGGGTTAACAAATAGGGCGTGCAGGGCTGCCGGCCGTTAAGTACGGCTAAGATGTTTACCCGTTAGCATTATGCAAGCGAAAGGCGGTCGTCTCCCATGCAGCAGAGCGACGAGACACGTTTCGAGGACTTTGTCGGACTGATCAGCGGACTCTACAAGGAGATCCAGCGCATTAAGACGTCTGAGGGCGCAAGGCTGGGTCTCAAGGGCTCCGACGTCATGTGCCTGTACTATCTTGAGCGCAGCAAGGATGGCCTGACTGGCGCCGACCTCGCCCGCATGGCCGGCGTTACCCGAGCTGCCGTTTCGCGCACACTGGCACATCTGGAGGAGGGCGGCTACGTCGAGGTCGACGACTCGGGTGATGCTGCCGTTAAGTATCGTGCTCCGGTGCGCCTGACCGCTCTGGGCGGCGAGAGCATGAGCGAGGCCGATCGCATCATTCGCGAAGTGCTCGACACCACCGGTAAGGCTATGGGTGCGGAGCAGCGCGAGCAGATGTATGCGTCGCTGCGCACGATTCTCAACACCCTGCGCGAGATCTAAGGCCGCCAAGGCATTTGCTTCCAATTAACAACTGCATAGTCCCGTTTGAGCGCGTATACCGTGCCGGGGCCTTGCTGTCAAAATTCCCTGCGCGAGACCTGCGCAAGAAAGGATTCGCTATGTCCGTCCGCATTATTACCGATTCCGCAAGCGATATGTCGCCGGCCGAGCACCCAGCACTGGCCGTTTTGCCGCTGTCCGTCACCTTTGGCACCGATGTGTACATGGATGGCATCGACATCGATCACCAGCGCTTTTACGAGATGCTCGTGGAGCGCGATGAGCTGCCCAAGACCGGCCAGGTCAACCCGTACGCGTTTTCGCAGGCTATTGCCGAGGCGCGTGAGGCCGGCGACGAGGCGGTGATTATTACCGTGGGCGCTAAGCTATCAGGCACCAATCAGAGTGCCCGTACCGCACTTGCCGAGGCGCCAGGTGGCGACGTGTTCGTGGTAGACAGCAACAACGTCACCCTGGGCGAGCGCGTCCTGGTCGAGTACGTGCTGCGCTTGGTGGACGAGGGCCACAGTGCAGCTCAGATCGCGGCGGCTGTCGAGGCCGTGCGCGACCGTGTGGTGGTTATCGGCCTGCTCGAGACGCTGGAGTACCTGGTGCGCGGCGGTCGCCTGTCTGCTGCGGCCGGCGCCGTGGGCACGCTGCTTAACGTAAAGCCCGTGGTGGCTGTCGAGGACGGCCTTATCGTGCAGCTGGGCAAGGCGCGCGGTTCCAAGAACGGCCGCAACCTGCTGAACCAAAAGGTCGAAAAGGCAGGCGGCATCGACTTTTCCATGCCGCTTGCACTGGGCTATACGGGCCTTTCGGATGCGGTGCTCAAGAAGTATGTCGAGGACAGCGCGGCGCTGTGGGCTGGCCACACCGAGGGCGAACTGCCCGTTCACACCATCGGCGCCACCATCGGCACCCACGTAGGCCCCGGCGCCGTAGCCGTAGCCTTCTTCCAGCCCGCCAACTAACCGACCTGCCATAAACCACCACAAAGGTGCCTGTCCCCTTTGCGGTGGTTTATGCTTTTCAGGGTGGAAGGGAGCGAGCAATGGCGTCTGAGGGCTTTTTTGAGCGGGTGTACGAGGTAGTCGAGCAGATCCCTGAGGGGATGGTCGCCACGTATGGTCAGGTGGCGCTGCTTGCCGGTCGTCCACGAAGCGCGCGGTACGTGGGGTATGCGTTGCACAGCAATCCGCGCCCCGGCGAGATTCCCTGTCACCGCGTGGTGTTTGCCGACGGGCGCATATGCGAGGGTTTTGCTTTTGGCGGCCCCGATGCTCAGCGTGAGCTCTTAATGGGGGAGGGCGTGACGTTTACCGATCCCATGCACGTCGATCTGGGCGCCTGTCGCTGGCCTGCCGGACTCTAACAGCTCCGCCATGGCCAAAACCACCACAAAGGTGCCTTTCCCCTTTGCGGTGGTTTTCCATTGCAGGTTTACCGGAGCTAACTTATGGAGAAGGTATGGCGGCGCATATTGACGCTAGAAAGTAAACCTCGGTGAACTATATTGGTTTCAGCAACGGAGCAGGCAATAGGCGATGAAAAAGCCTGCCCTGTTGAGTTTGATTCGCATTCCTCCCCTCTGTGCGATTCAACGGTGTACTTCGGGAACAGGCCCGCTGGCAACTAACTGCCAGCGGGCCTGTTCCTGTTTCGGTGAGGATTCAGCCTCACCGTCTATGTTGTGCGAAAGCGCTTTGCCTAGTACACCATGCCCATGGCGTCCTGAACCTCTGCCAGGGTCTGCTCGGCGATCTCGTTGGCGCGACGGTTGCCCTCGTGCAGCACGTCCTTCACGTAATCCAGATCGTTCTCGTAGCGCTGGCGACGCTCGCGGATAGGTGCGAAGTACTCGTTGACGGCCTCGGTCACGTACTTCTTGAGCTGGCCGGAGCCGCCCATGCCAATCTCCTCGGCAATTTCGACCTCGGAGCGACCGGTGCAGATGGCGGCCGTCGAAAGCAAACCGGACACGCCGGGGCGGTTCTCGGGATCGAACGTGATCATGCGCTCGGAGTCGGTCTGGCTCTTCTTGATGCGCTTGGCCGTCTCCTCGGCGGTCATCGAAATATTGATGGCGTTGCCGTAGCTCTTGCTCATCTTGCGACCGTCAAGGCCGGGCAGTAGCGGGGTCTCGGACAGCAGTGCCTCGACCTCGGGGAACACCTTGCCGTAGCGGTTGTTAAAGCGGCGGGCGATGGTACGGGTGAGCTCGATGTGCGGCAGCTGGTCACGACCGACGGGCACCACGTTGCCCTTGCAGAACAGGATGTCGCAGGCCTGATGCACCGGGTATGTGAGCAGAAGGCCGGTAAGCTCATGGCCCGAGGCCTCCATCTCGGCCTTGACGGTGGGGTTGCGCGCCAGCTCGGCCTCGGACACCAGCGACAGGAACGGCAGCATGAGCTGGTTGGCGGCGGGCACGGCGGAGTGCGCGTAGATCATGGTCTTGTCGGGATCGATACCGCAGGCAAGGTAGTCCATGACCATGTTGTACACGTTGTCCTGGATGTGCTCGGTCGTGTCGCGGTCAGTGATGACCTGGTAGTCGGCGATGAGCACGTTGGTCTTGGCGCCCATGTTCTGCAGTTCAACACGGCCCTTGAGGGTGCCGAAGTAGTGACCTAGGTGCAAGCGTCCGGTCGGGCGGTCGCCGGTGAGCATGGTGAACTTCTCAGGCGTCTTTGCCAGACCCTCGCGAATGGCGTTGCTCTTTTGCAGCGCGACTTCGTAGCTGTTCTCGTTTGGCATGATTGCTCCTAACGTATGCGTATTGGTCAAGATGATAACGCGTTTATTGGAGGGGCGGGGCGTAAGTAGACGAGGGGCGGGAGAGGGGTGGCTTGTGCGATGGGCGCGGCGCGGCCGCGCTTGGCCAACGGTGCCTTGGCACATCCTCGGCAGCTTGCCCTAGAGCTTGTGGTGGCGCTCTTCTTTGCGCTCCTCGGCTGCCTGCTCCTCCTGCTTAAAGGCGGGGTCGTCGGGGGTGACGAGCTCGTCCTCGTGCGTGCGCTTGTTGTAATGGTGGCGCAGCACGGGCTCAAACAGATGTAGATGCTTGGCAAAGGCCGCCGAGCCAATGGCGAGCACGGTAAAGATGAGCACGCGCATGGGCACCTCGACCTGGTTAATCGCGGCGGCGCCGGCCGAAAGCATGATGCACCAGGCATAGATGAGCAGCACGGCCTGTTTTTGGTTGTAGCCTTTTTGGATCAGGCGGTGGTGGATGTGGCCCTTGTCGGCCTGCCCGATGCTAATGTGGGCGCGCTTGCGGCGCGCAATGGCGCTAAACGTGTCGATGATGGGCACGCCGGCAACGATGAGCGGGATGATAAGCGAGGTGAGTGCGGCGGTGCGGCTCACGTTGAGCAGCGAGATGGAGCCCAGCGCAAAGCCCAGCAGCAGCGACCCCGAGTCGCCCAAGAAGATGCTTGCGGGGTTGAAGTTGTAGTGCAAAAAGGCTAG
Source organism: uncultured Collinsella sp. (assembly GCA_902496455.1). GTDB lineage: Bacteria > Actinomycetota > Coriobacteriia > Coriobacteriales > Coriobacteriaceae > Collinsella. The sequence goes on from CABVAY010000046.1 coordinate 10,602, forward strand.
ACAGGCGCCAAAGAGCGCAATAGAGAGCGCGGCGGCGTCGATGCGGCCCGAGAGCACGGCCATCGAGAACATGGTGAACGACGCGATGCCGCAGATGCCCGTGGCCAAGCCGTCGAGGCCGTCGATGAGGTTAATGATGTTGGTGAATGCCACCAGATAGATCACGGTGATGGGGTAGGCGAGCCATCCGAGCATGATCTCGCCGGGGGCAAACGGGTTGACGATGACGCCGATTTTTAGGCCGCCGATACAGGCGATAAGCGCGGCGAGGACCTGGCCGGCCAGCTTTTGCTTGGGCGTGAGCTGGAAGACGTCGTCGATAGCGCCGGTCGCAAAGATGACGGTAAAGGAGAGTGCCAGCATGGGATAGCTAATGTGAAGGCGCGGGTGCGGCACCAAAACGGGCGGCCAGCCCAGGTACCAGGTGCCTAGGATTTGCACAATGCAGGCAACGACCAGGCCCAAAAACACCGCCGTTCCGCCCAAACGCGGGATGGGCTTGGTGTTGATGCGGCGCTTAGAAGGATAGTCGACGGCATCGAGCTTAATTGCCAAGCGCTTGACCAGGGGCACCGCGAGGAAGGTCGTGATAAAGGCCGCCGCTGCCACGCATAGGTACGGTATGTAGCTCGGGGATGAAGCCATGAATCTAAAAACCGCCAAGCGTCGAAGGAAAAGGTCAGAAGAACGCCATGCGCAAAGGGCATAGCCGAACCATAATACTCGACCAAGGGGGGTGCATGTAATTGCACGCAGCGATAATCACGCGCTTACCAGATATTGGGATGTTGTCGATGGCTTGTAGGGATGCCGGCGGGAATCCATATGGACCGTAATGGTGATTTTCGGCAAAAGAAAACCACCCCCCACGTTACGAAAATGAACCCACCTAAAACAGGTGGGTGCCCTCATCGACTGTTCCAGCGTCCTTAACAACGAAGGATACCTGTACTAGGTACGACTGTGTGGGCTCCCTAAATAAACGCGACGGTTCACCCAGTTGCTCCGCGGGGGGCGGAATACCTACATCATAAAGCGGCACTTTATCGATTCCAGTCTTGACATTACAAAAATCGTGTCGGACGATTACGGCGCCTTGGGCTCGAGCCGTCTGTGGGGTTGATCCCTTTACGTTTGAGCTGCTGAATCGTTGTTTTGGAGCATGGTTTTATGCCGACGTCGTTGACCGAACTTTTTTCGCCCGCCTGCCATTTGTGTCCGCGCCGTTGCGGTGCGGCGCGCGATGAGGGCGCGCACGGCGTCTGCGGTGCTAACGACACGCTCAAGGTGGCCCGCGCCGCGCTTCATATGTGGGAGGAGCCGCCTATCTCGGGCGAGGCCGGTTCGGGCACGATCTTCTTTAGCGGCTGCTCGCTCAAATGTATCTACTGCCAGAACCACGAGATCTCGACCGGCAATTTTGGCCTTGAGATTTCGCCTGAGCGCCTGGTCGAGATTATGCTGGAACTGCAGGACCAGGGTGCCAACAACATCAATTTGGTGACGGCGACGCACTATGCGCACCTGTTGCCTGCCGCGATTGCCGCGGCACGGGCGCGCGGACTGGTTATCCCAATCGTCTACAACACGAGTGGTTACGAGCGCGCGAGTGCCGTGGCGGCGCTGGGCGACCTGGTCGATGTGTGGCTCACCGACTTTAAATATGCCGATGCCGGGCTTGCGCAGTCGCTCTCCCATATAAAGGATTACCCGCGTGTGGCCGTGTCGGGTCTGGCCCAGATGGCGCGCGAGATCGAGCGCCGCGGGGGAGAGTTGGTGGACGAGGACGGGCTTATGAAGCGTGGCATGATCGTGCGTCACTTGGTGCTTCCGGGGCATGCAGACGATTCGTGTCGCGTGCTGGACCTGGTGTGGCAGACGGTGGGCGACGTGCCGATCTCGGTTATGAACCAGTACACGCCCAATGCGCTCATGCGCGAGCAGGGCGGCGACCTGGCACGCGCCGTGACGCGCGAGGAGTACGAGCAGGTGCTCGACCATGCCGACGACCTGGGCTTTACGACGATGTTCTGGCAAGAGGGCGGCGCGGTAGACGAGAGCTTCACCCCGGCCTTCGACACCACCGGTGTTCTTACCAGCGCAAAGTAGTGCGTTCGTCGATGATTTTTCTGGGACGGGGATAAAAAAATCATCGAGAGGATCGCCTGTTCGAAAAGTTGCCAAAATAGCCGCACGGTTGATTTCCGATCTCAGCCGAACACATTGAGCGGATAGGCCATTCCCGCAGTT
>CABVAY010000047.1 GCA_902496455.1 uncultured Collinsella sp.
GCCGAGCGCAAAATGGATTCTAAAAAACACCTTGCCAAATAGGAGCGTCAGGACGCAAAGAGGCTCGCCGCACGAAGTGCGCAGCGAGCCTCTTTGCATGTCCGAGGACACCAATTTAATTTAGCGTGGTTCCCTAAAGGACGACAACGCAGGAGACCCGGCAAGGCCGGGAGCACTTTGTCTCGCAAACATTCCGCAGCCGCGAAGCGGCGAGGACGTTTGAGAGGCAAAGTGCGTAGGCCTTACCGGGTCTCCGGTGGGAGTTGAGTCCCTTTAGAACTTGTCGTGGAAGGTACGCGCAATGACCTCGTCCTGCTGCTCCTTGGTGAGCGTGTGGAAGTTCACGGCATAGCCGGAAACGCGGATGGTCAGCTGCGGGTACTTCTCGGGGTGAGCCTGAGCGTCGAGCAGCGTCTCACGGTTGAAGACGTTGATGTTCAGGTGGTGGCCACCCTTCTCGGCATAAGCGTCGAGCATGTGGACCAGGTTATCGGCCTGGGTCTCGGAAACTTCAGAAACCTTCATAATGTGTCTCCTTCGATTAATAGGCGCCGGCCGAAACCGGCGCGCTAATCAGTAATCGTTATTGTTAGTATAGCACTAACAATAGTTACTCGCCCAGCTGATCAAGGTCGATATCGCCAAAGAACACCTGGTCCTCCTTGCCGAGCGCACTCGGGATGATGGAGAAGGTGTTGGAGATGCCGTCCTGAGCATCGCGGAACGGGAGCTTGGAAACCGAAGACAGCGAAGCGATGGCGCCATGGCTATCGCGCTTGTGCATGGGGTTAGCACCCGGGGCGAACGGCTGGCCAGCCTTGCGGCCGTCGGGCGTGGAGCCGGTCTTCTTACCGTACACGACGTTGGAGGTAATGGTCAGAACCGAGGTCGTGGGCACGGAGTTGCGGTAGGTGTCGTTCATGCGGATGTACTCCATGAACTGGTGCACAACGTCGTGAGCGATCTGGTCGACGCGGTCGTCGTCGTTACCGTACTTGGGGAACTCGCCCTCGGTCTCGAAGTCGACGATGATGCCGTTCTCATCACGGACGGGGTGGACCTTGGCGTACTTGATGGCGGACAGGGAGTCAGCCACGACGGAAAGGCCAGCGATGCCCGTAGCGAACCAGCGGTGCACGTGCTTGTCGTGCAGGGCCATCTGGATGCGCTCGTAGCAGTACTTGTCGTGCATGTAGTGAATGATGTTCAGCGAGTTGACGTACACGCCAGCGAGCCACTTCATCATGTCGTTGTACTTGGCCACAACGTCGTCGTAATCGAGCGTATCGCCCTCGACGGCACGATACTTGGGGCCGACCTGCTTCTTGGAGACCTCGTCAACACCACCGTTGAGTGCGTACAGCAGGCACTTGGCCAGGTTGGCGCGGGCGCCGAAGAACTGCATCTCTTTGCCGATGCGCATGGAGGACACGCAGCAGGCGATGCCGTAGTCGTCGCCATGGTAAACGCGCATGAGGTCGTCGTTCTCGTACTGGATCGAGGAGCTGGCGACAGAAGTCTTGGCGCAGAACTTCTTGAAGTTCTCGGGCAGACGGGTCGACCACAGAACGGTCATGTTGGGCTCGGGGCTGGTGCCCATGTTCTCGAGCGTGTGCAGGTAGCGATAGCTCATCTTGGTAACGAGCGTACGGCCGTCGACACCCATGCCGCCGATGGACTCGGTGACCCACTGCGGGTCGCCGGTAAACAGGGCCTGGTACTCGGGGGTACGGGCAAACTTGACCATGCGGAGCTTCATGATGAAGTGATCCACGAACTCCTGGATCTGCTCCTCGGTGAAGGTACCGTTGGCAAGGTCGCGCTCAGCGTAGATGTCGATGAACGTAGAGGTACGGCCGATGGACATAGCGGCGCCGTTCTGCTCCTTAACGGCAGCGAGGTAGGCGAAGTACATCCACTGGATGGCCTCCTGCGTGTTGGTAGCAGGGTTAGAAATGTCGAAACCATAGGTCTCGGCCATCATCTTGAGCTCGCCGAGGGCGCGGATCTGCTCCTGCAGCTCCTCGCGATCGCGGATGTTGTCGGCGGTCATGACCGTCGGGGTGGAAGCCTTCTGGGCCTCCTTGTCCTTGATCAGGTAGTCGACGCCGTACAGGGCGACACGACGGTAGTCGCCGATGATGCGGCCGCGGCCATAGCCATCGGGCAGACCGGTGATGATGTGAGCCGAGCGGCAAGCGCGCATCTCGGGGGTGTAGACATCGAAGACGCCAGCGTTGTGGGTCTTGCGCTCGAAGGTGTAGCGCTCGACAACGTTCTCATCGACCTTATAGCCGTGCTGGCTGGCAGCCTGGCAAGCGATGCGGATACCGCCGTTGACGTGCAGCGCGCGCTTGAGCGGCTTGTCGGTCTGGAGGCCGACGATGGTCTCCTTCTCGCGGTGGGCGTTATCGATGTAGCCAGCGGGGTGGCTCACGATACCCGTGACGGTCTTGGTGTCCATATCGAGGACACCGCCCTGCTCGCGCTCCTTAAGCAGCAGGTCGAGAACCTCGCCCCACAGCTCCTTGGTACGCTCAGTCGGGCCGGCGAGGAACGACTCGTCGCCCTCGTAGGGGGTGTAGTTCTTCTGGATGAAGTCTCGGACGTCAACCTCTCCCGTCCAAATGCCTTCCTTGAAGCCTTCCCATGCCTCCTGCATTGTGTAACCACGCTCCTAGTTACGTGTAATGCGGCGCTCTCTCACACCGCTGCTTATTGAATTCTTGAATGTTCGGCTTGCACTACCGGCTTCTTCCGTTCTTCACCACACATTGGTGCAGGGAAAACGTTTGTCCACCTTGGAACTACAACCCAAAACCCAAGATTTCACCCGTTTGAGAAGGATAACATAGCGACCCTCTCCATCTGGGCTGTTATATGTTTCTTTTTTTATATCATAAGGACGTTTTTTACAAACCCGCAGGAAATGCGAGTGCAAACAACTACCGTTCACCGATTTGTATGGTATTTTTCCTTGCCTTTGTACGACGTTCGCTCTAGCTGTTATGCCAGCTTTAGCAGGGTAAAGTGTCCCAGAGACCCTACAGAAACTGCAGGGCGGCCACGGAATCCCCCGTGGCCGCCCTGTGGCATGGCTAGTTTTTAGCTTTGATTGCCGCTTGGCATTAGGCGGCTGCGGCGGCCTTGTCGGTCGTTGCCTTGCTATCGCCGTTGCCCTGGCCCTCAAAATGCTTGTAGCACCAGCTGGTGACCAGCGGGGTCAAAATAGCCGTCACGATTGCGCAGGCAGCAACCTGTGCCGTAGCCGTCGCGAGCACGGCGCCGCCGTACATGGCCCCGTTGACGCTTGCCATGGCAGCAGGCGTGGCCACATTGGCTCCGGCACAGCTCGAAATGGCCGCACCTGCGACACCCGTACCACCCGTGAGCTTATCGACCGCGATAACGGGAATTGCAAAGACCACCGAGCAGATCACGCCGAGCAGAATACCGGGGAGACCGCCGTTGATAAGCTGGCCAAAAGTCATGGTCGAGCCCATGGCAAAGAAGACGAGCACGATGATGGCGGAAAGTGCCGGTGCCATCATCTTCTTAAAGCTGGGGAACAGGTTACCCAGAATAATGCCGACGACGATCGGCAGAATGGCGCCCACGAGCGACCAGCCGATCGGGGCCTGGCCGGCAGCGCCGAGCACGATCATCGTGACCGGAGGGCCGACAACCAGCGTGGTGATGGCGACAGCGCCACGCTCAGCCTCGTTGCCCATGGTACCCATCAGCCCAGCGTACATAGCGTTGTTGGCGCCGGTGCAAGCCGCCAGCATCACCATGGCAGAGATGCCAAACAAGTTGTCGTTGAACACATAAAGGATGAGCAGCGACATGGCAACGACCACGATCTGCTTGACGGCGATGATGATGGCGCCGCGGGCAGCGGCGGCAGGAGCGCTCTTAAACGAAATCGTCGTACCGACGATGAGCAAAAAAGCGCCCACGAGCGGGCCAGCGCCCTGCTGGGTCATGCCAAGCGTAAAGCTGCCGAGCGTTTTGAACAGGTCGGGGAATAGCGTGTTGAGCAGACAGCCCAACAGAAGCGGCACCAAGATATTGGCGCCCGGGATGGAGGACATCTTAAAGAACGGCTCCTTTGCCGCCGGCGCCTCCACCGCAGTCGATTCACTCATATATATCTCCTTTGGATGCATGCGAATCGTAGCCGCATGCGCCTATATCAGAAAGAAGGCGACGGTCCCGAGTCGCAGGAGCCGTCGCCGAATATTCGTCGCGGAGTATTACCCGTCCAGAACGATGCCACCGTCGCAGTCACCGATCTCGCCGTTCACGAAGCTGGCGAGGTCGGAAGCGAAGAACAGCACCATCTGCGCAGGCTCGCTGGCCTGGGCGGCGCGGCCCAGAGGAATACCGTTGATGATACGCTGAGAGTTCTCGTCAGAGAGAATCGAGGTCATATCGGTCAACGTGAGCGACGGGCACACGGCGTTACAGCGGACGCCAAACTTGCCGCCTTCCTTGGCGACTGCCTTGGTCAGGCCGTTGACACCGGCCTTAGAGCTCGCGTAGGCCGCGGTGCCGAGCAGGCCGCCACCGATCTTGCCAGCGACAGAGCTCACGTTGACGATAGTGCCGGCATGGGCCGCCTTAAAGTGCGGGTACACGGCGTTCATCATAGTGAAGGTACCGTTGAGGTTGATGTCGATGGTGCGACGCCACTCGGTGTCATCGATCTCGTCGAACTTCTTGGTGCTGATGACGCCAGCGCAGTTGATCAGGATGTTGGTTTGCGGCAGGTCCGTAAAAATCTGCTCGACGGTCTTGCGCGCCTTGGGTGCATCGGCGACATCGAGCTGATAGAACTTGTTGCCCTCGCCAAGCTCGGCCACCGCGGCCTCGCCCTTAGCAGCGTTCCTTGCGATGAGCGCGACGTGTCCGCCGCCCGCAACGATGCCCTTGGCAATCTCGAGGCCAATGCCCTGAGTGCCGCCGGTAACGATCGCGGTTTTGCCCGTGAAGTCAAATGCCATGACTCCAACCCCCTTGATTCAGGTGTCTCCTTGCGGGAAGTTGGAGCATCGCACGTGGCGATAAATGAGTCCCAGTCGTCATGGTGGTGACAACCCCTCGCCTAACCGCGGGCATAATAGTTCTTTGAAACGCTTCAGCGATTGAATTTTTTACTCTTTATGCGCTCTTTATATTGCCCACTGCATGAGACCCGAATACGCGGGTATCATCTTTCACCGAAAATAGTTTCTAGTGTTAGGGGTTTTCGGTGGAAGATACCGATTTCCATGAGCTTGGGCGTCAGCTCTTTACCGAGTTTGGCAGCATGCACCAGCGCGTTTCGCGCTTTGCCGACCAGGCTCTGGGTGGCGAGATGGCCGTCATGCGCGCCCTCATGCGCGCCGGCGGCTCGCTCACGCCGAGCGAACTCGCCGATCGTGCCTGGGTCTCGAGCGCCCGTATCGCCAATATCCTGCGCGCCCTCGAGGCCAAGGGTTGGGTCGAGCGCGAGCACTCAAAGACCGACCGTCGTCGCGTACACGTCACGGTGACCGACAAGGGATTCCAGGTCATCGAAATCAAACGCCGGGAATTCGAGGACCGCACCGCGGCCTTCCTCGAGCAGCTCGGCGAAACAGATACCCAGGAGATGGTGCGCCTTCTAAGACGTGCCAACGAAATTATCGACCGCAATCAAGAAAGGAGAGATGCCGAGTGAGGATTCTCAAGCTCTTTAAAAAACATATCCTGGCACTGTTCGCAGCTATCGTACTTATCGTAATCAGCTGCAACGCCGATCTGGCGCTGCCTACCTATATGAGCGACATCGTCGACGTGGGTGTGCAGCAAGGCGGCATCGCGTCGCCCGTGCCCGACACCATCCGTGCCGAATCGCTCGACGACCTCGAACTCTTTATGAGCACCAAAGACGCCAAGTCTGTGGAGGCCGTGTTTAGCAAGGCGGACAATAACGGCATTCGAACGTACAAGGGCACCGAGGAGGAGCGCGCCGACGGCGGCAAGATTGCCGACATCATGAGTCTGCCCGAGACTGTCGTCCTTTCGTTCAACCAGGGTATTGACGCCAACTCCATGGGCGACATGATGGGCACGTCCGGTGAAAAAGACAACAGCGGCGCCCAGGCCATGCCCACGCCCGAGCAGATGGCGGCGATGACGCCCGAGCAACTCGCCGAGATGCAGCAGAAGGCCGCAGCGGCGCAGAGCATGCAAAAGCAGATTGATGCCGACGGCGGCAAGATCACCATGAAGAGTATGCGCCTAGGTGTCAAGGGCGGCCTGGTAGACCAAAGCAAGCTCGTCGAGGGCGCCAACCAAATGGCGGACAAAATGGGCTCCATGTCGGGCTCCATCGTCACCCAGCGCGCCGTGAGCTATGTACAGGACGAGTACAAGGCGCAAGGCATCGACCCCGCCGACGTACAGAACGCCTACCTGAGCCGCATGGCAACCACGATGTTTGGGCTGTGCCTGGTGTCGCTCGTCGCCACCATCCTGACCGGTGCCGTGGCTTCGCGCACCGCCTGCTCCATCGCCCGCGACCTGCGCCGCGAGACCTTCAACAAGGTTATGCACTTCTCGCCGGCCGAGGTGGGCAAGTTTAGCCAGGCCTCGCTCATCACCCGCTGCACCAACGACATTCAGCAGATCCAGATGGCCGCAACCCTGTTTATCCGCATGTGCCTGATGGCCCCCGTCATGGGCATCGTCGCCGTCATGCGCGTCCTGGCCAACCACACCGGCCTGGAGTGGACCATCGCCGTGGCCATCATCGCGGTTTCGGCCGTTGTCGGCGTGCTCATGGGCCTCACCATGCCCAAGTTCAAAAAGATGCAGAGCTTTGTGGACCGCGTGAACCTTACCGCCCGCGAGCTGCTCGACGGCCTTATGCCCATCCGCTCGTTCAACCGTGAGGAGCATGAACTCGAGCGTTTTGACAAGGCTTCGCTCGACCTGATGACCACGCAGCTCTACACCAACCGCGCCATGAGCTTCATGATGCCGCTCATGATGCTCGTCATGAACTGCATCACCGTGCTTATCGTCTGGTTTGGCGCGCAGGGCGTGTCCGACGGCGTGATGCAGGTCGGCAACATGATGGCGTTCATCTCCTACACTATGCAGATCGTCATGGCGTTTATGATCCTCACCATGGTTTCGGTCATCCTGCCCCGTGCCGAGGTCGCAGCCGAGCGCGTAGATGAGGTCATCACCTGCCCCACGAGCATCAACGACCCTGCCTCGCCCAAACTGCCCGCGGCCAGCTCGCCGCGCGGTGAGCTCACCTTCCGCGACGTGAGCTTCCAGTACCCCGATGCCCGCGCCGATGTCATCAGCGGCGTGAACTTCACCACGCACGCCGGCCAGATGCTCGGCATCATTGGCTCCACGGGCTCGGGCAAGTCCACGCTCGTGCAGCTGATTCCGCGCTTATACGACGTCACGGGCGGCAGCATTTCGCTCGACGGCATCGACGTGCGCGACATGACCCTTTCCGAGCTGCGCCGCCGCATTGGCTACATCCCGCAGCAGGGACGCCTATTCTCGGGCACCGTCGAGAGCAACCTCAAGTTTGCCGGCGACATGGTGAGCGATGATGACATGCACCAGGCCGCGCGCATCGCACAGGCCGAGGACTTTATCGCCGAGCGCGAGGGCGGCTACGACTCCCCCGTCAGCCAGGGTGGCTCCAATGTTTCGGGCGGTCAGCGCCAGCGTCTGGCCATCGCCCGCGCCCTGGCCAAGAAGCCCGAGGTCGTGGTGTTCGACGATTCGTTTAGCGCGCTCGACTACAAGACCGACGCGCGCCTGCGCGAGGAGCTGGCCAAAAACGTTACCGACGCCGCGCTCGTGGTCGTGGCCCAGCGCATCGCCACTATCATGCACGCCGACCAGATCATCGTGCTCGACGACGGTCACGTAGTGGGCACCGGCACGCACGAGGAGCTGCTGCGCAGCTGCCCGGCGTACCTGGAGATCGCACAGTCGCAGCTTTCCGCCGAGGAGCTGGGGCTTACCCAAGAAGAAATTGCAGCCGTCACGGAAGGAGGCGAGCGCTAATGGCAGACGAGACCAAGACCCAAATTCCCAAGCCCACCCGCCAGCGTGGTCCCATGGGCCGCATGGGCGGCATGCGTCGCGGCGAAAAGGCCAAGGACTTTAAGGGCACCATGAGGCAGCTGCTCGGCTATATCGGCCAGCACAAGATTGCCGTGTTTGCCGCCGTCGCCTTTGCCGTGTGCTCGGTCATCTTTAATATTGTGGGACCCAAGGTGCTCGGTCAGGTTACGACCAAGCTGTTCGAGGGCCTGGTTGCCAAGGTCAACGGCACCGGCGATGTCGACTTTGACTGGATTGCCAAGACGCTCGGCTTTTTGCTCTGCCTGTATCTGGCGAGCTCTGCCTGCAGCCTGATCCAGGGCTGGCTCATGACCGGTGTCACGCAAAAGATCTGCTACCGCATGCGCAAGGAGATTGCCGCCAAGATTGCCGTCGTGCCGATGAGCTACTTCAACGGCCACAGCAAGGGCGACGTGCTCAGCCGCATCACCAACGACGTCGATACGCTGGGTCAGTCGCTCAACCAGAGCGTGACGCAGCTCATCACGTCGGTGACGCAGATTATCGGCGTGCTCGTCATGATGCTGTCGATCAGCCTGCCGCTCACCGGCGTCACCGTGCTCACGCTGCCGGCAGCCGCAATTATCTTGATGGTGATGATTCACTTCTCGCAGCCGTACTTCCGCGAGCAGCAGCAGGTCCTGGGCGCCGTCAACGGCATTATCGAGGAGGACTTTGCCGGTCAAAACGTCATTCAGGTGTTCGACCGCGCCGAGGCCTCAATCGAGGAGTTCGACCGTCAAAACGACCGCCTGTTTATTAGTGGCTGGCGTTCGCAGTTCCTGTCGGGCCTGATGATGCCGCTTATGAGCCTGGTGGGCAACATGGGTTACGTGGGCGTTGTCGTGGTGGGCGCGCAGCTCGCGCTGACCGGCAATGCCACGCCCGGCGACATCCAGAGCTTTATCCAGTACGTGCGCAACTTTACGCAACCCGTGCAGCAGCTGGGCAACGTGAGCAACACGATGCAGTCGATGGCAGCTGCCACCGAGCGTGTGTTTGAGTTTTTAGCCGCACCCGAGGAGGAGCAGAAGGCCGACGCGCAGATCCCTGAGAAGCGCCCCGGCCACGTGGAGTTTGACCATGTGAAGTTTGGCTATACGCCCGACAAGACCATCATCCACGACTTTAGCTGCGAGGCGCAGCCCGGCCAGACCATCGCCATCGTCGGCCCCACCGGCGCCGGCAAGACCACGCTCATTAAGCTGCTGCAGCGTTTCTACGATGTGGACGACGGTTCGCTGCGTGTCGAGGGCGTCGACGTGCGCGACTGGGACCGCGCGGCGCTGCGCGGCGAGTTTGCCATGGTGCTGCAGGATACCTGGCTGTTTAACGGCACCATCCGCGAAAACATCCGCTACGGACGCCCCGATGCGAGCGATGCCGAGGTCGAAGCCGCTGCACGTGCCGCACGCTGCGACCACTTTATCCATACGCTCGCCGGCGGCTACGACTTTATGATCAACGAGGAGGGCACTAACCTGTCGCAGGGTCAGCGCCAGCTCGTGACCATCGCCCGTGCCATTTTGGCCGACCGCCCGGCGCTGATTCTGGACGAGGCGACCTCCAACGTCGATACCCGTACCGAGGAGCTTATTCAGCGTGCCATGGATGCGCTGATGCAGGGCCGTACCAGCTTTGTTATCGCGCACCGCCTGTCCACGATCCGCAACGCCGACGTGATCTTGGTAATTCGCGACGGCGACATCGTCGAGAAGGGCACGCACGACGAATTGCTCGCCCAGGGCGGCTTCTACGCCGACCTGTACAACTCGCAGTTCGACGAAGCGGCGTAAATTCTGCCGCAGGGAACGAATAACGCCCGAGAACGGGGGCGCAGGACAACCTGCGCTCCCGTTTTTGTTCTGCGGCCCTCGAACCGCCTCCCCTGGGACCTGATTGACAGCCCCTTCCAAACCCTGTGAGCAAAAAATAGCAAATATGAGTACTGTCACCTTTTTAGTAACAGCCAAAACCGCCTCAAACGACCTCTTTGCGGCCTCTATACGCCTTCAAATTAATAAAACGCCCGTTAGCAGGCTTCCGTCTGCCAACGTTAATGAACATATTAATCACTTTGTCTATTATCTCGCTAGACGGATATGTTACTAGGTTAGCAACCGTACTCATATTTGGCATTTTTTGCCCACAGGGTGTTTCCTAGGGAACCGACAACAGCCTTAGGGTCCCGCGCGACGCCACTCCCTCCCGGTATCCGCCGACGTTCCCCCATATAAAACCTGCCAAAATAAACCTGTCCCTTTTGGCAGGTTTCGGGGTGGCAAGGGCTTGCACTTTAGCGTGCGACAGCGGATAATGCCGAGCACTCGACAATACGCTTATTGCTCTTTCTATAGATTGAGGAGGCCCCTATGGCCATGGAATTCAAACGCAGGCTGCCGATCCCCATGGAGATCCGCGAGGAAATGCCGCTTTCTGCCGAGCTTACCGCCAAAAAGCAGGCATTTGACGCCGAGGTCGCCAAAGTCTTTACCGGCGAGGACGCACGCAAGGTGCTCATCATCGGCCCGTGCTCTGCCGACCGCGAGGATTCGGTCCTCGAGTACATGAACCGACTGGCCAAGACCGCCGAGGAGGTCAAGGACAAGCTCATCATCATTCCGCGCGTCTACACCAATAAGCCGCGCACCAAGGGCACCGGCTACAAGGGCCTGCTGCACAACCCCAACCCCGAGGCTCCCGACGACCTGCTCGAGGGCGTCAAGGCCATCCGCCATATGCACCTGCGCGTTATTAAGGAAACAGGCTTCTTCACCGCCGACGAGATGCTCTATCCGTCCAACTACCAGTACCTCGTTGACCTGCTGAGCTATGTGGCCGTGGGCGCACGCTCGGTCGAAAACCAGGAGCATCGCCTGGTGTCGAGCGGCATTTCGGTACCCGTCGGCATGAAGAATCCCACTGCCGGTTCCACCACCGTTATGCTCAACTCCATTTACGCCGCGCAGGCGCACCAGAGCTTCATCTTCCGCAACTGGGAGGTCGAGTGCGATGGCAACCCGCTCGCACACGCCGTTATGCGTGGCTACATCGGTCTCGATGGGCGCACCTACCCCAACTACCACTACGAACACCTGGAACGCCTGGCCGAACGCTATACCGAGCATGCCGGCTATGCCAATCCGGCAGCGGTCATCGACTGCAACCACGACAACTCGGGCAAGCGTCCGCTGGAGCAGTATCGCATTTGCAAGGAGGTGCTCGACAGCTGCCGCCGCAACGAGTCCATCTCCAAGCTGGTCAAGGGCTTTATGATCGAGTCCTACCTAGAAGACGGCAACCAGCCGGTCGACGGCGGCGTCTTTGGCAAGTCGATCACCGATCCGTGCCTGGGCTGGGAAAAGACCGACTACCTCATCCACGAGATCGCGGAACGTATTTAGTTACGCGGTTTTACCAAACCGCGTAACGGCTCGACGCTGCAAACCCGCC
>CABVAY010000048.1 GCA_902496455.1 uncultured Collinsella sp.
TCCGCACATGTGCGGATGAATGTGGGAGGTGTTCGGATAAAGTCGATAATCAAGGGGTAACTGGTCCCCGCCATAAATTACCCATGGCATACTTGCGCGAAAGCCTACTGGTGCTACACTTGCAATTGCTGTTTCAGGGCGGGGTGAAATTCCCCACTGGCGGTAAATCGGGCGGTGTCAAAGGGGCGCCGTGGTGCAGGCGAGACGCCTGCGGCCGAGCCGATGAGTCCGCGACCCGTGTGTGCGTTGGTTCGCATACTGGCTGAACTGGTGAGATTCCAGTACCAACGGTTAGAGTCCGGATGAAAGAGGCAGGTGATCTTATGTCTGAACAGTCGCAGCATATCCATTTTGAGAACACGAATAGGTGGAGCACCAAACAGCTCGTTACCATGGCGCTGATGTGCGCCTTGGGTGCCCTGTTTATGTACGTGCAGCTGCCCATCCTTCCTTCGGCGCCGTTTTTGACGTATGACCCGTCGCTGGTGCCGGCGATGGTGTGCGGGTTTGCGTACGGTCCTAGTGCCGGCACCGCTGTTGCCGCTATGGCTATCGTTATCCATGCGCTCACCACGGGTGACTGGGTCGGTGCGCTTATGAACTTGGTTGCCACGCTGGGCTATATTCTGCCCGCGGCTATCGTTTACCAGAAGATGCACACCTATAAGGGTGCCGTGATTGGCCTGGTGCTCGGCGTCATTGCCGCTACAGCGCTGTCTATGGTCGCAAACCTTACCATTGGCGTATGGTTCTGGTATGGCTCGGTAGATGTGATCGCCCCGCTCATGATTCCTGCCGTACTGCCGTTCAACCTTATCAAGACCGTGCTTAACTCGGTGTTGACGCTGGCGGTGTATAAAGCGGTCTCCAACCTCATCACGCCTAAAAAGGACCAGGTCAAAGGCCGCGCATGATTGAGTGTCGGGGCGTTTCCTTTAGCTATGACGGTGCCGTGTCGGCACTCGACGGTGTCGATCTGAACATCGAGGACGGTGAGTTTTTCTGCATCCTCGGTGGCAATGGGTCGGGCAAGTCGACGTTTGCCAAGCATCTGAATGCGCTGTTGCAATCCGATGCGGGCACGGTACGCATCAACGGCATGGATGCGTTCGACCCCGAGCTGGTCTACGACATTCGTTCGACCGTGGGCATGGTATTCCAGAATCCCGACGACCAGCTGGTGGCGACGCTTGTCGAGGACGACGTTGCGTTCGGTCCCGAAAACCTTGGCGTGCCATCGGCGCAAATTGCGCAGCGCGTACGCGAGGCGCTGAAGGGCGTGGGCCTGGTGGGCTTTGAGCGCCACGAGACCCATGCGCTTTCGGGCGGCCAAAAGCAGCGCGTGGCGCTTGCCGGCATGCTCGCCATGGAACCGCGCGTGCTCATATTGGACGAGGCTTCCTCGATGCTCGATCCGCGTGGACGCAAGGGCCTCATGAAGGCTTGCCGCGCGTTGCACGCTCGCGGTATGACCATCGTGATGATTACGCACTTTATGGAAGAAGCCGCCGAGGCCGATCGTGTCGCGGTGTTTCGGGCGGGGCACGTTGCCATGCTCGGTACGCCCGAGGAAATTTTGACGCGGGCGGATGAGCTTGCGCAGCTCAACCTGGATATGCCGGAGTCGTGTCGTCTGGGCATGGCGCTTCGTACGAAGGGCGTGCCCGTTTGCGCACAGGTGCGTGAGGCGGATATGGTCGCCGAGATTGCGCAGGCTTATGCCGAGCGAAGTGGGGCAGGCACCGCGGGGCAGTCTTCCGCATCCCAGTTGGAAATCGCTGACGGCACTGTTCCGGTAGACAACGAGGGCAACACGTCGGAGCCCGTCATCGAGCTATCCCATGTTTCGTACAGTTATTCGCTCAGTCCGCGCGAGCGCCGCTGCTGGCATAAGCGCTCGGCCACTGCGGGCAAATCGAGCAAACAGGCTCTCTGGGGAAACGACCCCAGCAGCCCGTGGGCGCTGCGCGATGTATCGCTGACGGTGCGTCGCGGCGAGTTCCTGGGCTTGGCAGGTCATACCGGTTCCGGTAAGTCGACGCTGGTCCAGCATCTCAACGGTTTGATTCGCCCTCAGGAGGGATCCGTTCGCGCGCTGAGGCTCGATCTGTCAAACAAGAAAGACGCCGCCGCGGTTAAGGCCAAGGTCGGCGTGGTGTTTCAATATCCCGAGCGTCAGCTGTTTGCCGAAACCGTGGCGCAGGACGTGGCGTTTGGTCCGCACAACCTTGGCTTGTCGCAGGCCGAGGTTGCCCGCCGCGTTGAGACATCGCTCTCGCGCGTGGGCCTCGACCTTTCCACGGTCGGCGACAAGAGTCCCTTTGAGCTTTCGGGCGGTCAGCAACGGCGTGTGGCATTCGCCGGCGTACTCGCCATGGAGCCCGAAGTCCTGGTGCTCGATGAACCCATGGCGGGGCTCGATCCGGCTGCGCGCAGGGATTTCCTAGGGCTCATCGACCGACTTCACCGCGATGGCCTGACCGTTGTCATGGTTTCGCACAGCATGGATGACCTGGCCAATTGCTGCGACCGTATTGTCGTGATGAACGAGGGCGCGGTGTTTGCCGAGGGCACGCCCGCTCAGGTGTTTGCGCATGCCGATGAGCTCAAGTCGATCGGCTTGGGCGTTCCCGCCGCCCAGCGTATGGCGCTGGCGCTTACGGAGGCGGGCGTGCCGCTGCGTCGCGGCGGGCTCTATACGGTTGAGTCGTTGGCCGACGAGTTGGCAGATTTGCTGATCGGTCGCCCAGACGGTTCTTTTAACGTCTCGGACATTGCTAAATCCAAGACGGTCGCGCGAGAGGAGGGCTGCTGATGGAGGCGTTTTCGTTTGGCAGTTACTATCCCGGCGATAGTGCAATCCACCGCCTGGACCCGCGAACCAAGTTGCTCTTGGGCTTTGTGTTTCTGATCACGACGCTCACAGTCAGCAGCTTCCGCGGACTGGTCCCGGTCGCAATCTTCGTTGTCCTGATCTATACCGTGTCCCGGGTGCCGTTGCGCCGGGTCCTATCATCGATGGCGCCGCTGCTGGCAATCGTCGTCGTGGTCGCGGTGCTCAACTTGTTTACCGATCAGAGTGGGCGCATCTTGTGGCAGCTCGGCTTTCTGCAGATAAGCGAGGGCTCGCTGCGTTCTGCGGCGTTTATGGCGTGCCGCCTGACCCTGATGATGGCCGGCATGAGCGCCATTACGCTCACCACCCCCACGCTCGACCTCACCGCGGGCTTTGAGCGTCTGCTCGCACCGTTTGCGCGCGTGGGGCTCCCTGCGCATGAGCTCGGCATGATCATGGGTATCGCGTTGCGCTTTATGCCGCAGTTTGCCACCGAGATGAAGCAGACGGCCGATGCGCAGGCGAGCCGCGGTGCGCGCGTGACGGGAGGCCCGCTCGGCGGCGTGCGTATGCTCGGCAGTGTGGCCATTCCGCTGTTCACGGGCGTGTTCCGTCATGCCGAGACGCTTTCGGCCGCCATGGATGCCCGTTGCTATCATGGCGAGCAGGGCCGCACACGTTTGCATGCGCTTGCATTTGGTCGCAGCGATGCGTTGGCGGCGGTGGTGACGGCGTTGCTGCTCATCTGCGTCATCGTCATCAATCTTCAACTTGTTTAGGCGCGATTCGAGCGCAAGAAAGGGGTCCCTATGACCGAAATCGACCGCACGGCCCAACTCGAGCGCGCCTGCACATACCTCAGGCGCATCCCCGCGTGGTTTCTGGCTACGACTGATGCGAACGATGGACATCAGCCGCGCGTAAGGCCGTTCTCGTTTGCCATGGTCGATAACGGCAAGTTGTGGTTTTGCACGTCGCGCGATAAGGACGTGTGGGCCGAGCTCAGCGCGAACCCCAAGTTTGAGCTTTCGGGCTGGAAGCCGGGGGAGTGCTGGATCGTATTGACCGGCGAGGCCGCGCTCGAGGACGATGTGGTCGTGAGCGACCGCGTTCGCGAAGCGGGTTTTAAGCACATGGTGGGCATTGGCGAGGAACACGAGAGTGCCAACGACGGTCGCCTTGCTTTCTTTTCGGTCCGCAATATTGCCGCGCGCTTCTGTGATATCGACGGCAGCGAGGAGCGCCTGGAGCTCTAGCTCGCACAAACCAGGTTCCCAAACTAACTAGTACAGGAGGAAACGTGGACGGATTGAATACGGTGTTGGAGTATCTGACGTCGGTGCCGGCATGGTATCTGGCGACGAGCGTTGACGGACAGCCTCATGTGCGTCCGTTTTCGTTTGCGCAGATCCAGGATGGCAAGCTGTGGTTTGTAACAGCGCGCACCAAAGATGTGTGGCAAGAGCTGCTGCAAAACCAGCGCTTTGAGGCCACGAGTTGGTGGCCGGGCCATGGCTGGCTCATCTTGCGCGGGCGTGCCGGCTTGGATGACCGGGCTTTAGACGAAATGCGCGAAGCCGGGTGGAAGCATCTAGAGCACCTGGGCGAGCACTATGAGGGGCCTAACGACCCCACGCTCGTCTTCTTTAGCGTCGAGGATCCCGAGGCTTTTATCTGCAATCACGACGAATGGGTGCCGGTCGAGCTCTAGCCGGCTGGCTCATCCTAACAACTTGGTTTTCGCATGGGCGGGCCCCGTATTGCCCGGTGCCGTTAGGAGCGCCGGTCAATACGGGGCCCGCTCCATTTGTCAATTCCTTCAAGCGAATGTGTCGGGATTGTTTCAATGCATGAATATGCAAGCCATTTACGTGTTCATGCATCTTTTGGTGCTAAAGTTTCAACCCACTTCATAACGACCACTGCGAAATGCGCATCGGTGCATAAATCGCAGACAAGGAGTCTGATATGTCATTGAAGGTTGGAATCGTCGGCGCGGCTGGATATGCCGGAGCCGAGCTCATTCGCCTCGTGCTCGGCCATCCCGAGTTTGAACTTGTTGCCATTACGTCCAACGCCGATGCCGGCCAGCCGCTGTCCGCGGTGTATCCGAGCTTTGCTGGCGTGAGCGATCTGGTTTTTACCACGCATGACGCCCCCGAGCTTAAGAGCTGCGATGCGGTTTTTCTTGCCGTGCCGCACACGGCTGCCATGGCACAGGTGCCCGCGCTGCTTGCATCGGGCGTCTCCTGCTTTGATCTTTCGGCCGACTACCGCCTGAACGACGCGTCCGTCTTTGAGACGTGGTATGCCGCCGAGCATACGAGCCCCGAGCTGCTCAAGACCCGTGCCTTTGGCCTGCCCGAGCTATTCTGCCGGGACTTGGAGACCGCCGCATCCGACCATGCCGACGGCAAACCCGTGCTGGTCGCCTGCGCCGGTTGCTATCCCACCGCAACGAGCCTTGCTGCCGCTCCTGCCGTGCGTGCGGGCTGGGTGGCAGAGAACGGCCCCGTGATTGTCGATGCCATTAGCGGCGTGACGGGCGCCGGTAAGTCCTGCAACGCCCGCACCCACTTTTGCAGCGCGGACGAGAACTTGGAGGCCTACGGCGTGGGCAAGCATCGCCACACGCCCGAGATTGAGCAAATCCTTGGCCTGACCGATCGCGTCGTCTTCACCCCGCATCTGGCACCGCTCAAGCGCGGCCTGCTCTCCACGGTGACGCTGCCGCTCACGCCGCAGGCCATCGACTCCCTGGCTCTTGAGGATGTCGTCGACTATTACAAGCAGTTCTACGCTGGACGCACCTTTGTGCGCGTGCTCGACGCCGGCCAGCAGCCCAAGACGGCTTCGGTCGTCGGAACCAACGCCGCCCAGATTGGCCTCGCGCTCAACAAGCGCGCGGGCGTTCTGGTGGCGACGGGCGCCATCGACAATCTGTGCAAGGGTGCAGCAGGCCAGGCGGTCCAGTGCGCCAACATCGTCTTTGGCTTTGACGAGCGACGAGGCTTGCCCACAGTGGCGTGCCCGGTGTAGCACATTCGATTGTTAACGATTTGGTAGTCGGGCATCGAGTGGGGCGCCACTCTTAAGCTGGTCTCATGATTACGACTGGCATGGCGCACCAACCGATGTCCGTTTTTTGTTTGACATAAGGAGTCATAAAGACGATGAATACCGAGCTGTTTGATATCAAGATTCGCGCCGTCGAGGGTGGCGTTACGGCTGCGGCTGGTTTTAAAGCTGCGGGCATCCACGCTGGGTTCCGCAAGAACCCCGAGCGTCTGGATTACGCGCTCGTCGTGCCCGATAAACCCTGTCCCGGTGCCGGCGTGTTTACCACCAATCGCTTTTGCGCGGCGCCCGTGCAAGTGAGCCGTGCCAACCTGGGCGGTGCCGACAAGGGCTACGGTATCATCGCCGGCGTTTCGGTCAACTCTGGCAATGCCAACGCCGCCACGGGTGAGACCGGCCTTGCATGCGCGCGCGAGACGTGCAACATCGCATCGCAGGTCATCGGCTGCGAGCCCCAGCAGATTCTGGTTGCCTCCACGGGTGTGATTGGCCAGATTCTGCCGATCGACACGTTTGAGACCGCCATTCCTGCTGCCTACGAGGCGCTCTTCGCCCACGGTGGCGCCGATGCCGCTCGTGCCATCATGACGACCGACACGCACTCCAAGGAGTACGCCGTGTCCTACGTCAGCGAGGCTGCGGGTCATGCGGGCAATGTCTATACGGTAGGCGGAATGTGCAAGGGCTCGGGCATGATCATGCCCAACATGGCCACCATGATCGCGGTTATCACCACCGATGCCCCCGTCGAGCCGGCGGCACTTCATGCCCTGCTGCTCTCGACCGTCAAGCAGACCTTTAACAAGGTAACGGTCGATTCCGACACTTCGACCAACGACACCTGCATCATGCTTGCCTCCGGCGCCGCTGCCGCAGATGCCGAGGCCATCGTCGAGGGCACTGACGCCTTTGACGAGTTGGCCTTTGCCGTGCACGAGGTGTGCGAGAGCCTGGCGCGCAACATCGCGGCCGATGGCGAGGGTGCGTCAAAGCTCGTGACGGTTAACATTACCGGCGCCGCCAACGACGAGGAAGCCGATATCGCCGCCCGTGCCGTCGCCAACTCGCCGCTCGTCAAGACCTGCATCGCTGGCCACGACTGCAACTGGGGCCGCGTTGCCATGGCGCTCGGCAAGTGCGGCGTGAAGTTTAATCAGGAAGACGTTTCCATCGACATGATGGGCATGCCTGTCTGTCGCGACGGTCTGACTGTTCCCTTTGACGAGGACGAGGCTCTGCGACGTTTTGAGGCGCCCGAGATCGTGATCTCGGCCGACCTGGGCGCAGGCGACGCGGCAACGACCGTGTGGACCTGCGACCTCACGCACGAGTACATCTCCATCAACGGCGACTACCGTTCCTAGATTCCAGGCGCGCTGCGCATCTTGCCGCGATTGCGGACAGTGGAGCACGGCGCGATAACGATACGAAAGACGAGGCAGATTATGAAATTCGCACGCGATTGTCGTTCGAGCGAATCCAACGAAGCAACCGCGCAGCTGCTGTTCGAAGCACTGCCGTGGATTAAAAACCTGACCGGCAAGACGGTTGTTATCAAATATGGCGGAGCAGCCATGGTTGACGAGCAGCTGCGCCGCGACGTGATGAGCGACATCGTTTTGCTCAAGATCATCGGTATGCGCCCCGTCATCGTGCATGGCGGCGGCAAGGCTATCAACGAGGCGCTGAGCCATTACGATATTCCCGTCGAGTTTAAGAACGGCCAGCGCGTGACTACGCCGGCGACCATGGATATCGTGCGCGAGGTGCTGGGCGGCAAGGTTAACCAGGAGCTGGTCGCTGCCATCAACCACCACGGCAATTTGGCCGTAGGCGTGTCGGGCAGCGATGCCGGCACGCTCATCGCCGAGCCGCTTGACCCCGAGCTCGGTCGCGTGGGCAAAGTGACGCATGTCAACACCGACTATATCGAGCGCTTGCTCGATAGCGAGTACATTCCCGTCATCGCTACCGTCGCGGCGGGGGAGGACGGCGGATTCTTCAACATCAATGCCGACACCGCTGCTGGTGCCGTTGCGGCGGCGCTTCATGCGCATAAGGCGATCTTTTTGACCGACGTCGATGGCCTGTACAAGGACTTTAGCGATAAGGATTCGCTTATCTCTAACCTAACGCTCGACGAGGTTAACGAAATGCTCTACGGCGGCGAGGTCGATAAGGGCATGATTCCCAAGCTGCGCGCGGCCGTCGATGCGCTTACCGGCGGCGTATTTCGTGCCCACATCATTAACGGTACTACGCCGCATTCGCTGCTCCTGGAGCTGCTGACCGATGCCGGCGTCGGCACCGTGATCCATTCCACCGAGACGGCTTACGAGTTCGATACGCATCCGCATCCGCTTTCGACGTTTGCTGCGCGTCTGACCGAAAACCTTGACGAGGTCGAGAAGCTTCAGACGGTCTAGCTGACCCGCAGCCGCCCCATTCCTGCACCCATAGCCCCGCGCCGTCTGGCGCCCAACGAAAGGCATCCCATGTCACTTGCAGCTCAGCAATCGCTTGAATCCCATTACGTTATGCATACCTTTGGCCGCTCTCCGGTCGAGTTTGTCGAGGGTCACGGCATGAAGCTCACCGGCGACGATGGCCGTGAGTACCTCGACTTTCTTGCCGGCATCGGCGTGTGCAGCCTAGGTCATGGCGACCCGGCTGTGCTCTCGGCGCTCGAGGCACAGACCAAAAAGCTCATGCATGTCTCCAACTATTTCTACATCGAGCAGCGCGGACAGGTCGCGGCGCTGCTGTCCAAGCTTGCTAACGACGACGTAGATGGTGCGCGCGTGCTTGCCGATGCCATTGCCGCCGGCGATGAGACCACGGCAGCTGCTCTTGGTGCCCCGGCTGCGGACGAGCAGGTGTGGGAGACCTTCTTTGCCAACTCTGGCGCCGAGGCCAACGAGGGCTCGATGAAGCTTGCGCGCCTGTACGCCAAGCGTGCCGGTAATGGCGGCAACACTATCGTGTGCATGCGCGGCGGCTTCCACGGCCGTACGCTCGAGACCATTGCCGCCACCATGCAGGATTGGCTGCAGGACAGCTTCCGCCCGCTGCCGGGTGGCTTTGTGGCCTGCACGCCCAACGATGTTGACGAGCTGCGTGCGATCTTTAAGCAGCTGGGGAGCGAAATTTGTGCCGTGATGCTCGAGCCGATCCAGGGTGAGAGTGGCGTGCACCCCATGACCGAGGAGTTTATGGCGGCAGCGCGCGACCTGGCACACGAAGTGGGCGCCGTGCTTATCGCCGACGAGGTCCAGTGCGGCATCTTCCGCTCCGGCAAGCCGTTTGCATTCCAAACCTATGGCGTGGAGCCCGACATCATGAGCCTTGCCAAGGGCATTGCCGACGGCGTGCCCATGGGTGCCGTGGTGGCAAAGAAGGAGATTGCCGACGTGTTTAAGCCGGGCGACCACGGCTCGACCTTTGGTGGTAGCTGCCTGGCCATCACGGCGTGTGCCGCGACGCTCTCCGCGCTCGTGCGCGGCGATTATGCCGATCATGCTGCCAAGGTGGGTGCCTATATGGAGGCAAAGCTCGCCAAGCTGCCGCACGTGACCGAGGTACGTGGCCGCGGCTTGATGCTCGGCTGTGATTTGGATGATGCCGCGGGCGACGCGCATGATGTTGTTGCCCGCGCGCTGACCGCCGGTGCCGTGATCAACGCTACGGGTGCGCATACGCTGCGTTTCTTGCCGCCGCTCGTCTGCGAGGAAGCCGACGTGGACAGCCTGATCGAGATTCTGTCGGGTGTCTTGGGCTAACGCGGTAGCGCGCACAGTCGTGGTGTAAGAAGCAAGGGAGGGCCATCGCCTAGAATCG
>CABVAY010000049.1 GCA_902496455.1 uncultured Collinsella sp.
GGTGTTTATTAATGGGGGTTTAGCTCAGCTGGGAGAGCGCGGGCTTTGCAAGCCTGAGGTCAGGGGTTCGATCCCCCTAACCTCCACCATGATGGACCTGTAGCTCAGTTGGTTAGAGCGTCCGGCTGATAACCGGGAGGTCACAAGTTCGAATCTTGTCAGGTCCACCATCAAAACTGTGAAGAGCCCTGAGGCGTTGCCTCGGGGCTTTTTTCTTGTCTGCGATAAATCTCATTTTGGTTTTGTGTGCTGTGCGAAAGATTGGGTAGTATAGCTATTCAATGCGGCAACCCTGCCGCGTGTTAACCGCTACGTACCGGAGGTGTTCCATGGTTCGTGTCGACATAGAGACCATCGTCATGGCCGCCGGTCCCGTGCCATCGCTTATCGTGCTTCGCGAGCGCTGCAGCAAATCGGACTCGCCCGCGCCGTTGCGTTCCCTTTCCATTCAGACTGGTTCGTTTGAGGCTGCTGCCATTAGCCGTGGCATCGATAGTGGCCGCGCCGAGCGCCCGATTACCCATGACCTGCTGCTCGATACTGTTAGCGCCCTGGGCGCCAAGCTCGAGCGCATCGAGATCGTTCGCGCCGAGCCGCCGGTGTTCTACGCGACGATCGTTGTGCTGGTCGATGGCGACGAGCGCAAGATCGACGCCCGCCCCAGTGATGCCATTGCCCTTGCCGTGCGCAGCAATGCTCCCATGTTTGTGGAGGATGACATCATGAATCGCTTGGGCACTGTTTCTACCCATGCCGAGGAAGTTGACGACGAGCAGGAGTTCGAGAAGTTCGACGAGTTCGTCCATACGCTCTCCCCCGATGATTTCTAAATGCGGGGCGGCCAGGTTGCGGAGCGTTCGCTGATGGCCGGCGGCATGTCTGCCGAGGCGGCGGCTATCGCGCGTGAAGCCCAGATGCGCTCGGAGGCATCCGAGGCGGCTCGCATTGCCTATGTGACGCAGGCCCGCACGCTTCGTGAACGCCGCGGCTCGTTTATCAAGATGGTTGTCATCTCCGTCCTTGTCGCGGCAATCTGCTCGCGCCTTCGTGGTACAGTTGCTGCGCTTGGGTTTTCGATCTCTACGGGCCTGGTGATCTGGGGTGTGGTCGACGCGGTAATGCTGACTAGTCAGATCAAGGTGCTCGACAAGCGCGCGATGGATATGATGCGCGCCCGCGACGCTGCCGCTAAGATCGCCGCCGAGGCACAGGAACTGTAACGACGCCGGACTCGATGGGAAGGTCTAAAGATGGCACAGGATATGCAGGACGCCGGTAACGTCTCCGCCGAGCTCGACGCCATGGTGTGCGATTTGATCGGCGCCTTCTTGGACGACCTGGCCGCGGGCGAGAACCCGGGCGTGGTCGTGGCAATCGAGGACGCTGCTTCCAACCGATATCTGGCGGCGCTCGACGAGGACGGCGAAGAGGCGTGCCTGGAGGCGGCCACCAACTTTATCTCCGAGCACAAGATGGGCCTTAAGGACGAGGGCCTGGGCCGCATCGCCCGTTACGCCATCGGCTACACCGGTTGTGTCGAGATCGATGGCGGCTACCATGACGCCCTGCTCGTGAGCTTCTTCGAAACCACGCTCGAGAGCGGTTTTTCGGCATATGTGCTGTATGAGGGCATGGGCGCCGGCGATGGTTTTATGTGGAGCGACCCTGAACCTGCAGGTGAGGAAACCCCTCTCATCTAAAATCGCTAAAATAAACGAGTTTTCGGTAAAAGGCTCAATATTCCCGCTGAGCGTTGTATCGCTGGGCGGGCCGCATACGCGTGCCGTTTGTATATGGATAGAAGATAGGGGAACTACATGCGCGTAGACAATTTGAGGAACATCGCCATCATCGCCCACGTCGACCACGGCAAGACGACGATGGTCGACAAGCTCCTGCGTGCCACGGACGCCTTCCGTGCCAACCAGCAGGTCGAGGACCGCGTTCTGGATTCCAACGACCAGGAGCGCGAGCGCGGCATCACGATTCTCGCCAAGAACATCTCTATCGAGTACAAGGACGTTAAGATCAACGTCATCGACACTCCGGGCCACGCCGACTTTGGCGGCGAGGTCGAGCGCGTGCTGCGTATGGCCGACGGCGCCCTGCTGCTGGTCGACGCCTTTGAGGGCCCCATGCCCCAGACCCGCTTCGTGCTGCGTCACGCTATCGACACCGGCCTTAAGATCATGATCGTCATCAACAAGATTGACCGTCCGGGTGCTAACCCCGAGAAGGCCTACAACGACTGCCTGGACCTTATGGCCGACCTGGGCGCCACCGACGACCAGCTTGAGTTCGCCATGGAGCACGTGGTCTACGCCAGCGCTATGAATGGCTTTGCCCGCCTTGATCCCAACGACGGCAACATGGACATGTATCCGCTGCTCGATATGATCATCGACGACATGCCCGCGCCCGAGGTTGACGAGAACGCCCCGCTGGCCATGCAGTGCGTGACTATCGACCACTCCAACTTCGTTGGTCGTATCGGCATCGGCCGCGTGTACTCCGGCACCATCCACCAGGGCGACCAGATCCTGGTTGTCAAGAACGACGGCTCCAGCGCTACCGCCACCGTCAAGCAGCTCTTTACCTTCGACTACCTGGGCCGCACCGAGTGCCAGGAAGTCGGCGCCGGCGACATCGCCGCTGTCGTGGGCATCGACCGCACCGATATCGGCGATGTCTACACCGATCCCGAGAACCCCGTCGAGCTCGAGCCCATCGAGATCGACCCGCCGACCCTGTCCATCGTCTTCGAGGCTTCGACCTCCCCGCTCGTCGGCCGCGACGGCGACATCGTGGGCGCCCGTCAGCTCAAGGAGCGCCTGTTCAACGAGGCCGAGAACAACGTGACCATGAAGATCGAGGAGCTCGAGGACAAGAGCGGCGTCGAGGTCTCGGGCCGCGGCATCCTGCACCTGTCCGTCCTGATGGAGTCCATGCGCCGCGAGGGCTTTGAGTTCCAGGTCGGCCGTCCCCGCGTCCTGTTTAAGAAGGACGAGAACGGCAACAAGATGGAGCCTGTCGAGCAGGCCGTCGTCGAGTGCCCGGACGAGTACTCGGGCAAGGTCGTTGAGGTCTTCGGTACCTCCGGCGGCATCATGACGAGTATGGACACTTCGGGCATCGTGACGCACCTCGAGTTTAAGATCCCGACCCGCGGCATCATGGGTCTTAAGAACCGCATTATGAATGTCACCCACGGCGAGGGCGTGTTCTACCACACCTTCCTGGAGTACGGTCCCTACGCCGGCGAGATCGGCAACCGTCAGAACGGCGCCATGATCTCCATGACCACCGAGAAGGCCGTTGCCTACGCTCTGGGTACGCTGCAGGAGCGCGGCCAGCTGTTTGTTGAGCCGGGCACCGAGTGCTATGAGGGCATGATCGTGGGCGAGCGCAGCAAGGCTGGCGACATGGTCGTCAACATCGCCCGTACCAAGAACCTGGGCAACCAGCGTTCCTCGACCTCCGATATCTCCGTCCAGCTGGTGCCGCCCCGCACCTTCTCGCTGGAGGAGGCGCTGGAGTACATCGCCGACGACGAGCTGGTCGAGATTACTCCCAAGAACATCCGCCTACGCAAGCGTCTGCTCAACGCCACCGACCGCAAGAAGGCTGCCGTCCGCGCCGGCCAGGTCAACAAATAAGCGCTGGGCTTTATAGCGTCTAACAAGAAAGGGCGTCGACCGCAATGGTCGGCGCCCTTTTTGTGCACAGGGACTGAGCTGGTCTGCATCACCACAAAGGGGCCTGGCCCCTTTGTGGTGGTTGGCGGCTAAGCGGTGGGGAGTTCTGGCGTGTTAGCCGGCTGCTGCGGCTTGAGGCGGGCGTTGCGCCAGATGATCTGGATGATGTAGCCGAGCATAAAGACAAAGGCCACTCCGCTGATGAAGCCGCCTACGAGGGGAAGCCCTGTGAGGGCGCCTGCGGCGATGCCACCCACGGCTGCCATGGCGTAGCGGTTTTGGCTGTGTCCGACCATGCGGGCGATCGCGCACCCCGCAAAGGCGCTCGACACCAATGCGATGCCGATAACGCCGCACATGAGGGCTCCGGCAAGCGATAGACCAGCGATGGAGATAATCAGCAGTAGGACGGCGGGGGCGATAGCAATCGTGCCCAGAAGACCGCTCACCCACAGGGGCGTGGGGCGCTGGTGGAGCATGCCGGCGGCGCTGGCGGTCGCGCGCGGAAAGACGAGCTCGAGTAGCAGGGCGACAAAGCAGGTGGAAAGCGCCGCGGCGACGGTGCCGCCGATGACATCGTTAACGGTGGAAGTATCCTCGTTTTCGGTGCGGTCGATCTTGAGCGCGCCTACCTCGGCTCCTGCGGCACGCTCGGGGTCCTCGGAGACGTGCGCGTTCACGGTGCCGGTAATGCGGGCATTCTTGCCCAAGACGAGCTTATCGGCCCAAACCTCGACATCGCCCTCGACGGTGCCGTCGATGGTCACCGTATCGCCCGCGAGCGCTGCCGACTTGGTGGAGCCTCGCAGGGCAACCGTCTCGCCCATCGCGTAAAAACAGTTGGCGGTGCTGCCGGCGTTGAGAACAACGTGCTGGCCAGCGACGGTCACGCTGCCATCAACCGTGGTCTTGGCAATGTCGATGGTGCGTGCCGCCAGACGGACGGCGCCGCCCACTGTGCAGTCGCGAATTGAGAGGGTATCGCCCGCGGCGATGACATCACGGTCAATGGACGCATCGTCCAAGTTGAGGGCCTGACCTGCCCAGTACAGGTCACCTTCGATGCCGGACGGATTGGCATCATCGTCGGTCGTAAGTACGTTTCCTGCGGTGTCCGTGCCGGCGAACGACGCCGTGGGAAGTGCGATGAGCGCTAACGCGATGAGCGCGAACAGGATGGTGATGCGGCCCCATGCTTTACGGCGCTGGGTCGACGGGAATTGATTGCAGGGCATAGTGAATCCTTCGTCAGATGCTCGATATGCACCTAACAGGGTACCCAACGCACGGGCGCTCTAAAAGAACCTCTCGGTTGCATTTCGAAGGATGGGCCCGCGCCACCTATTTTTTGCGGTGCAAAAAGCGTGCGATGTCTTCTTCGGTGGGGCTTTTGATGTCAAAGCGCAGCGAGAGCCAGCGCAGACCCATGGTCACGACAACGCATACGACCAGCGCGGCGACATTGCTCATGATGCCGCTCATAACGAGACACACATAGCTTGTCGATCCGGCGATGGCGGCGATGGCATAAAAGTTAGTACGTTGGAAAATGCCCGGAACCACGCCCATAAAGCCGTCGCGCAACATGCCGCCGCCCACCGCGGTGAAAAAGCCCATCATGATGCACACCGCCGGCGCAAAGCCGTAGACCAGTGCCTTGTCCGCGCCGGTTGCGGCATAGATGCCGACCGAGATGATGTCGAGCAGGGGAATGAGTTTTTCGGGCTTGTCGACGATTGCCGGGAAAATGTAGATGATGGCTGCCGTGGCGATGGAAAGCGGCAGTGCCATCGGCTGGTTGAGGATGTAGACGTTGCCTACCTGCAGCGTCATATCGCGCAAAAGACCGCCGCCCAGACCGCAGACCACCGCGAGCGCAACTGCACCCACCAGGTCGAGTTTGTGCTCGCGCGCAACCAGCACACCCGAGATCGATGCAGCGACAACAGCGAACATCTCGAGCCAAAACGGAATAGCGACCATGGCATCCGAGGCATGTGAGGTAACGGTTATGGCGGCGGCGACGGGCAAGATGGGGTCCTTTGGATTGTGGGTTTAGACAATGCCCGTACATAGTACATGTTCGGCGCCGATTGCGATCCTATTGCTCGGCAAACGGTCGGGACTGGATGCTGACATGGCATTGCTGGAATGCCAGGGATCCAAAACATGTACGTCACCCTCCAAAAACGGCATTTTTCGACATCTTTGGAGGCGGACGTACATGTTTGGATTGAGCTCACAGCATGAGTGAGTTGATTTACTCACATCCGGTATATTTCCCCACTTCAACGGACATAAGAGTTGGATACCGGCTCAGAGCGAGAGGCCCTCAATGGATACCCCTGTTCTCATTTCGCATAAAACCGCATGGCTTGTCCATCATGCACCCCAGAATTTGGTTCAGTCTCTTGCGCGGCACGACTACCAGATAGGCGCACAAGGCATCTCCACCCAGCAACGTGTTGCACGCATACGACAGGCTCTTACCGACTGCGGCATTCCGTTCGATTTGCTTAAGACTATCGATATCGCGGTTGTATTCGAATTCGAGCGAATTCGTACCAAAGGCGTCGTTTGTCACATTCTTGGACAAAATCTTCCCTACGAGCATATTAACGAGTTGACGCCCGGAATCTTCATCACCGACGAAGCCTTCACCTTTGTGCTCGCTGCCGAGTGGATGGATAGGATCGAATATCTCGAATATGGCTATGAAGTTTGCGGCGATTATCGCATGAGGCTCAATCCCGCCGACCCTTATACCGGGCAACCAGCCACTACCTCCAAGGATGAAATAACCAAACTGCTCGATCGGCACCCCGGCAAACCCGGTGCCACACGTGCACGGCTCGCGCTCAGGCACATCTACGATCACTCGGCCTCGCCTATGGAGACCGCTTCGGCAATCGCCCTCTCGCTCCCAACAAGCGAAGGCGGCGTTGGTATCCGAGGTATCGAACTCAACAAACCGCTCGAGATCCCTCAACGTCTCTGGCATTGCAC
Source organism: uncultured Collinsella sp. (assembly GCA_902496455.1). Taxonomy (GTDB): domain Bacteria; phylum Actinomycetota; class Coriobacteriia; order Coriobacteriales; family Coriobacteriaceae; genus Collinsella. The sequence goes on from CABVAY010000049.1 coordinate 6,702, forward strand.
AAAAGCCCGAACACTCAAAATCGATGCCCTCATTACCTATAAGCGCAGGGAGCTCGGTATCGAATATAAGGGCGGTTTTCACGATGAGTTCGAGCGCAAGGGGGCAGATGCGGAACGAGAGGCCGTTCTCTCCCAAATGGGATATCGAATCGTTACGCTCACTTCGGCTCAGTTCGGCAGCCAGCTCGCCTTTCACCGCGCCATGAACAACATTCGCGAAGCACTCGGCATGCCTCGCTGTACCGACACCGGGTACCAGCGAGAGCAAAACGAACTACGCAAGGCGCTTATCCGCAACTGGAAGGGCATGCGAGACGAAGAGGCACCTTCCGAATAGTGCCACTCCCGTGAACTCAATCCAAACGTGTACGTCAGCCTTCAAAGATGTCGAAAAATGTCGGTTTTGGAGGGTGACGTACATGTTTGGGGAAGCGTGGGATCGAGACGTATTTCGATAACAAAAAAGCCCCATTGCTGGGGCTCATACCATCTAATGGCGGAGGAGGAGGGATTCGAACCCTCGTGACCTTATACAGGCCAAACGGTTTTCGAGACCGCCGCATTCAACCACTCTGCCACCCCTCCGCGTGGGGTAAAAACAAAGCAGGCTCGAAGGCCTGCTTTGGAATTAACTGGCGGAGAGTCAGGGATTTGAACCCTGGAGACGCTTTTGACGCCTACACGATTTCCAATCGTGCTCCTTCGGCCACTCGGACAACTCTCCGTTAAATGCGAAAGTCAGTATACACGAGGAATCGCAAAGTGCAAACAGAAAAGTTGGCATTTTTTAAAACGCTTGGCCGCGCCTGGCGTTGCAGTGGGGTTTGAGGTGGCAAAAAACGGCTTCCGACCAGCGTGGTTGATCACCTCAATTGTTCAAAAGGGGTATTCATAAGCGACTTGGCAATGAATTTAAAAATCTTTGGATGGTGCTGTGGACCACTGGTATGCATTTTGCGACCACAGCCTTGTGCCCGTTGACCTGCGGCTTGGCTCAGCTTGTCCCCGCGGCACCGTATCTTGTCCACAAATCCGTCAAGCTCTTGGTCGGCATTTGGTTGGAATGCGCATGAAACGCCGTGCAAGTATGGGCATATGTGGAGGTCATGAGGTTGTAGCTGCATATTCTTGCGGCCTGGGAGGTTGAAAGATATTATTACCAAGTCTTTTCCTGCTTCAGGCGCACCTTCACGACCTGAAGCCACATTTGCCCAGAGGAGGTGACAGTATGAAGGCTTATGAACTGCTGTTCTTTGTTGACCCGTCGCTCGACCCCGAGACTCGTCTCGCTGTTATGAAGCGTATCGATACCACGATCGCTGAGGGCGCTGGCAAGGTCGACTCCGTTGACGAGTGGGGCAAGCGCAAGCTCGCCTACGAGATCAACGACCTCACCGATGGTGACTACACCCTCATCAACTTCCACGCAGATCCTACCCAGATCGCCGAGCTTGATCGCGTCCTGCGCATCACCGACGCTGTGGTCCGCCACATGATCGTCCGTCGCGACGACCAGGAGTAAGACTGTCGTTTTGGACTGGGCTTGTGCCCCAAGAGGAAGTAGTGAGTTATGAGCATCAATCGAGTGAACATCACCGGTAACCTCACCCGCGATCCCGAGCTGCGCGCCACCGCCGGCGGAACCCAGGTTCTGTCCTTTGGCGTCGCCGTGAACGATCGTCGCCGCAATGCGCAGACTGGCGAGTGGGAGGACTATCCCAACTTTGTCGACTGCACCATGTTCGGCACCCGCGCCGAGGCCGTGAGCCGTTTCCTGGCAAAGGGAAACAAGGTCGCGATCGAGGGCAAGCTGCGCTACAGCTCTTGGGAGCGCGACGGCCAGCGCCGGAGCAAGCTTGAGGTCATCGTCGATGAGATCGAGTTTATGAGCTCCCGTGGTGGCCAGGGTGGCTACGATCAGGGCGGTTACGCCCCCGCAGCTCCCGCGCCCGCAGCACGTCCTGCCGCGCCGGTGGCTACGCCGCCCGCGGTCGACGTCTACGATGAGGACATCCCGTTCTAAGGGTTGTTCACCTATTTTTGAGTGAGAGGCGGCTTCGGTTCGCCGAAGTTGCCAAATGAAAGGTATTTTGACATGGCTAATGATTTTTCTGCACGTCAGCCGCGTCGTAAGTACTGCCAGTTCTGCAAGGAGAACACTGAGTTCATCGACTATAAGGACACTCAGCTTCTCCGTAAGTACATGACCGACCGTGGCAAGATCAAGCCTCGTCGCGTCACTGGCGCTTGCACGCAGCATCAGCATGACATCGCCAACGCCATCAAGCGCGCCCGCGAGATGGCTCTCCTGCCGTACACCGTCCCCGTGGTTTCCTCTCGTGGCAACCGCGACCGCGGCTAAGAAGGGAGACGCATCATGAAGGTTATTCTTCTCGATGAGATCAAGGGCAAGGGCGGCGAGGGTGACGTCGTAGAGGTCGCTCAGGGTTACGCTGAGAACTTCCTGTTCCCCAAGAAGCTCGCTGTTGCCGCCACCAAGGGCAACCTCAAGCAGCTTGACGAGCGTCGCAACAACATCGCCAAGCGCGAGGCCGTCCGTCTGGCTACCGCCAACGAGACCAAGGCTGCCTTCGAGGGCAAGACGGTCACCGTTGACGTCAAGGTCGGCGACGAGGGCATCCTCTTTGGCTCCGTTACCGCCGCTATGATCGCTGACGCCATCAAGGCTCAGCTCGGTATGGACATCGACCGCAAGCGCGTCGAGCTCGGTAAGCCCATCAAGGTTGCCGGTGCCCACACCGTTGCCATCTCGCTGTACCGCGAGATCAAGGCCGAAGTTGTCGTTCTCGTCGGCGTTACCGCCGAGGAGCTCGCTGCCGAGGCTGAGGTCGAGGAGGCCGCTGAGGTCGCCGAGGCCGAGACCGCCGAGGTCGAGACTGAGGCTGCTGCCGAGTAGCATTTGCTGCAACGCAACAATCTTGTTCTAAGAAGGGCGCTCTGGGAAACCAGGGCGCCCTTTTGTTTTACGGGCTTTAGCCTGTGCGGGGCGCGCAGCGCGCCGCATCAGAAACCACCCGC
>CABVAY010000050.1 GCA_902496455.1 uncultured Collinsella sp.
AAGACGGAAAGCACATTAAGTGCTTTCCTTTGCGTGCGGAACTCGCGACAAACTTCATGCCTCCGGTCCGCCCCGGGAGCCAGGTTGACTAACTAGGGCCCGGAATTCAGAGAAGTCAGTGCAGCAAAATGGCGATGCGGATGGAACGCACAAGAAAGGGGCACGTTGTTGAGACGCGCTCTTTTAAGTTGCGGTGGAATAGTTCCTATTTTTTGGGCTTGAAGGCCGATTTTAGGGACTATTTCACCGCAACTGAGGGGTGAGATGTGGGGTTAACGCTCGTAGATGAGGTTGCCTGCCAGGTAGGTGGCCTGAACCTTGGTGGCTTGGAGTTCTTGGGGGTCGATGGTGAGCGGGTTTTGGTCCAGGACTACCAGGTCGGCATACTTGCCGGGCTCCAAGCTGCCGAGGTTTTGCTCGTCGCCCGCTGCGTACGCGCTGCCCAGGGTATAGTTGCGCAGAGCTGTGGCCGCATCGATGCGCTCGCTCGGTAACCAGCCGCCCTCGGGCCAGTGGCTTTTGGGATCCTGGCGCGTGATAGCCGTGTAGAGCACGTTCATGCTTGTAACAGCTGTGATGGGGCTATCGGTGCCGAAGGCTTGGCGGATGCCGCGCTGCTTATAGGTCGCAAACGGCCACATGATGCGGCTGCGTTCCAGGCCCAGATCGCGCTCGGGGCCGCCCGGGTCGAGTGTAATGTGACAGGGCTGGCTCGAGGCAACGACGTTAAGCTTGCGTAGACGATCGATGTCCTCGGGCAAGAGGTTCTCCAGATGCTCGAGCGTGTTATGACCGTGCTGGGGCAGGCCGTACAGTTCGGCGACCTCCTCAAAGATATCGAGCGCGGCATGGATGGCACCGTCGCCGATGACGTGAATACGCACAGTGTGGCCACGCTCCGCAGCCGCCAGAACCAGCTTACGCATGCGCTCGGCAGGAACTGTCAGACGGCCCTGGTCGCCCGGGAAGCGCGGATTGGTATAGGGCTCGGTGAGATACGCCGTGTGTTCGCTCGACACGCCATCGAAGAACTGCTTAAAGCCCGGTGCCGAGAGCAGCGCGTTGTTCGCGTAGCGGGCCTGCAGCTCTTCCAGGCGCGACTGGTCATCCAGCAGCGTGGGGAACAGATGGGCTCGGATGGCCAGCTTGCCGGCTGCCTGCAGTTTGTCGTAGACGTCGTCGCGGATAAAATCGCAGCCCGGCATGGGCATGAGCGACATATCGCAGATCGAGGTGATGCCCTGCTCGGCCATACGCCTCATTTGATCGGCGTAAGCGCTTGCGATGCGATCCTCCCCCAGCCACTCAAGGCAGCGCGGTAGCAGCTGCATGGCAGCCGCCTCGTGAGCAATGCCCGTGAGTTCGCCGTTTGCATCCTTGTCGTAACTGCCGCCCGCTGGCGGCTCGCTGTCGCGCGTGACGCCGAGCGCCTCGAGTGCACGGCTGTTGAGCCAAAGCGTGTGCCCGTCGCCCGAATACATAACGCAGGGACGATCGGGGAATGCCGCATCGAGCGACGCCTTGGTTGGATGCTCGGGCGGATCCCAGCGGTAATCACGCCAGCCCTGCGTTACGACCCAAGCGTCGCCGGGCAGATCCTGGGAAAACTCGAGCGCGTGCTGCACCAGCGCTGCCTCGGACGTGCCCATATCCATGAGCATGTACGGCGAGGAACCGACCGAGGTATGGAAGAAGTGCAGATGAGCGTCATGGAAACCGGGGCAGACAAACTGCTCGCCGTAGTCGATAACCGACGTGGCGGCAGGAGCGGCGGCGATCACGTCATCGGGCGCTCCGACTGCGACGATACGGTCGCCTGCGATGGCAATCGCCAGCTCGCGGGCGGTATCGATGCCGTCTTGCGCGGTAAAGACGTTCTTGGAGCGGATAATCCGATCGATATGTTGCATGGGCATCCCCATCTCTGGCAGGAAATTCAACACCCCCGAGTGTACTCCCCCGCCCTTGTAACAAAACCCCAAGCGGCAAACGGCAACTTTACCAGCCCTAGCGGCAGGTGGCATACTGGAGAGAGCCTGTACGATTTTGCGATCAACCCAGCAAGGAGCAAATCGACCATGACGAAGACCAAGGCACAGCAGATTATGGCGGCGACCGAGGCTCGCGCGGCTGACGACGTCACCGCAGCCATCCAAGATATCGCCGCCGAGTTTGAGCCCTATATCATCAAGCAGCGCCGGCACTTCCATAAGCACCCGGAGCTGAGCCTTGCCGAGGAGCGCACGACCTCCGACATCGCCAACCAGCTCGACGCCATGAATATCCCCTACGAGCGTCCGCTCAAGACCGGCTTGGTGGCAACGCTTCGCGGTACCGCGCCGGATGCCTACCGCGAGGACGGCACGCCACGCCGCCGCATCCTGCTGCGCGCCGACATCGACGCCCTGCCCGTCACCGAGCAGACCGGCGAGGAGTTCGCCAGCGTCAACGAGGGCTGCATGCACGCTTGCGGCCACGACTGCCATATCGCCATGATGCTCGGAACGCTGCAAATCCTGCGCCATATGACCGACGACATCCACGGCGAAGTCCGCATCGTATTCCAGCCCAGCGAGGAAAACGGCCAGGGCGCTAAGCTCATGATCGGCACGGGTGTGCTCGACGGCGTCGATGGCGCCTACGCCGCGCACATCTGGAGTGAGGTCGACGCCGGCACCGTGAGCTGCGAGCCCGGTCCGCGCATGGCCAATACCGACTGGTTCCGCATCGACGTCCGCGGCACCTCGTGCCATGGCGCCATGCCCCAGCGCGGCCACGACGCCGTCATGGTTGCCGCCGAGATCGTTAACGCCCTGCAGACCATCGTCTCGCGCGAGATCAGCCCCTACGAGCCGGCCGTCATCACCGTCGGCGAGCTGCACGGCGGCACCGCGCGCAACGTTATCGCCGGCACGGCCTACCTCGCCGGCACGGTGCGCACCTACGGAGATTCGACCCACGAGGAAATGCCGGAGCTTATGCGCCGCATCGTGGAGCATACCGCGGCCGCCTTGGGCGCCGAGGCAGAGCTCACCGACTACACCATCGCCAACTACAAGGTCGAAAACGACGCCGCCTCGAGCGAGCGCTGCCGTCAGGCCGTAATCAAGTGCCTGGGCCCCACCGGCCAAGGCCATTATCGCGGCACGCTTTCGGGCGAGGATTTTTCGGAGTACCTGCGTCGCGTACCGGGCGTGCTCGCCTTTGTAGGTACGCGCAACCCCAAGATTGGCGCCACGTACGCCCAACATTCCTGCTTCTACAAGATCGACGAGACCGTGCTGGCAAAGGGCTCCATGGTGGCCGCCCAGTATGCTATCGACTTTTTGGCCGAGCCCACGCAAGAGGAGCTCGACGGCCCCGCGATTACCGCGGTCGCCGAAACCAACCCCGATCTGGCCGCCAAGTTGCGCTCTGCCAAGGCGACGACCGCCGAGGCTCGCGACGCCATCCATGATGCCCGAACGGCTCGCCATGCCGCGATCAAGGGCATCCACGACGCACGCGCTGCCGCACGCCGTGAGGAGAAGCACGACGAGTAATCGATTCGCTGGCATCTCGCAGTCATAGCCACATCGCGATGTCAAAGCGGGGGCGGACGTTTCGACACGTCCGCCCCCGCTCATTTATCAAGCGCTATTTCTACCATTTCTACCCCGTCCCCAAATGGCAGACGGCATGGCTACTCGTCCTGAGGTTCCTCGTCGGAGCTTGGCTCGGACGCCGACTCAGGTGCAGGTGCCGGCTCAGGTGCAGGTGCCGGCTCAGGCGCAGGCTCGGGCTCAGATGCCGTCTCAGACTCGGGCGCCGGCTCAGACTCGGTCGCGGGAGCGGGTGCAGGCGCCGGCGAAGCATCCGGAGCGCTGTAACCCGAAGGAGCGGACTTCTTCTCGAAGGGCAACACAAAAGTCAGGACGTCGTCCTTATCCTCATCGGCCCACTCGCTTGCATAGCGTGCGGCCCAATAGCCAACGGCACGGTGCTTGAGCATCTTGCCAAAGACCGTAAGAAATACGGTGACGAAAGCGACCAGCACCAAGAACAGCGCGAGCGTGACGCCACCGCCGGTAACAATTGCCTCAATACCCGTAGGACGATAGTAGTAGCTATACATACCGACAGAGGCAATGGCGCCAAAGACGACCGTCAAGATCCATGTGACAACGTTGGCGACCAGGCCCGTCAAAAACTCGGGAAGGAACGAAGCACAGAACAGCTTGGTCTTGTTGTGCTTAAACGCCGCCCAGACCTTATCGAGCGAAAACGCGCTCTCGACACGCCCGGTCACCGCAAAGTGCATCACGGCAATGTCGGCGAACATCTTAAAGAAGACACCCAGAATCGCCGAGGCAATTAGCGCCAGGACAAGCAGGCCGAGCGAACCGAACAGCGCAGCCTCGAGCGCATAAGAGCCGTAATAAGAATACGAGCCCGCGGCGCCAATTACCACGCCCTCCACCAGCGAAAGCACTACACCGATAACGGGAATGGCAGCGATAACCTCGAGCGCGACCGAGATAACGCTCGAAAAGACTCCGAGACCAAACGACGTGGAACGCATGAGTGGACGGTCCATGCCGTCATCGACCTTGAGCGACAGATCGCGGCCCCACTCGATACCGAAGCCGGAACCGCACACACTCGCAATGCAAGCTGCCAAAAAGCCGATGGCAGCCGCAATGCCGCCAATAACGGGAATAAACAACACGAGCACCGACACAACGCAAATCAGCGCCGGCAAAAACGCGATTTGGCATACACGCTGAAGCACGCCCGGAGTCTTAGTCATATCTTGGAACGCCTGAGCCACACAGCCCTTTGGCGCATTCGCCACGGGCGGTTGCGGAACAAACTGCTGGGGCTGAGGCTGTCCCTGGGGAGCGGGGCCAGCGGCACCGGCATTAGGAGCACCACACACGCCGCAGAACTTGTCGTTATCGCCCATGGGGGCGCCACACTGCGAGCAGAACATAGAATCATCCCTTCGTATCTTGAACAAATCACTTGGATCGCAAACGATGTCTTTAGCATCATTATTGCCCAATGTGGGGTCAAATACTCAAAGATGACCGATTTGCAAGATACACGGCGCCAGCAGGCGGTTCGTTGGATACGTCTGTGCTAGTTCGTTCCGCGGAAGCCCTTGCCGACGATCTCGGAGCTGTCGACGATCGTGATAAAGGCACCTGGATCGACCTCGCGCGCATAACGGCGCAGCTGCACGGCCTCGCGACGGCTCAGCACGCTCATGATCACCGTCACGCACTTGCCCGAGAAGGCACCGTAGCCGCGGCTGATGGTCGCCGTGCGGTTGAGATGCTTGACGATAAACTCCTCGACCTTAAGGGGTTCGGAGCAAATGACCGTGCAGACCTTACGAAGATGGATGCTCTCGATGGCTTTGTCGACCACAAGCGTCTTGGCAAACAGGCCGAGCACGCAATACAGACCGACACGCGGGCCATACAAGAAGGCCGCGATGGTCACGATGCCGATATCGACCAGGAGCAGGGCGCGGCCAATCTCGAGCGTGGTGCGGCGCTTGAGGATCATGGCAAGAATGTCCGTGCCACCTGTCGAGGCGCCAATATCAAAGACGATGGCACTGCCGAGCGCCGGCAGAATCACAGCAAAGCACAGATCGAGCCACATATCGCCCGTCAGAGAGACATCGGTCGGAATAAAGAGCTCAAACAGCGAAACATAGGCCGAAAGCGCAAACGAGGCGAAGACGCTCCACAGGATTGCCTTGCGCTCCAAAAAGATAAAGCCCAAGACGACGAGAACCGCGTTGATAATCCACATAAAAACGCCGACGGGCAGGGTCGGGAACAGCGTGGACAGAATGACCGACACGCCCGAGGTGCCGCCAAAAGCAAAGTGATTAGGGGTTTTAAACGCAACGATGGCGAAGGCCGTAAGAATCAGGCCCAGATTGAGCTCGGCAAAAAAGCGCGGGAAGCCCGGCTCCTGGCTGCGCTTTTGACCGACACGCTCGCCGCGCTCGATATCGGTGCGATCAACCACGCGCTCCATCGGCACCACGGGAGGACGATGCACCTCCTCGGCAGCACGCGATGCCGCCTCTGCCGCGGCGGCCTCAATCGCCCATGCCTTGCTTTCTGTTTCGTGCTCGTCGGCCATTACGGCAACCCCTCGTTAACAATTTGGAAACAATGCGCCCATTAGGGTAACGCGGAACGCGACGATTGCAACCCCTAGTTAGACGAGCGGTATGCCCACATCGGGGGGCATACAAATAACGGCCGGCCACGCTTTTGCTTGCGCGGTCGGCCGTTTAACGTTTTCGCAGATAAAGCCTGCCAAAACAAACCTGTCCCTTTTTGGAAGGTTACTCGTGCTGGCTGGTGCGGTGCTCGTACTCCTCGGGGGTGATGACGTCCTCGATGCGCAGGTTGACGCCCGCCACCTCAAGGCCGGTCATCGCGGCAAGGCGCTCGGTGACACGTGCCTTGACATCGTCGAAGATCGCGGGCGCATAGGCGCCGTACTCGATGATGACGGAGATGTTGACGACCACGCGATTGTCATCGGTGACCTCAACCGTCACGCCCTTGGTCAGATTCTCGGCACCAAACTGCTCCTGCACAAAGTGCATAAGGTTACCCTTCATGCCCAGGACGTGCGGCACCTCGCGGGTGGCCATGGCGACGATCTTCTCGATCACACCGTTGGAATAGGTCAGCGAGTCCTCGGACTCGTCCGCCTCCTCGTCGTCCTCATCCTCATCGGACTCGACCTCGACAAGAGCCTCGTCCTCGAGCGTCACATCCTCGGCTTCGGCGACGACCGCCTCGTTCTCCTCGAGCTCGGTATCGGCTACATCGACCTTCGTGTTAAAAGCCATGGTTCCTCCTTATGCCTGCCGCAGATGCGACAGTCGAATACATATTAGCGGCCTATTAGCGGCCGCTAAACAGACGGCCGAAGAAGTTGACGATCCCGTTCTCGCCGTCGCGAATTTGGCCGATCACAGCGCCGATCAGCACGAAGAATGCAATGACGAGCGTGTCCCACAGGCCCAACGTGAGCACCAACACGGCGAGGATAAAGCCAGCGACGGCGCCAAGCGTGGTGTTGGGATGACGCACGGCATAGCTCCAGATGGCAGCGCCCGTACCCTTGATGAGACCCATAGCCTCGTCAAAATCCGCGGCTGCCGCGTCTTGTAACTCGGTTGCCTCTGCTTTGGAATCAACAGGTTCGTTCGCCGGCGTGGCGCTCTGGTCAATCGTCAGGCGCGGCGTACGAGCGGTCTTGTCTTGATTGGTATCACTCACCGGAAACCTCCACGGTCTGGACGGTAGTCTTGGACGGCAAAAAACGAACGCGTGCGGTCGTGCCCGGCGTGCCAAGCATGGTGTCGCAAGCTTCCTCGATGCGCCGCTGCATCGCAGTAGCCAGAGATGCCACGTCCTTATCGTCAAGCGCGATAGCCTCGACCTTAAATCGGACGTGCGAATCGTCGGAGCCTTGGACGCGGGCCTCGACATGCTCGACCATCACGCGATCGTCGCGCTCTGCCGCAGTGCGAGCGCACGAAGAAAGCGCCGCGAGCGTGACCTCGATATTGCGCTCCCCCGCCGGATGCACACAGGACGGCTCGCGACGAGCAAACATCAGGCGGAAGAAGCTTACCAGCACGCCGATCGCCACAACTCCGCCGCATGCCGTCACGACAATGCGCGGCATGGGGTCGCGCATCAGCAGCATAAAGCGATACGTATACGGCCCCCAAAACTGGCAGACCAACGTACCCAGCGCCACGACGGCGGCGGCAAGATACACGATCGCCAGGGCTCGTTTGAGCACGCGCATGCGGCGCTCCCTTCAAATCTCGATCCACAGAATGCAAAACGATTCGCATCATTATAAAAGAGCCGGGTCCGGTGCCTCATGCACGCGGATCCGGCTCATCTATTCCACGAGGCTTGCATGCTCGCTTCATTATGCCCAGATATGCACGGCTCAATCCGTGCGGGCGCTACTCCTCCTCGAGGGCAGCGATGACCTCGTCGGTCATGTCCATGGTGCTGTAAACATCCTGGACGTCGTCGAGCTCCTCAAGACGGTCGATGAGGCGCTGAACCTTCTTGGCGTCGGCGCCGGAGACCTCGGTCGGGGTGGTCGGGACCATGGTGGTCTCGGAGCCCTTGACCTGGACGCCCTGCTCCTCGAGCGCCTTGGAGACAGCCATGACCTCGTTGGCAGTAGTCCAGACGATCCACTCCTCGCCGGCGTCCTCGTAGTCCTCGCCACCGGCCTCGGCGATGGCCATCATGAACTCATCCTCGTCACCGGCAGCACCATTGGCGATCATGGTCTCCTTCTTGGCGTTCTCGTCCAGGATCTCCTTGGCGACGACGATCTGGCCCTTGCGCTCAAACTGGAAGGCGACGGAGCCGGAGGTGCCCAGGTTGCCACCGGCGTGGGAGAAGGCGGAACGGACATCAGCGGCGGTACGGTTGCGGTTGTCGGTCAGGCAGTCGACGTAGACGGCGACACCGGCGGGACCGTAGCCCTCGTACACGATGTTCTCGTAGACGGCGGCATCGGCACCCGAACCAAAAGCCTTGTCGATAGCGGACTTAATCTTGTCCTTAGGCATGGACTGAGCCTTGGCCTTGGCAACGGCAGCGGCGAGGCTGGCGTTGTTCTCGGGCAGCGGGTCACCGCCGAGACGGGCAGCAACGGTGATGTTGCGGCTGAGCTTGGAGAAGAGGGCGGAACGCTTGGCGTCCTGCGCGCCCTTACGATGCTTGGTTGTGGCCCACTTAGAGTGTCCGGACATACGTGTCTCCTATCGGTTTCGACCTAAAGCCCAGCGCAGATGCTCGGGCAATATAAACAAACGTCGTTATGATATACCTACTGCCCTGCGAGATAAACCCCAAAATGAAGGCGTCGTGATGATGTCCCCTTTGCCTTGATTATCGACTTTATCCGAACACCTCCCACATTCATCCGCACATGTGCGGATGAATGTGGGAACCCGATACCCTGAGGGCCGGGCCGGCCGGCCCCGGGAGATCGGAGGACGGCATGTCCGGAAAGAAGAAAAGGGGCCCCGCGAGGGCGGTCCCGAGGGCCTACGGAAGGCTCACGAGGCACGAGCGGGACACGGTCCAGAGGATGCTGGAGCGCAGGGCGTCGTGCAGGGAGATCGCGAGGGAGCTGGGCAGGTCGCCCTCGACGGTGAGCGCCGAGGTGGCGTCGCACAGGTTCGTGACGGCGCCGAAGGCCAGGCGCGGCGAGCGCGTGGACGCCTCCGCCGACCTGTCGGCGGCCTGCCCGCGCCTGGCCGCGTGGCCGCGCTGCTGCAACGGCTGCGGCCGGTACCGCGCGATCGGCTGCAAGCGCCGCCCCCACGTCTTCTACGAGGCCCGGGCCGCGCAGCTGTGCGCCGACTCGGTCCTCGTCTCGTCCAGGCGCGGGATGGACGCCGACGAGCCCGCCGCGGCGGCCAGGCTGGAGGCCATCAGGGACTGCCTGCGCCGGGGGCTGTCGCCCGAGCAGATGG
>CABVAY010000051.1 GCA_902496455.1 uncultured Collinsella sp.
GCCGCGCGGCAAGGAGATATATTGCCAGACCGGAGGGGCGCCGTGGGCGGGAATCGCGCACTCCATATTTTGTTCACAAATGAATAGGTCCCTCAGTCGCATCACTGAGGTTAAAACTGAAGCATTGGCTTCTGATATTGGCGATGACCAGCTGTTTTATGAGTATTGAGACATCGGTCATCTCTGGAGCGCTACTTTACCCCAAAGGCATCAGCTATTTGTTTCCCATCGGTAAAAGGCGGGTTTTGTTCGCCAAGCGTTCTTATATATAGATAGATACGGGTTCGAACCCGTGCACCGGCAACAAAAAAGCGGCCGGCATCCGCCAGTCGCTTTTCTATTCTATGGTGGGCCGTCAGGGGTTCAGCCTGCTTCGCAGGCGGCCGCTGCGGCGCTTTCGCGCCTTGCGCGCTGCGCTGGCAAACGCTCACGCGTTTCCTCAGCTCCGCGCCCTTTCGGGTTCGAACCCGTGGCGCGGCAATAAAAAAGCGACCAACCGGAGTCGATCGCTTTCTTTTCTATGGTGGGCCGTCAGGGGTTCGAACCCTGGACCTTGGGATTAAAAGTCCCCTGCTCTGCCAGCTGAGCTAACGGCCCGCGGGTGGCATTGTACCACGGTCTGGGACTATTCCCAACTCCATTGGCCGTTCTGGAAAATCACAACTTCGCGTCCATCGGGCGTAATGCCCACAATATCGATGTCATCCGTGCCAATCATAAAGTCAACGTGCGTGCTCGAAACGTTGACACCATGCTCCAGGAGCTCCTCTTTGGACATATCATATCCATCCTCGATGCACTCGGGGAAGCCGACTCCCAGTGCAAGATGGCAGCTGGCATTCTCGTCATAGAGCGTATCGTAGAACAGGATGCCGCTTTCACGGATCGGCGTGTTCTTGGAAATGAGCGCGACTTCTCCCAGGTGAGCAGCGCCCTCGTCCGTATCGATGATACTTGCAAGCGTTGCCTTGCCCACGCGGGCGTCGTAGTCCACCACGCGGCCGCCCTCGAACTTAATCCAAAAATCGTCGACCTTATTGCCGTGGTGGATGAGCGGCATGGCCGAGTACACGATACCGTCGGCGCGCATGCGATCGGGCGAAGTGAAGACTTCCTCGGTGGGAATGTTGGGGAAGAAGGGGTGCCCATCGGGCGTCTTGCCCTTGCCGCCGGCCCACTCGTGACCCTTCGTCATGCCAATCATCAGATCGGTTCCATTTGCCGCGGTGTAATGCAGGCAGTCGAAACGATTGTCGTTCAGGAAACGCAGGTTCTTTTCGAATGCGGCGTCGTGGAGCTCCCAGTCGCTCTCTGGGTCCTGGCCATCGGCGCGAGCGGTGTGCAGAATCGCATTCCACAGCTTATAGATTGCAACCTCATCGGCGTCTCCCGGGAACACCTCGCGCGCCCAAGCCACGACCGGAGCGCCGGCGATGCACCACGGATTGATGTTGTAATCCAGTCCACGGCGGAAAACTTTGCACTGCGTGTTCTTTGCCTTAGAAGCTGCAGCGGGCTTAGCGGGATCGATGCCCTTAAGGGCGGCGGGGTCCGCACCCTCGATAAAGATAAAGCAGGCACCGTCCTGGGCCAGGGAATCCAGCTGCAGGCGCTTCCACTCGGGCGTCTGCTCAAAATAGCTTTTCTCGACATGCTCGTACGTGAGCCTCGTCACGGCATCATCGGCCCAGATGACCGTCACGTGGCCGGCGCCGGCAGCATAGGCCTCCGCGACCACCACGCGCGCAAACGGCGCGCACTCAACCGGAGACTGAACGACAACTTCCTGGCCGGGCTTAACGTTTACGCCCTTGCGGACAACCAGGCGCGCATAGTTTTTAATCTTGGGCTCCAGGGACTTCATACCCTCCAGGGCCTCTTCGACCGTCAGGGCAGCTCGAATCATGTGCCACTCCATCTATCTATAGAACAGTAAAAAGGCGCGCCGCAAAAACGACGCGCCTTATATCTTAGCGATAAGTATGTATGCAAACGCTACTTCTTCTTGGAGTCCTTCTTGTCCTCCTCGGCAGCTGCGCGCTCGATAAGAGCGTTGAGCTTGTTCTCGGACATGCCCTCGGCCTGCGCGCGGTACATGTTGCGCAAGGGACGAATACGAGCGAAGTCGTAGATAAAGTCACCTAGGATGATGACATAGGACAAAACGATGCCGACCATCTGGACAGGGCTGGACACCATGCCAGCGGGAGCGAAGTACAGCGAGGCCCAAATTGCCACGACGAGCACCATGCCAATGGCGAGCACAATCCACCAGATGCGACGGCGCTTGGTGTAGTCCTCGTCCTGCTTGAGGAGGATATTCGACACCGTATAGATGCGGTCCTCCTTGGCGCGCTGCTTAGCCTTGCGGGCGCGCTTCTCCTCTTTAGAGAGGCCCTCGAGGTTCTCGCCCTTCTCGAGCTCTTTGCGGCGTGCCTTAGACGAAGCCGGCACGACGCGAACGGAGCTCGCTGCTTGGCGGGCGGGCTTAGCAGATGCGGCAGACTTGCGCGCAACCCCGGTAACTTCGTGGGATTGCGTGCGCTTGTTCGTGGCGCTACGGGTACTCACTTATGCGTTCTCCTTCATGCTTGTGAACTGGGAGCCAGTGATGATCTGGAAGGCCTCGCGATAGCGCTCGGACGTGCCATCGATGACCTCGGCGGGCAGGTGCGGGGTCTCCCCCGTCATATCCCAGTTGGCCTTGAGCCAATTGCGGACGAATTGCTTGTCGTAGCTAGGCTGGATCTTGCCCTCCTCGTAGCTGGCAGCAGGCCAGAAACGGCTGGAGTCGGGCGTGAGGCACTCGTCGATCAGCGTGACCTTGCCATCAATAACACCAAACTCGAACTTGGTGTCGGCAATGATGATGCCACGGGTCGCGGCGTACTCGGCAGCGGCCTTGTAGATCTTGAGGGAAAGGTCACGAATCTGCGTGGCGATGTCCTCGCCCACGATCTCGCAGCAACGCTCGAACGAGATGTTCTCGTCGTGGTCACCGATCTCGGCCTTCGTGGACGGCGTGAACAACGGCTCGGGAAGCTTGGAAGCCTCGGTCAGGCCCTCAGGCAGCTGGATGCCGCAGACGGTGCCGTTCTCGTCGTAGGTCTTCTTGCCCGAACCGGTCAGATAGCCGCGGACGATGCACTCGATAGGAATCGTCTGGGCCTTCTTAACCAGCATGGCGCGGCCAGCGAGGTAGTCACGATACTCAGCAAACTCCTCGGGGAAATCCGCCGGGTCGATGGAAACGAGATGGTTGGGGACGATGTCGGCAAACTTATCGAACCAGAATGCCGAGATGCGATTGAGCACCTCTCCCTTAAACGGAATCTCGTCGGGAAGAATGAAGTCGAACGCAGAAATGCGGTCGGTGGCGACCATCAGCAGGTTTTCACCGGCATCGTAAATATCACGAACCTTGCCACGGGAATCCGGACGACGCTCCATCGTTGTCACGTGAGTCACTCCTTACCTAAATACGACAGAAATGCGGGTTCTTTCCCGCATGTTTTCGCAAACTCGGAGCGGCAGGGACGCGGCCCCTCCTTCACCGAATAGCGAAAAGCTAGTGCTCCATTGTAGTAGATGCCGCGTCCGCCATGTGCTCGCGGGGCAGATGAATTGTAAAAGTCGTACCCTTTCCAAGCTCCGACTCCACGGATATGTAGCCATGGTGACGCTCGACGATCTGCTTGGTCACGGCGAGGCCGACGCCCAGGCCGCCAGCTTCGCGGGCGCGGCTGGCATCGGCGCGCCAAAACCGCCCGAAAATGCGCGACAGATCGTCCTTGGCAATACCGATGCCGGTATCAGAAACGGCAATGCTGACGTGCCTGCGGTCACTGAGCACCGACACCACGACCCAACCGCCCTCGGGGGTGTAGCGCATGGCGTTGCTCATGAGGTTGATAACACATTGCGTGATCATGTCGGGATCGGCCTCGACGACATCGTCGTGCCCTTGGGTTTCATCTGCAAAGCGAAGACGAAGGTCACGGTCGGCAAACAGACGCTCCTGGCCGTTCACAATCGATCGCACGAACGGAACCATGTCCACCGGTTCTAGATTGAGCGGAGCCGTGCTGTTTTCCATACGCGATAGGTCGAGCATCTGCTGCACCAGACGAGCCAGGCGACGCGTCTCGGAAGCAACGGTCTCCAAATGCTCATCGTCGGTGGGATACACGCCATCCTGCATGGCCTCGACCGTTGCGAGCATGGCCATAAGCGGCGTGCGAAGCTCGTGTGCAACGTCTGAGGTCAGGCGCTTCTCGTGTTTCATATCCTTCTCGAGCGAGGTGGCCATCTCATCGAAGGTCTCACCCAGCTGGTCGATCTCGTCATCACCGCGCAGCCCCGTGCGAGCCGACAGGTCGCCGTCACGGATTTGCTTTGCGGTACTGGTGATGCGATGAATCGGTTTGGTGAGCATGCGCGACACGAGCGATCCGATAACGACCGAAATGCAGATTGCAACAACCGCGGCGAGGGCCATGGCGTTAAAGGTCTTCTCCCTAAACGCAGAGTCCGCCTTGGTGAGCAGAGCGTCGGAGCCGATGGCCCACAGCTTTACCTGTCCGACATGCTCGCCGGAAGACGTTACAATCTCGACGTTAGCAACGCTATCGGAGTCGGTTGGAGCAGACGAGACCGGGCTATGCGATGCCCTCTTGCCGCTCGTGTCGTCGGTCGTAGCCTGGTTTTCGCGTACATCGGCGGTGGCGCTTGCCGAGGGCCAGGAATCGTCATAAACGATCACACCCTTTTTATTGACGACCTGCATGCCCAGATCGTCGGAAACCAAACTCGACGTTGCGACCGTGCGCAGTTCTCCCGCGGTCCAAGAGCCGTTTTCCTCATATGAGGTCGCCAACTTCTCGGCAGCGGAATTTGCGATTTCGACGATATTGGAGCGTGTGTAATCCGAAAAGACCGTGCCCCACACAACAGAGACAACGCCCACCAGCACCAATACCGTCATGAGCGATGTCAGAGCAAAAGCAAGTGCCATGCGCGAGGGATAGCTCATCGTTGGCCGTGAATCGGAACGAGGCGTGTTCCAACTAGCCTTGGAACCCGCCTCGCTCTCCTGCTTGTGCTTTTGTCCGATTTCAAAGCGCGCAGGTGTCATATGTGATTTCCCTATTTCTCGTCCGACTTATCGGTCTTGGCCGGAGCCTCGAAGCGATAGCCGACACCATGGACGGTGTAGAGCCACTTGGGCTTCTTGGGATCATCGCCCAGCTTGGCGCGAAGATTCTTCACGTGGCTATCGATGGTGCGCTCATAGCCCTCAAAGTCATACCCGAGCACTTTCTCGACCAGCTCCATGCGGTTATACACACGGCCGGGATGGCGGGCAAGCGTGGTGAGCAGCTTAAACTCGGAAGCCGTCAGATCGACTTCCTTGCCCTCGACCAAGATCTTGTGGCCCGAGATATCGATGACCAGATCGCCGAAGTCGAGTACCTCGACGGCGGGCTCGTCGGCCTGATGGGCACGGCGGAACAGAGCGCGAACGCGGGCGACGAGCTCGCGCGGCGAGAACGGCTTAATCAGATAGTCGTCGGCGCCGAGCTCAAGACCGATAATACGGTCCTCGATCTCGCCCTTAGCCGTCAGCATGATGATGGGGACATCCGAGGTATCGCGAATGGTGCGGCAAACGCGCTCGCCGGGAATCTTGGGGAGCATAAGGTCGAGCACGACCAGGTCGAACTGATGCTTCTCGAACTCCTCGATCGCGGACTGGCCGTCGCCGACGCCCACAACCCAGTAGCCTTCGCGCTCGAGATAGGCAGCGACGGCGTCACGGATTGCCTTCTCATCCTCGACCAGCAGAATCTTTTTTGCATCTGAAGCCATAACACGGCCCCCCTGTCTCAATTAGCTAAGAACAAGCCCATTTTAACGCACCTGAGCCCGCCGGATGCCGCTATGACGCGGCAGCTCGGCGGGCGGTACTCACAATTACAACGCGTTTATTCCCCTGTTGGCGCCTTTTTAACCCCTCTAAGCTTAAAGAGAGAATAGGCGTGCAGTGACCGTCTCTGGTATACCCTGGCTGTTGCGCACCGTGGCGTACGTAAGGAATGAGTCCGATTTTCCCGCCGTAGCTGGATAATCGCCATACTCCAAAGCGCGGTCGGGCGACAGCAGCGAGCCATAGGTCTTGGCAGAGGTGTCGATCAGGAAATGCGACGCCTGTACCTTAACAAGGTATTTATTCTTCTTGCCAGCCGCACATGCGAGCGGCTCGCGTGACAGAAAGAGGTACGGCCCTCCCTCATTACCGATATACGTGCCCATATTGCCCAGGCTGCCCACGCCGCTATAGGCCGCCTCGATAGAAAACACGAAGGTATCGCCCATATACACGGCCTCGAAAGGCGAGACTGACGAGGGAAGGACTAGCTGGGCACGCTTGGTGTTGTTGCCGTCGGTCAGATCGATTGCCGTTATGCCGTAGTAGACGCCCTCGTCGTTGCGGACACGCGGCGAGATGGTCAAAATGCCGTCGCTCGCGCGCGGGGCCGATGCAAAGCGGCCCGTCGATTTCCAAATTGTCTCGGCCTTGGATTCATCAAGTGAGCGACGATAGCAAAACGAATCACTACTCGTTTTATTGCCGCCTGCCGAAGGCATTTTATACCAGATGACTGATGACCCGAACGCCGTAAACAGGGGCGGATCATAGTCCTTGCCACCTCGATCGAGCTCAACCACATCGCCAGAGAGCGAAGCGCCCGACAGATTTTGAGCGTAGAGCTTCCACGATGAATTGGCAAAGTTCATCTCAACCCACGCGAATACGCCGTCGCCGGCGCGGACATCGTAGAATGCATATCCCGTGCCCTCGACAGGATCCTCGATTAATGTGGTAAGCGAGCCATCGCCCAGGTTGAGCACACCGAGCGTGTTGGCGTGCAATGCCGATGCGGGCGCCATCATCGCCGCGGCGTAATCGCCGTCGCAGTAGTACAGCAGCGTACCCAGAGGCAGCGTCCACGACGCCGCCGGCTCAAGATCGATGTCGACAGCCTCATACTCATCCGTAATCGAGATAATTTTGGAATCGTCCTTGATAACCTGCGGCTCGCCGGCGGCATCATCGCTGGTACCCGTTTTTTTCGAGCATCCGGCAAGCACCGTGGCAGCGCCCGCGGCAGCCCCACCGAGTACAAAGCCGCGACGCGATATTCCGTTCTTGATGTGATCGGCGATACCCATTAGGCGATCTCGGCGCGAGCGGCCTCGATGGCGCGCGTAAGCTGGTCGGCGCAGGAGGTCTTTTTCATACCGCAGGTATTACCGGCGAGAACCTCGATTACGCGATCGGCAGGAGCGCCCTCGACCAGCTTGGAGATTGCCTTGAGATTGCCGTCGCAGCCACCGGTAAACTCAACGCCTATCACCTTGTTGCCGTCATCGGAAAGGTCAAGGTGAATATTGCGAGCACACACGCCCTGAGGCTTGTAATCAAACGAAATCATGCGATCCCCTCTCAGAATGTTATTCGAGACGACTATTATCCCCGTCTTTCCCTAAATGCAACGAGGCGCTTTGCCGGCAACACACATTACCAGCAAAGCGCCCTAAAAAGCTAACGTTATGCCCGAACCTACTCGAAGCTCAGCTGCTCCAGACGATCAAAGACCGTGTCGATACGGGTGAGGAAGTCCCATGGATCAAAGATCTCGTCGAGCTTCTCCTGGCTGACGGTGCAGCGCGGGTCGGCCTCGAGACGCTCCTTAAAGGTGGGGCCGGAGACACAATCCTGTACCTCGTGCCAGGTTGCCATGGCGTTCTCCTGCACAATGGCGTACGCGTCCTCGCGGGTGATGCCCGTATCGACGAGGGCGAGCAGCACCTTGGAGGAGAAGATGAGGCCGCGGGTCTTATTGAGGTTGGCCATCATGCGGGCAGGGTACAGCTGCAGGCCGTCGATAACGCGGATGAGGCACTGGAACATGTGGTCGAGTGCGATGAAGCTATCGGCCTGGGCGACACGCTCGGCAGAGGAGTGCGAAATGTCACGCTCGTGCCACAGGGCGACGTTATCGAAGGCGACCTGGGCGTTGGACTTCACGACGCGCGACAGACCGCAGACCTTCTCCATGGTGATGGGGTTGCGCTTGTGCGGCATGGCTGAGCTGCCCTTTTGACCCTTACGGAACGGTTCCTCGGCCTCGAGTGTATCGGTCTTCTGCAGATTGCGAACCTCGGTAGCGATGCGCTCACAGGTGGCCGCGGTGGTGGCAAGAACGCCGGCGAGGTAGGCGTGATGATCGCGGCTAATAACCTGCGTGGACAGCGGGTCGTGAACCAGGCCCAGGTGCTCGCAGACATACTCCTCGACAAACGGCTCGATGGAGCTGTACGTGCCGACAGCGCCCGAGATAGCACCGAAGGCAACATTCTTGCGGGCATCCTCAAGACGGTCCAGATCGCGCTTGAGCTCCCAGGCCCAAGAGCCAAACTTCATGCCGAAGGTCATCGGCTCGGCATGGATGCCATGAGTACGTCCGGCGCAGAGCGTGTTGCGCTCCTCGAAGGCACGACGCTTGCAGATCTCGCCGAGTTTCTTGACGTCCTCGATGATCAGGTCGCAGGCCTGGGTGAGCTGGTAGCACAGGGCCGTGTCGCCCAGATCGGAGCTGGTCATGCCATAGTGAACCCAGCGGCTGGGCTTGGGGTCGCCCTCGGGAACATCGGCATCGATGTACTCCTTCATGTTGGTCAGGAAGGCAATGACGTCGTGGCGCGTGACTTCCTCGATCTCATCGACCTTCGCCTTCTCAAAGTTGGCATGGTCGCGGATCCACTGGGCCTCGTCTTTGGAAATACCGATCTTGCCGAGCTCCGCCTGGGCCTCGCAGGCCAGAACCTCGATTTCCTGCCAAATGGCGTACTTGTTCTCGAGGGAGAAAATGTGTCCCATCTCCGGGCGGGTATAGCGATCGATCATAGCGGCTCCTTTTTGGTTATTGGCACGTTGGTCGTAACCCAACCATTGTACCGTGCGCAGGTGCGAGTATGGGCAGTAGGCATTAACCTAACATTTTGGAATTGGAGCGGGCAACGGGACATCCGCGCATTTGCTTCGCAAATACGCACCGGCTGCGGTCGGCAGACCCGGTCCGCGCACACGCACGGGCACAGCGGGTTGGACCCGACGTTCCCGAGGTCCCCCGTACTCGATGGAGCGGGCAACGGGACATCCGCGTATTTGCTTCGCAAATACGCACCGGCTTCAGGCGCCTGTCGGCGCCTTCGCCCGCTCGCTACAAACGCTTCGCGTTTGCTTAACGCTCGCACCCTGGCGGGTTCGAGTCCCGGCGCTTGGTAGTAAAAAGCACGGCAACGTAACGCTGCCGTGCTTGTGCTTTTTACTGGAGCGGGCAACGGGACTCGAACCCGCGAGTGTCAGCTTGGGAAGCTGATGCC
>CABVAY010000052.1 GCA_902496455.1 uncultured Collinsella sp.
AAGACGGAAAGCACATTAAGTGCTTTCCTTTGCGTGCGGAACTCGCGACAAACTTAACCCCCGCCCTCAGCCCCGGAAGCCCTCCCTGCCGTCACATTATTCAACCAGTTTTGCGGGCGTGCGCCGCTGCGCGGCTAGCCCGCGTGCTCCTCGGCGGGGTTGGTCTGATTGTTTTTGTTGAAGCTCTGCCTTTGGCTCAAATGGAAACGGGGGACGCATTTGCATCCCCCGTTTTTGTTGTGGTTACTCTAGATCAATAAATTTGGTGCTTATGACATGGCCGTCTTTTACGAGCATTCTGGCCATGGTGGGGCCTCGGGTGCCTCTGGGGTAGCTAGCGCTGCCCGGGTTGAGGACTAAACAACGGCCCACTTGGGCTTCTTTGGTTACGTGGGTGTGACCATTGATGGCTACGTCTACGGATCCCACCGGAAGGTCTTCGCGGTAGTGGGCTACGGCGAATTTGAGGCCTTCGTAGGTAAAGAGCGCAAGACGGTCTACATCGGGACCGTAGTCGCGGTAGTAATCGTTGTTGCCCAGTACGGCCCGCACGGGGGCGATGGTGCATAGGTGCTCGTAGTCCATCTCTGACGTGAGATCGCCGGCGTGGATAATCAGGTCTGCGCCCTCAAGCTCATCCAGGAGCGCAGGCGAAAGATAGCCGTGGGTGTCCGAGATGATGTCGATACGCTTGGCGCTTGCACTGTTCATGGGATCCCTTCCGCAAAAAACGATTCGGCAGATACATACAAAAAGGCCCCACGGCTCCGCAGACGATGGGTCTACAGGGCTGCGGGGCCAGTGTGCTAGAGACTCAGAGCCTTCTTGAGCGGCACGACGCGGCGGCGTGAAACCGGCACGCGTTCGTCGACGCCCGTAATGCCCAGCTGGATGGCGCCCGAGGGCACCGTCTCGACGTCCGTAACGCACGCTAAGTTGACGATATAGCGGCGGTGAACACGGAAGAAGCCAAAGTCGCAGAGCTTGGCCTCAAACTGCGCCAGCGAGGTCGTCGACAAAAAGCGATCATCGACGGTATAGATGCAGGAGTAATCGTCCTTGGCCATGATAAAGCGAATGTCGTCCACGGGAATGAGCACCTTGCGGCCGCCCTTTTCCACCGGGATACGCTCGATGGTCACCTTGCTGTCCGTAACCGGCTTGGCGCGTTGCATGACCTTCTCAATCGCGCGATCCAAGCGAGCTTCCTCGACCGGCTTCATCAGATAATCGACGGCATCCACGTCGAATGCCTCGACCGCATGGTCACTATACGCAGTCACAAACACGATCGCCGGCGGATTTTTGAGCTTATGCAGCGCCTCGGCAAGTTGCAGGCCCGAGGCACCGGGCATCGAGATATCGAGAAACACGACATCCACGCGACTTTCCATAAGCATCTCGATGGCGGAGCGGACGCTCGACGCCTCCGTGATCGTGCCGATCTTGCCCGTTTGCTCGAGCAGGAAGCGAAGCTCCGAGCGAGCCGGCGCCTCATCATCCACAATCATCACACGCAGCATAGGGATAAAACCTTTCGTCAACTAACTACGCCGGGCATCCGTCGCATGACGTTGAGCCCGTAGCCCTTTATTTTACTCTTGAATGTCAAAGATGCTCTCTGACAAATCAAGATGAAGGAGCACTTTGGTGCCCTTGCCCGGCGCCGATTCGACACGCGTATAGGAGTGCGGCCCATAAAAGCGATGGATGCGCTCCGAAATATTGTGCATGGCCACACCGGCGCCGCCACCCTGGGGAGAGCTGGCGTCGGGACGGGCAGAGCGCTCGTCAAACAGTCTGGCGGCGGTACCCTCATCCATGCCCACGCCATTATCGGCCACGGCAATCAAGATTGCATCCTCGCCGTCTTGGTGAACGGTCACGTCGATCCTCAGGGCGTCGTCATCGCCCATACCATGACGTACGGCGTTCTCGACAATCGGCTGGATCACGAACGCCGGCACCAGCGTATCTTCCACGTCCTCGGACACATCGAACGTCGCAAGCACGCGGTCCTCGCCAAAGCGGGCCTTCTCAAAGGTAAGGTAGCGCTTGGTCTGTGCAACCTCGCGCGAGACCGGAATAAGCGATCCCGAGTTGTCGAGCGTGGCACGATAGAACGATGAGAACTCACGAAGCAGTTCGCGGGCCCGCAGCGGGTCGGTGCGCGTAAACGATGCAATGGTGTTCAGCGTGTTGAACAGGAAGTGTGGGTTAATCTGCGCCTGCAGCGCACGCACCTCGGCGCGCGCTGTGAGTTCCTTTTGCACCTCGAGCTCGTGGATGGCGAGCTGCGTGGACAAGATCTCGGCAAAGCCCGAGGCAAGCGCGTACTGGGTACGGTCGACGGCGCGCGGGGTCTTGTAGTAGAACTTGAGCGTGCCGACGGTACGATCGCCCACCTTGATGGGGGCGATAATGCCGGCGGGGACTTGGTTGTGCGAGCCATCCGAGCCCACGACATCCACCATACGGTTGAACGACTGCACGATGCCATGTTCGATAACGTAGCGTGTGGCAAGCGTGTGGATGGGAGAATCTGGCAGTAGTTTTTCCTCAAACTCGCCCGCGCAGGCCAACACGTTGCCCTCGTCGGTGATGGCCACCGTCATGGCGCGCGTCTCGGGCAAAATGCGCCGGCACACCAAACGCGCCGACTCCTGCGTCAGACCGCCCTTAATGTCCTCGAGCATGGCCGAGGCCACCGAGAGCGTCTCCTCGGTGTACTGGGAGCGCACCGAATCGGGATTGAGCGTCAAAAAGATAAAGATGCACAGAAAGATGCACAGCAGCGCGCAGGCAATCACCGTGGCGATCGGCTCGATACCGGTCACCAAGGCAAAAATAAAGTACACCAGCACGCAAATGGCGCAGGCAACGGCAATGATGCGAAAGATTGATATTGAACTATCGCGCTGGGCGCGGCGGTCGATCATTCGGCCCCCTCCAGGATACTGATCAGTTGTGCGTCACGCCAAAGCCCGTCCATGATCTTGGGCCAAAAGCTCTGGAAACGCAGGTAGCTTGCGGCGTTTTGGCGCGCGTAGGTCTTGGCCTCGTCAATACCGTGGCGCCAGATGCGCAGGTAGCCCTCATGCTCGCGGGTAAACACGCTGCGGACCATAGCGGTCTTGCGCACGCGGTCGTCGAGCTCGCGCGAAATCCACGGGCCCGGGTAGGGCATGAGTGATGCCGCCGTAACGGGAATGAGCTCCTTTTGATGCGCGGCGAATGTCAACTTGGCCCGTTCGTAGTACCAACGGTATACATCCTGCATAAAGCGCGGTGAGCGCTTTTCGGACTCCGGAGGCAGATGGCGCACGGTCCACTCGTTATCGAACCACACGTCGTAGCCAAACATGCGCATGTTAAAGAGGTAATCCAAGTCCTCGCCGCGGGTGATAAACGGGTCAAAGGCCACACGCGTAAAGGCGCGGGCGTGCAGGGCCATCAGGCCGCCGCACACGTAGTTGGAGCGCGAGATGCGGGTGCCCGAGAGCGCCTTTTTCATCCAACGGTTGAACTCGATGCGCTTGGTCCACCAACGATGGCAGATGCCCGCCTTGTCCGTGGGAGCCAGCGGCGAGCCGTCGCGATCGTAGAAATAGCCGCTCTTGACCAAGATCGGCAAGCCCTGACGCGTCTGCTGCCCCAACGCATAGGTCGCGCGCTTCATAAAGTCGGCGTCGATGACAGTCTCATCGTCATCCAAAAAGATAACCGCGTCATGCCCCAGCACAGCGGCACAGGCTAGCCCCATGTTGCGGATGGCACCGTAGCCTCGCAGGCTCACGCACTCGCCCGAACCCTTGGGCGCGATCTGAGCAACCCGGTCTGCAATGCGCGAGGCCTGGGTGTTGGTGACAACGGTGACCTTGAGCGTGGGATGCGCGTCGACAATCTCGCGCACGCGCAGCGACACATCGGCTGTGGCAGAAACGGGACAGACCACCAAAAGGATGATGCGCGGGATGTCACGTACCTGCTCAAGCGAGGCCAGGCAGCGGTCGAGTTCGGGATTGTCGGCGTTGAGTCGCGTCGAATGGTCATAGGTGCCAGGGGCGTTTGCGCAAGCGTCATCGCCCGCCCAATACGTTGGAATCACGACTGTGGCGTTCATGCCTTACCCTCCCTGCAACACAAAAACGGGACGCCGCCAAACACAGGCGACGCCCCGCGACCTAGCTGATTCCATCATACCCACTTGGGCAAATCATTGCTCGCAAGTCGCAATGTTTATTGCGGATAACCCCAAAAGAGTACCGTGGACAGGCACAATAGCCGCTCGCTCCTATGCGGCATGCTCTGCCGCCCGAGTCATGCGGGACAGGCGGACCAGCAGCATAAAGCCAACGATCAGCAGCACGCCAATGGAAAGGACGCCCAGCGACGGGTTGCCGGTCAGCGAGGTGACGACCGACACTAGGAAAGTGCCCATGACGCTTGCATAGCGACCGAAGATGTCAAAGAAGCCGTAGTACTCGTTGGACTTTTCCTTGGGGATAATGCGACCAAAGTAGCTACGGCTAAGCGCCTGCACGCCGCCCTGGAACAGGCCGACCATAATGGCAAGCACCCAGAATTCAAAGGCGGTCTTTAGGAAGAACGCGGCGAACAGCACAATGCCCATGTAGGCGGCGACTGCCACCAGGATCATGTTGAGCGTGCCCACGCGTCCGGCGAGCTTGCCGTAGATGATGGCGGACGGAAAGGCCACGAACTGCGTGACGAGCAGCGCCAGGACCAACTGGGTCGAATCGATGCCCAAAGCCGAGCCGTAGCTGGTAGCCATGGAAATGACCGTGTGCACACCGTCGATATAGAAGAAGAACGCAATCATGTAGACCAGCACGGTCTTGTTGTGGGCGATCTCGCGCATGGTGTGTCCGACCTCGGAGAACACACCGCCCACGATGTGGCCGATGGTGTCCTCGGGACCGCGCTCGCGACCGTACTTTTGCTTATAGGTGCGAATGAGCGGCAGGGTAAAGATGAGCCACCAGGCACCAGTGATGATAAACGACAGACGCGTTGCCAGCATGGTAGGGACGCCAAGAGCGGGGCCACCCATGATGAGCGCCAGGCAGATGACGAACGGCACGGTGGAACCGATGTAGCCCCAGGCATAGCCCGAGCTGGACACGGCGTCCATGCGCTCGTCGGTGGTAATGTCGGGCAGCATGGCGTCGTAGAACGTCATAGAAGAGTTAAGGCCGATGGTGCACAGCACGTACACGGTCAAAAATGCCATGGCGGACATTGGGATAGCCTGCGCCAAGCAAAGCACCAGGCCCGTGAGGAAGAAGCCCAAGAAGAACTTGATCTTGTTGCCGGCGTAGTCGGCAAGCGCGCCCAGAATGGGCATGAGCATGGCGATGACCAGCGAGGCAATCGTCTGCGCATTGCCCCAGGCGACCACCAGGTCGGCCGAAGAAGCGCCGGTATTGATGGCGTTAAAGTAAATGGGCACCACCGAGGTATTGAGCAGCACGAGGGCCGAATTGCCCACATCATACATAACCCAGTTACGCTCGAGCTTGGTGTATTTCATGGACAGGGACCCTTCGTATTCGCCCGATATGCAGTTAGTTCATCGTACCCCAATTGTCCAGAACCGCCGGTAAGGATTCGGCAAAGGGGCACGCACGGGCCCTATTCCTCGCGGTCGAACTCCTCATCGGCATTGAGCACGCGACCGCTGTAGTTGACGTGACTGGTCACGGCATCCATGTCACCGGTCTCGATAAAACGTGCGACCGTGCACTCGTAATCGACCAGCGCGCGATCAAAGACCTCGGGGAAACTCTCGTTCGAGACCTCGTCGGTAAAGGGATTCTTCCATGTCAGATGGCCCAGGTTACCGGTGCGCTCGGGCAGCTCCGTCGTCACGCGATGGGCAAGGCCATCGAGCAGCGAGTAGTCGTGCACCAAGCCCTCAACCAGCGAGATCGCGCGCGTCTTTGCGGAGCCGGCCGGCTCAATCGCGCGGTAAAGTCGCTGCATATTGGCAACGGCAGCACCGTACTCCCCCGCCGGAATGTCAATGCCGTACACGCGTCCGGCAACATAGCTCATCAGCACGCCGGCCACGCGATTGATGCGATCGGTGGTGACGATCTCGCCCGCCGGCGGGTAATCGTCGACCGTAGCGCCGGCGCGTTTAAGCTGCAGCATCAGTACATCCAGGTCGCTCTCGATCACGGCATGAACCTGACTGCTCGAATCCTCAAGCTCTGAATCGGACTCCACGATGCCAAACTGCTGCTCATAGACAAAAGGATGGGCGTTGCGGTCGAGCACGTAATGAGACAGCAGGCCCAGCGCAAAGGCGCGACCCAAGCTGGCGTCGCGCGGCAGCAGATGCGACACGCCGTCGCGCAGGCACGCGAACTGGCGAGACATGCGCGACCGATGCATGACCTGCGCCAGCAGCGTGCAGTCGGAAACACGCGGTGTCAGAATGTGAAAGAAAAACGGGTCGGGGCCTTGGTTGCCCAAGATAAAGGCAATGCGCTCTTCATCGGACGTGATGACGCCCTGCGGAAGACGGTCGATGCTTTCCTCGCCAAACAGATGATGGGTGATAAGCGCGGGCATAATGATCCTTTCGATTTCATTCGATGCCACCCATTATGCCCACCGCGCGCCCATGCCAAACCTGCGATGGTAAACGACGGCACGCAGACCGTCTACGCAAGCCCCAAGTGTGCTTTAACCTCGGCAGCGCGACGGCGGGACACGGGCACCGTCGAGGTTACGCGATCGAGCCTGAGCTCCATAAGACCCGTGGAACCGATCTCGACATTGTGCACGTCCTCCAAATTGACCAGATAGCTGCGGTGGACACGGATAAAGCCCTCGGGGGCCAGGCGCCGCTCGAGCGAGGAAATCGACTCATTGATCAGGTATGTTCCCTCGGCGCAGACGGCGTTGCAAAAATCGGCACGCGCCTCAAAGTAGCAGACGTCTGCGGCGGGAATGAACACCTTTTTGCCCCCGCGGTCCACCGTCAGACGCAAAGGCTGGCGCGGAGCGTGGATAACACGACGGACACCCAAGGCTGCCTCGATCTTGTCGAGTGCCTTTGACAGGCGTGCGTCCTCGACCGGCTTGACGACATAATCGACGGCATCGAGGTTATAGGCATCGGCCGCATACTCGGCAAACGCCGTCACAAACACAACCACCGGCGGCGTCTTTAGGTTCTGCAGCGTCTCGGCAAGCTCAATTCCCGAGCGACCGGGCATGGTAATGTCTAAAAACAGCACGTCGGGCTTGTTCGACAGAATCGACTCCACGGCTTCGGTGACATTGCCCGCCTCGGCAATCTGGCCCACACGCGTATCCTTTTCCAACAGGTAGCGTAGCTCAGCCCTAATGGGAGGTTCGTCATCAACCACCAAGATGTTCCAGCCTTCGGACATATGTGCTTCCCCTCTTTTTCTCTCAATCCAACCGCGTGCTACGCCGTCAACGGCGCGGGCTCATGCGGCTCGCCGTTCAGCTCGACGATGACCTGCGTTCCCACGCCCTCCTGGGACTTCACGCGCATGCCGGAATCTTCTCCGTAAAAGAAATGGATGCGCTGAAGTACGTTAAAGAGCGCCAAGCCGCAGCCTCGTTTGATGGAACCATCGGCGGTAATGCTCTCGGGCTCCTCCAGGCGATGTTGCTCAAACAGATGCGCGCAGACTTCTTCGCTCATACCGATGCCATCGTCCTCGACGATGATCTCCAAACCGTCATCGGTCTCGAAAGCCCTAACATGAATAGAAAGCGGCTCGGTCTCGCGCTGCGCGTGCTTGATGCAGTTTTCGAGCAACGGCTGCAAGATAAACGGCGGCACCATGCAATCGCGCACCTCAAAGTCGATATCGACCGAGACGCGCAGACGGCCGTCGCCATAACGAGCCTGCATAAGATTGATATAGCGAGTGCCCTGTTCCACCTCGTGCTCGAGCGTTGTGAGGGTATCGGAATCAGAAAGCGTCTGACGGTAGTAATTGGAAAAGTCGATCAGCAGCGACCTGGCCTTGTCCGGCTCGGTACGTACGAGTGACACGATGGTGCTGATGGTGTTAAACAGAAAATGAGGATCGACCTGCGATTGCAAGGCGCGCAGCTCCACGCGGGCCGTAAGCTCGTCCTGGCGCTCGAGCTCAAAGCTCGCAAGCTGCGTGGAAATGAGGTCGGCAAAGCCCGAGGCAAGCGCCGTCTGGCGCATATCGATGCTGCTCAGACGGGGATAATACAGCTCGAGCGTGCCCACGCAATGCCCGCGCACGGTAAGCGGTGCGACAATACCGGCGCGCAGGCGCGGAAAGTAGCCACCCGTCTCGGTCGAGGCATCGCGCGAGAACACGCTTTGCTCACCGCTGTTGATCACGTTGAGCGTAGTCCGCAGTACTACCGGGGTGCCCGCGGGGCATTTTGCCGAGTCCTCGCCCCAGCTTGCCAACACCTGCTTGCCGTCGGTAAAGCAGATGGCAGAGGCGATAGTTTCGGACAGGATGATCTTAGAGGCGCCCAGGGCAGCTTCGGGCGTAAGGCCGCGCGACGTGTAGGCGAATATTTTTGAAGCGATGGCGAGCGTGCGGTCGGTTGCGCTCGATGTGAGGTCGTCGGGAACGACAAAGACGTACGAGAAGAAGAAGCACAGCATGACCAAGCCGGCAATGACAACAACGGCCGGAACGGGATTGGGATTATCGGTTAGATCCCAGATGAGCAGCAGGATAAGCAGCGGAACGACAATACCGAGCAAGATGGCTTGAACCACATGCTGAGCGGTACGAAAGACCTTGGTAGAGTTGTAGCTCTTGCCCAGAATCAGCCTATTGAGATCCACCGTCATCTCCTTCTTACTGACGCACCCCATAGCAATAAAGAGGGCCGCAAGCGACCCTCTCCGTTGCATTATGCATCAAATACTGTGTTTTACATCAAGCCATCGATGAACGGTAGCTTAGGCGCTGTACTTGTTTGCCTCGCCGAAGGTGCCGCCCTCGACAATCCAGCCGTCCTTCATGATGACGTCCATGTTGTCGGTGTTGAGCACGTGGATGTCGGCGGCGACGTCACCGTTGACGACCAGCAGGTCGGCGCACTTGCCGGCCTCGATGGAACCGGTCTCGTCCTCGATGTGGCACATCTTGGCACCGTTGAGGGTGGCGCAGGTGATGGTCTCGACCGGGGTGAAGCCGATCTTGTCGACGAACTCGTACATCTCCTCGATGGAGCAGGTGCCGTACGGGGTGACGAAGGAGAAGGAGTCGGAGCCGATCGTCATGACGACGCCGCGCTTCTTGGCCTCGCGCAGGCAGTCGTAGTTGCGCTGCAGCTCCTTCTCGACCAGGGTGCCCTCGTACTTGTC
>CABVAY010000053.1 GCA_902496455.1 uncultured Collinsella sp.
GTGCGGCGAGGGCTTCTTGCGTCCTGCGGAGTGCGCCGGGAGGGAACTTGTTCTCTGCCCTGCGGGTTCGGCGATGTCACAACGGGCAATGATTAATCTGAATAAAGATGGTGCGCGGCCTTTTAGGCTGCGCTTTTGCTTTGCTTCGCGCCATGTGGGGGCGGTGGCGACGTGCATTTTTGCGAGTATTCTGCAGTCGAAGGTCCCTGCATACCGATCTCGGGCAAAAAATCGGGAGTTCTCGATGATTTCTACGAATGATGGGCGGGGTTATGGGCTGGCAGCGTTTGATTTGCAGGGATATTCGCGGTCTTTGGCATTTATCGTGGCGCCCGAAGCTCTTGGTTATGTTGAATACTCCTAAAAATGCACGACGCTTAGAGGGGGACCTTCGCGAAAAAGGAAACCGCCCCGTCGAAGTATGCATTCGACGGGGCGGTTTATGCATTTGGCCGATTAAGGATGCGCTGTCAAACTACTAGAACTTGACGGTCGGGGCCTGGCGGGCTGCTTCGGCGGCCTCGAAGCCCTGGCGCTCCTTAAACTGGAAGATGCCGGCAAAGATGACAGCCGGGAACGTCTGAATGGCGTTGTTGTAGCTGAGCACGCAATCGTTGTAGCTCTGGCGTGCATAGCTAATCTTGTTCTCGGTATCCTCGAGCGATGCCTGCAGCTGCGTAAAGTTGGTGTTTGCCTTAAGATCGGGATAGGCCTCGGCTACGGCGAAGAGCTGACGCAGCGCACCGGTCAGCACGTTGTCGGCTTCCATCTTGGCTTCGGGCGTGGTGGCCTTGACGGCGGTGTTACGCGCGCTGATCACGGCGGAGAGCGTCTCCTGCTCGTGCTTGGCGTAGCCCTTGACGGTCTCGACCAGGTTGGGGATCAGGTCGTTGCGACGCTGCAGCTGCGTATCGATGTTCTGCCAGGCGTTATCGATGCGGTTACGCTTGGTGACCATGTTGTTGTAGATGCCGGCGATGGCGCAGGCAATCACAATGACAACAACGATGCCGATGATGACGGGAAGCATGATGTCTCCGTTTCGAATGGCCGCGGCGGCATGCGCCAGCTGCCGTTGGTATAACGCTACTAGTATACCCGCAACGTTTTGTCGTGCCGAACTTTCCGGTAAGCGTTGTGTTTTCGGCGGGGTTGGCACCGGGGCAAAGCGCGCGAGGTACAGGTGTAAGATATGCGACAGATTGACGAGTGTTGTCTTTGCCCTGAGGATGGCGATACCAGTGGACCTTCGCATCAAGAAAACCTACCGCGCCCTGTTCGATGCCTTTACCGAGCTTCTCGAGGAGCATCGTTTTGAGGACCTGACGGTTGCCATGCTGTGCGACCGCGCCATGATTCGCCGCACGACGTTCTACAAGCACTTTCGCGACAAGAACGATTACTTTGCCTTTTATATCGATGAGCTCATGTCGGGCTTGCCGCAAAAACAGCCCGATGAGGCCGGCGCGGTATCTGCCGAGGACGTGCGCGCGCTTCGGCACGCGATTTTGGACGATGCCATGGATTTGATTCTGGCGCACGAGCGGCTCATGGATAACATTTTGGCAAGCAGCATGTCGGGCATGTTGACCAACGTTATTTGCGACCGCATTGCCCGCTCCATCCGCGAGCGTGTGATGAACGTGCTTGCCGAGGATGCCCTGGCCCCCGTGTCACTCGAGACGACGTCTGAGTTTGTCGCCGGCGGTATTATTCGACTTTTCACGATATGGTGGGAATCGGGCCACGATCTTGAGCGTCGACCTGAGATAGCCGACGTGGTCGATGCACTGTTTGAGCGGACCATGACACCGGTGCATCACTAGGAGTGGCGGAGAGAGGGGGATTCGAACCCCCGGAACGCTCTCGCGCTCAACGGTTTTCAAGACCGCCGCATTCAACCGCTCTGCCATCTCTCCGTGAGTCGTAATGATAGCATCGTTTTGGATTTGCAACAGGGAAGGCGAACGATGACGATCACCGAAATCGATGAGAAGTTCATGCGTGAGGCGCTGGCCGAGGCGCGCGCCGCCGCTGCGGTGGGCGAGGTGCCCATCGGAGCCGTAGTGGTGCGCGACGGCGAGATTGTCGCGCGGGCGCATAATCGCCGCGAGCTCGACCAGGATCCTTCGGCGCATGCCGAGTTTTCGGCCCTGTGCGCCGCCGCTCAGTCGCTTGGACGCTGGCGTCTTTCCGATTGTACGGTCTACGTGACGCTCGAGCCCTGCTGCATGTGCGCGGGGCTTATGGTTAACGCGCGCGTGGGGCGCTGCGTGTACGGCGCGGCCGATGCTAAAGCGGGCGCTCTGGGGTCGCTATACGACCTCAATGCCGATTCGCGCCTGAATCATCGGTTTAATGTGACCGCCGGCGTGCTGGCAGACGAGTGCCGCGCGGTGCTGAGCGGTTATTTTAGTGGGCTGCGTGGCACCGATGGTGCTGGCTGCGGTTGTGGGGCCGATCTTGAGGCGCATACCGCCCACGCCGAGGCGCTTGCGGGTGTCGAAGATACTGCCGTTGGGGCGGTCGATTTTGGTGCCGCGTGCCGCCGGCCCCGCCGTGTGCAGCTGGCGATCGACTCCTTTAAGGGCAGCGTTTCGAGCGCGCAGGCGGAGGAGGCCGTTGCCGAAGGTGTGCGCCGCGTGTGGCCCGATGCCCAGGTAAGCGCGCTGCCGCTGGCGGATGGCGGCGAGGGAACGCTCGATGCCGTTGCCGCGTGCGGCGGTGAGGTCGTGGCATGTGAAGTCGCAGGCCCTCTGGGCGACTGTGTGTCTGCCCGGATGCTGGTGGACGGCGAGTACGAGTCGGCTGTAATCGAGATGGCCGAGGCGGCGGGTATTGGGTATTCGCCTTGCACAGAGCCGGCGGCGTTGGCCGCTACGACCTATGGCGTGGGCGAGCTCATGCTTCGAGCGGTTCGTGCTGGGGCAAAGACTATCTATATTGGTCTGGGCGGCAGTGCCACCAACGACGGTGGCGCCGGCATGCTGCAGGCGCTGGGCGCGCGTGTGGTCGATGATCAGGGCTGCGATGTCGCCCCTGGTCTCGCGGGGCTTGAGCAGGTGGCGAGTATCGATTTGGCACCGGCGCTTCGGGCGCTGAATAGCGCGCGTATCGTCGTGCTCTCTGATGTCGAGAACCCGCTCGTGGGGCGTCGTGGGGCACTTGCAGTGTTTGGCGGGCAAAAGGGCCTGCCGACAGACGATGTCGAAGCGCTGGGCAGGTACGACAGTTGGATGGTCGGCTACGGCCGCCTGCTCGATGCGGCGATTACCGGGGTGCGGGCTCAGGGGTTGTTGCGCGTGCCCGAGGGCGTGCGGACATTTGGCTCGGTGCTCGGCGTGCCTGGCGCGGGCGCGGCAGGTGGCTTGGGCGCCGCGCTGCTGGCGCTCGGTGCTGAGTTGCGTTCGGGCGTGGAGACGGTGCTCGATCTGATTGGGTTTGACGAGCGCGTGCGCGATGTCGACCTGGTCATTACAGGCGAGGGCAACATGGACGAGCAATCCGCTGCCGGCAAGGCGCCGGTGGGCGTGGCCCGCCGTGCCAATCGCTATGGCAAGCCGGTAGTCGCCGTCGTGGGCGGTCGTGCGGATAATTTGGATGCGGTGTATGGTCAGGGCATCGACTTGGTCCTGCCGGTCTGCCGCAGGCCCATGCCTCTTGACCAAGCGCTCGACCCCCAGGAAGCCACAACCAACCTCATCTGCGCCGGTGAAGCAGCCGCCCAAGCCTACGACCTCGCCCGCCTCTAAAACCCAACTCCCTATAAGTTGCGGTGGAATAGTTCCTGTTTGGCGGCTCAGGCGGCAAAAACAGGAACTATTCCACCGCAACTTCGAGAATGGCTATCCGAGGCTGGTCGCCTTGGGCCTTGGGTCGGACCGTCCGCCATGAAATGCGGCCATCTACTACGTTTAGCCGAGCGCCCTTGACCATCCCGGATTTTGTGAAATTAAAACCGCAGGTAGAAAGCTTGCCGATTTTCGAAAAAGCCGGCTATGGTTGACCCCTGCGGCCTAAACGTAGTAGATAGGCCCCTTTTGTGGCACGGCAGCAGACCAGTCTTTTTGGGACGGGGCTTATTTGACTACCTGTCGATCTGATTGCCCAAGTAGTCAAAAAGCCCCGTCCCAAATTAGCTACCTTGCCCCATCGGGCGGGAGCGGGTAAGATATATCGAGCGCCTAGCGCGTTCGATGGGTTCGGATGACGACATGTTCCGAATCTGGTCAGGTCCGGAAGGAAGCAGCCATAAGGAGCCTCTGTCGGGCATCCGAATCCATCGAGTGCGCAGGCGTTTTTTTGGTGCCGCGGCTACCCGCGAGTGCCGGCAGGGCGCTTGGTGTCTCGCTGGTCCTCGGCTTCGCCTGCGGGATCGCTCGACTACCAAGCGCCCTGCCGGCACCCGCGGGTAGCCGACCAAAACCGCCTGAAGGGTCACATTTATCTGATAATTGAATCCCCGGCGTTATGCCGCTCGCTGGCGTTGCCAAAACATCGGCTGCTACGTGCCTTGGGCGCTAGTGACCGTTGCCCTTACATCTGTAACGAGTTGCTTACGCATCTCCAGGGTTCTCCGTACTATCATGAATCAGATTGAATTGAGATGATGATAGGGAGCGCCTTTTTATGATTGAGCTGCTCAGGCGTTTTGGTGGTAAGTTTCGCCGGTATATGGTGATTGGCCCTGCGTGCAAGTTGATTGAAGTGATCTTTGACCTGCTGACGCCGCTGGTGATTGCCCAGATGATCGATAAAGGTATCGGTGCGCACGACGTGAGTGCCGTCGTCCGCTACGGCATGGTGCTCGCCGCCATGGCTGTAATCGGCATCTCGTTTACGCTTGTTTGCCAGAAGATGGCGGCGCTCACCTCGCAGGGCATGGGTACTGACATTCGCGGCGCACTCTACCAGCACATCAACAAGCTGAGCTATGCCGAACTCGATCGCTTTGGCACGCCGTCGCTCATTACGCGTATTACCAACGACGTCAACCAGGTGCAGCTCGCCGTGGCGCTGGGCGTGCGCATGCTCATCCGCTGGCCTTTCCTGGCGGTGGGCTCCATGGTCGCGGCCCTTGCCATCGACCTTAAGCTCGGCATGATCTTTTTGATTTGCACGCCCGCCATCGGCCTGGTGTTTTGGCTTGTCATGGCGCACTGCATCCCGTACTACAAGCAGCTGCAGGCAAAGCTCGATCGCATCGCGCTTATTTGCCGCGAGGGGCTTTCGGGCGCCCGCGTGGTCCGGGCGTTTGTGCGCGAGGGTCACGAGCGCGAGCGTTTTGCCCAGGCGGCCGATGACCAGGCGCGTGTCGCGATCGCGGTGGGCAAGCTCTCGTCGATCCTCAACCCCGTCACGTTTTTGGTGATGAACCTGGGCGTGTGCGCCATCCTGTGGGTGGGCGGCATCCAGGTCAACGTGGGCGAGCTCACGCAGGGCCAGGTCATGGCGTTTGTGAACTACATGACGCAGACCCTGACCTCCATCGTGTACGTCGCCAACCTGGTCGTGGTCTTTACCAAGGCGAGCGCCAGCGCGTCGCGCATCAATGAGGTGCTCAACTGCGAGCCGAGCATCACCGACGAGGGCAACCAGCCGGTCGCGCTGCCTGAGCCGAGCGAACTGGCGGGTGGTGCTGCTCCAGTCCCCGCACTGAGCTTTGACCATGCGAGCTTTTCGTTTGGCGCGGGCGCGGCAAATGCCGTGAGCGATGTGACCCTGAAGCTGCCGCTGGGCAAAACGCTCGGCATTATCGGCGGTACAGGCAGCGGTAAGTCCACGCTTGTCTCGCTTATCCCGCGCCTGTACGACGCGAGCGCCGGCAGCGTGTGCGTGATGGGCGCCGACGTGCGCGCTTGGCCACTCGACCAGCTGCGCCATGCGGTCGCGACCGTTCCGCAACGTGCGTCGCTGGTGAGTGGCACGATCCGCAGCAACCTGACCTGGCGCGACGGGGCGGCAACCGACGAGGATCTTTGGGCGGCGCTCGATATGGCGCAGGCCAGCGAGTTCGTGCGCAACAAGCCGCAGGGGCTCGACGCCCCGGTCGAGGCGGGCGGCAAGAATTTTAGCGGTGGCCAGCGTCAGCGTCTGACTATCGCGCGCGCCTTGGTGGGCTCGCCGCAGGTTCTGATCATGGACGATTCTGCCTCGGCGCTCGACTTTAAGACCGACGCGGCGCTTCGTCATGCCATTCGCGAGCGCAGCATGCGCGGTGCCGCCGAGGGCGGGCTGCCGCTGACAACCGTGATCGTAAGCCAGCGCGTCTTGACCGTGCGCGACGCCGACATGATCTGCGTGCTCGACCACGGCTCGGTTGCGGGCCTGGGCACGCACGATGAGCTCTACACGACCTGCCAGCTCTACCGCGAGATTTGCCAGTCGCAGCTTCGCCGCGAGGAGCTCGAGGGTCAGCAGGGGAGTACGGCGCCCGCGCCCGCCCCAGGCGCCCCGACCGTCCCCACATCCGTCTGCGCAAAGGAGGGCTGCTAAATGAATCCGTACACTTCCTCCGGTTCGGTCGCCACGATGACGGCCAACGTGTCCGGTAACGATAACCTCAACGACCTGGGCGACGGTCCGCGCCAGCCCGGCGATCCCGAGCGCTATCCCGTGGGTGCGGTGACCCGCCGCTTGCTGGGCTACGTTCGTCCGCATCGCATTTCGTTTGTTGCGTCGTTTGTGAGCGCCGCCATCTCCGTGATTCTGCAGCTCTACACGCCCATCCTCATCGGCGAGGGCATCGACCTGATCGTTGCCGCCGGGCAGGTGGACTTTGACGCACTGCTGCCGCTCGTTACCAAGCTCGCGATTGTCGTCGTAGGTGCTGCGGCCTTCCAGTGGCTACAGGGCTACTGCGTCAACCGCCTGTCCTACGAGACGGTGCGCGACATGCGCGTGGAGGCGAGCGACAAGCTCAGCCGTATGCCGCTCAGCTTTATCGACAGCCATGCCCACGGCGACCTTATGAGCCGCGTGGTCAACGACGTGGATCAGGTGGGTGACGGCCTGCTGCAGGGTTTTACCCAGCTTTTCACCGGCGTTATCACCATCGTGGGCACGCTCGCGTTTATGCTCTCCATTAACCTGACCATGACGCTCGTGGTGGTGCTCGTCACGCCGCTTTCCATCTTTGCTGCCGGTGCTATTGCCAAGCTCTCCAACAAGAGCTTTACGGCTCAGCAGCGCATTCAAGGGCAGCTCGGTGGTCATATCGAGGAGTATGTGGGCGAGCAAAAGCTTGTCGACGCCTTTGCCTATGGCCCCAACGCTCAGCAGCGCTTCGATGCCCTCAATGCCGAGCTCTACACCGCGGGCGAGTGCGCGCAGTTTATGGGTTCGCTCTCCAACCCCGGTACGCGTTTTATCAATAACATCATCTATGCCGTGGTCGCTGTGATCGGCTGCGTGGGCGTGATCACGGGCGTGCCCGCGGCGCTTACGGTGGGCGGCGTGCAGATCTTCCTGTCCTACGCCAACCAGTACACCAAGCCGTTCAACGAGGTCACCAACGTCATTACGCAGATCCAGACCGCGTACGCCTCGGCGCGCCGCATGTTTGCGCTGCTCGATGCGCGCGAGCAGGAGCCCGACGCGTCGGACGCTGTAGAGCTTGTCGCCCCGCAGGGCGAGGTGACTTTTGAACACGTGGACTTTAGCTACGTGCCCGACCGCAAGCTGCTGCAGGATATCTGCATCGATGCCAAGCCCGGTATGCGCTTTGCCCTGGTCGGTCCTACGGGCTGTGGCAAGACGACGCTCATCAATTTGCTACTGCGTTTTTACGATATCGATGCCGGTCGCATTGCGGTCGATGGCCGTTCCTCGCGTGACTACACGCGCGCAAGCCTGCGCCGCGCCTTTGGCATGGTGCTGCAGGACACTTGGCTGTTCGAGGGCACGGTGGCGGAAAACATCGCCTACGGTTGTCCCGATGCCACGCGCGAACAGGTTGTCGAGGCGGCCAAGCGCGCGCACGCGCACAAGTTTATCGTGCAGCTGCCAGGCGGCTACGATACGGTGATCGGCGAGGACGGCGGCACGTTTAGCCAGGGTCAAAAACAGCTGCTGTGCATCGCACGCGTCATGCTCACCGACCCGGCGATTTTGCTGCTGGACGAGGCGACCTCGAGCATCGATACCCGCACCGAGCTGCAGGTGCAGGCGGCATTCGATGAGCTCATGGCTGGCCGCACAAGCTTTGTCGTGGCGCATCGCCTGAGCACCATCCGCAACGCCGACTGCATTTTGGTGATGCGCGACGGCCAGATTATCGAGCGCGGCACGCACGACGAGCTGCTAGCGGCAGGCGGCTTCTACGCCGAACTCTACCGCAGCCAATTCGCCCAGTAAGCAAGCCCGTGGGGCAAATTAATCAATCGACAGACGGTGGTTT
Organism: uncultured Collinsella sp.; assembly: GCA_902496455.1. Lineage (GTDB taxonomy): Bacteria > Actinomycetota > Coriobacteriia > Coriobacteriales > Coriobacteriaceae > Collinsella. The sequence continues at coordinate 8,399 of CABVAY010000053.1, forward strand.
ACATCTGTCACGTTAGTACTAAGATATTCATCTAATAAATTGCATTAGTGGCTTTAGTTTTGGGGGAAACGAGGCAACGTGACTATGACATGCTCTTTGGTGGTTAACAGCAAGAGCGGTAATACCAGGATGGTTTCGGGCGCGATCAAGCGCGCTCTGCAGGCTGCGGGTGTTGAGTTTGTCCATGCCGCGGCGTTGAGCGACGATGCGGATGCAGATCAGGTTGCGCTCGAGGCGCAGGGCGCCTGCGCGGCCGACACGGTGCTCGTCGGTTTTTGGTGCGACAAGGGCGCGTGCACGCCTTCGGTCGCGACGTTGCTCTCCGCCTTGCACGGCAAGCGCGTCTTCCTGTTTGGCACCTGCGGTTTTGGCGCCGACCAGAGCTATTACCAGCAGATTATTGATCGCGTAACTTCCAATTTGGCCGAGGATGCCGAGCTTGTGGGTTGGGCAATGTGCCAGGGCAAGATGGGTCCCGCGGTCAAGCAGCGCTACGAGGCCATGCTCGAGCAAGATCCCGACAACGTCCGCTTTAAGATGCTGCTCGATAACTGGGTCGCCGCAAAGGATCACCCCACCAAGGAAGATCTGGACAACATGGCTGCAGCCGCCAAAAAAGCCGTGCTGGGGGAGTAGCTCCCATCGCTGACGGCGGTCGGTCCATCTTTCTAAATGAAACGTCCTCCCGGGCGTCGGGGCACGAAGTTCCCTGCTCTACAGTCCTGCGCAAGACGAAGGCCACATTAAGTGGCCTTCTTTGCGT
>CABVAY010000054.1 GCA_902496455.1 uncultured Collinsella sp.
CGACACGCATAAAAAGCCTCCCATTTCTCGTGTCCAAGAAATGGGAGGCAGTTCATAACGGCAGCGGGGCCCTTTAAGCTATGAGCGATATCGCTTAGAGCTTGATGTCGATGTCGACGCCAGCGGGGAGGTCGAGACGCATGAGCGAATCAACGGTGCCCGAGGTGGGGTCGAGGATGTCGATGAGGCGCTTGTGGGTGCGCATCTCGAACTGCTCACGGGAGTCCTTGTTCACGTGCGGCGAGCGGATAACCGTGTACAGGTTGCGCTCGGTGGGCAGGGGGACAGGACCGGAAACGCGAGCGCCGGTCTTCTGAGCGGTCTCGACGATGAGCTTCGCGGACTGATCGACGACCTCGTGATCATAGCCCTTGAGGCGAATGCGGATCTTCTGGGTAGCCAACTTAAACCTCCAAAGAGTGCGAGAGATGTTCTCGCAGGATTACGTAACAGGGAGCTCGAACTTAGGCGTTCTTGCTCATGACCTCGTCCACGATGGACTTGGGCGCAGGCTCATAAGAGTCGAACTGCATCGTGTAGGATGCACGGCCCTGGGTCTGGGAGCGAAGGTCGGTAGCGTAACCGAACATCTCGCCCAGCGGCACCTTGGCACGGATGAGCTTGCTGTTCTTGCGATCCTCCATGCCCTCAATCTTGCCGCGGCGACCGGAGAGGTTGCCCATAACGTCGCCCATGTACTGCTCGGGGGTCTCGACCTCGACAGCCATGATCGGCTCGAGCAGCTGCGGATCGGACTTCTTGAGGGCGTCCTTGATAGCCATGGAACCGGCGATCTTGAAGGCGGCCTCGGAGGAGTCGACCTCGTGGTAAGAACCGTCGAACAGGGTGACCTTGACGTCGAGGACCGGGAAGCCGGCGATAACACCGGTGTTCAGGGCCTCCTGGATGCCCTTGTCGATGGACGGGATGTACTCCTTGGGCACGACGCCGCCGACGATAGCGTTGACGAACTCGTAGCCGAAGCCCTCCTCCATCTTCTCGAGCTTGATGACGGCGTGGCCGTACTGACCGCGACCGCCGGACTGACGGACGAACTTGCCCTCAGCCTTCTCGACGTCGTGACCAGCGGTCTCGCGGTAGGCGACCTGGGGCTTACCAACGTTAGCGTCAACTTTGAACTCACGGAGCAGACGGTCAACGATGATCTCGAGGTGCAGCTCGCCCATGCCGGCGATGATGGTCTGGCCGGTCTCGTGGTTGGTGGACACCTGGAAGGTCGGGTCCTCCTCGGCGAGCTTGGTCAGAGCCAAGGACATCTTGTCCTGCTCGGCCTTGGTCTTGGGCTCGATGGCAACGTCGATAACGGGCTTAGCGAACTCGATCTTCTCGAGGACGATCTCCTTGCCCTCGGCGCACAGGGTGTCGCCGGTGGTGGAGTTCTTGAAGCCGACGCAAGCGACGATGTCGCCGGCGGCAGCGTCGTCACGGTCGATACGCTCGGCGGCGTTCATCTCGAGGATGCGGCCGAGGCGCTCGCGCTGACCGTTGGAAGCGTTGACCACGTAGGAGCCGGACTCGGCGCGGCCGGAGTAAACGCGGACGTAGGTGAGCTTACCGACGAACGGGTCGGTCATGATCTTGAAGACCAGGCCGGAGAAGGGCTCGTCGAAGGAAGGATGACGCTGGATCTCCTCGCCGGTGTCCGGATCGGTACCGGTGACGGCCTCGACGTCGAGCGGGCTGGGCAGGTAGTCGACGACAGCGTCGAGCAGCTCCTGGACGCCCTTGTTCTTGTAGGCGGAGCCCACGAAGACGAGGTTGAGCTCGTTGGCCAGAACGCCCTTGCGCAGAGCAGCCTTGAGCTCCTCGACGGTGAAGTCCTCCTCCATGAGGATCTTCTCCATGAGCTCGTCGTCAAAGCTGGCAGCAGCGTCGAGGAGCTCCTCGCGCTTGGTGGCAGCGATGTCGGCAAACTCAGCCGGGATCTCATCCATCGGCTCGGGGTAGGTCATGCCCTTCTCGTCGGCCTTGAAGTCCCATGCAGTCATGGTAACGAGGTCGATGACGCCCCAGAAGTTGTCCTCGGCGCCCATCGGGACCTGAGCGGCCACGGCGTTAGCGTCGAGACGATCCTTCATGGTCTCGATAGCGTTGAAGAAGTCAGCGCCCACGCGGTCATACTTGTTGATGAAGGCGATACGGGGGACGTTGAAGGTAGAAGCCTGACGCCAAACGGTCTCAGACTGGGGCTGAACGCCGGCAACGGCGTCGAAAACGGCGACAGCGCCATCGAGGACGCGCAGGCAGCGCTCGACCTCAGCGGTGAAGTCAACGTGGCCCGGGGTGTCGATGATCTGGATGCGGTAGTCCTTACCGTCCTTGTTCCAGAAGCACGTGGTAGCAGCGGAGGTAATGGTTACGCCGCGCTCCTGCTCCTGAACCATCCAGTCCATGGTGGCAGCGCCCTCATGGACCTCACCGATCTTGTGGGTCTTACCGGTGTAGTAAAGAATACGCTCGGTCGTGGTGGTCTTACCGGCATCGATGTGGGCCATGATGCCGATGTTACGGGTATCGGAAAGCTTGTACTTAGGCTTAGCCATGTTAGTTCCTTACCTTAACTTACCAACGATAGTGAGAGAACGCGCGGTTGGCCTCGGCCATCTTGAAGACGTCCTCACGCTTCTTGACGGAAGCGCCCAGGCCGTTGGAAGCGTCGAGGATCTCGTTGGCGAGACGCTCGGCCATGGTCTTCTCCTTGCGAGCGCGGGAGAAGTTGACGATCCAGCGGATACCCAGAGCGGTGGAACGACGGGAGTTGACCTCCATCGGGACCTGATAGGTAGCGCCACCGACACGCTTGGGCTTAACCTCGAGCGTGGGCTTGACGTTGTCCATAGCCTTCTTGAAGGTAGCGAGAGCGTCGCCACCCTCGGACTTCTCGGCAACGATCTCGAAAGCGGTGTAAACGATGCGCTCAGCGGTGGCCTTCTTGCCGTCAAGAAGGACCTTGTTGATGAGCTGAGTCACCAGGCGGTTGTTGTAAACGGCGTCAGGCTGAACCTCACGACGATTAGCTGCTGCACGACGCGGCATGTGAAATCTCCTTAAGTGTCTACCGTGCGGCGCTTAGGCGGCACACGGCGAAAGTATCAAAACGTTATCTGGCTTATTTAGCCTTGGGGCGCTTAGCACCGTACTTGGAACGGGCCTGCATACGGTTCTGGACCGGAGCAGCGTCGTAGGCGCCACGGATGACGTGATAACGGACACCAGGGAGGTCACGGACACGACCGCCGCGGACGAGCACGATGGAGTGCTCCTGCAGGTTGTGGCCCTCACCCGGGATGTAAGCAGTAACTTCGATGCCGTTGACGAGGCGAACACGGGCAACCTTACGAAGAGCCGAGTTCGGCTTCTTGGGGCTCGTGGTGAAGACGCGGGTGCACACGCCGCGCTTCTGGGAGTTGTGCTGCAGAGCAGCGTTCTTGGACTTCTTGGGCACGGAACGACGGCCCTGGCGAACCAGCTGGTTAATAGTAGGCAAAGCGTACTCCTTCTCGAATGATTCCAGCTTTCTGTAAAGTGCAACGGCTTGAATCGAGGGGTCAGCATCCCCCTACGAAACACGCAGTTCGATAGGATACGTGGCGTTAGCTGTGCCGTCAACAGACCACGCCGCCGGGCGTATCCCAAAATGAGCATATTTCCGCAAAGCCTACACAAAAGGAATCCCCTTCTGTGCGCGGGGGCGGATTCCCGGTCCGGGCGGCACAGGGGTTAAGTTTGCTGCTCTACAGTCCTGGCTCGCACGGAGGCCACATTAAGTGGCCTCCGGCTCGTGCGGAACTCGCGACAAACTTAACCCCTGTGCCGCCCGGACCGGGAATCCGACGTGCTCTTCGGGGCAACGTTCCTCACCAAAAAAGACCCGCTCCCCTGTTGGGAAACGGGTCTTTGGAAGGGAGGTTAACGTACTAGGAAATTACTCCTCGTCGTTGTCCTTGGCCTCTTCGGCGTCGTCGGTGTCCACGAGCTGGTTGAGCAGCTCGTCGAGGGAAGCCATGTCCTCGTTGATCGCGCCGTTGGCGGGAGCCTTCTTGTCGTCGATCGGGGCGCCCAGGAGCTCCTCGTCGGCGTCGGCGTGATGCGTCGGAGCGGAGGTGCCCAGCAAGATATCGTCCGGACCGTCGGGGCTAAAGACCATCTGCAGCAGCTGCGAGAGGTCTTCCTCGTCGGCAACGTCGTCGTTGTTCTCGAGGATGTAGAGCAGATCGTGGGCCTCGAGGCCGTCACGGAGCTCCTCGATCGCCTTGGCACCGATGCCATCGATGCGCAGCAGATCCTCCTCGGACTTGCCAACCAGGTCGCCGACCGTCTCGATGCCGACCTCGCTGAACTTGTTGGTCCAGCGCTGCGACACGCCCAGGTCGTCGAACAGGTACAGACGAGCCTTCTCGGCGGAGATGGTGTGGCCGTTGCGGGTAAACGAACCGTCAGCACCACCGAACTCGTCGTAGCCGGCCCAGTCGAGCTGCTGCGGAAGCTGCTCGTCCAGGTCCTTGAGCTCCACAGGAGCCCACTCGGGCAGCGACTTGGCGTTGGGCGAAGCCGGACCGTCGATGTCCACGTAGCCGTCGGCCGTGCGATACGTCAGCTTGGCGTTGGCGTACGGCTTGAGGCCGGTACCGGCCGGGATCTTCTTACCGACGATGACGTTGGACTTAAGGTCGAGCAGGTGGTCGACCTTGCCCTCGATGGCAGCCTCGGTAAGGACGCCGGCGGTACGGATGAACGAAGCGCTCGACAGCCAGGAGTCGATGTTGGACGCGACCTTGAGCGTACCCAGGATGACGGGCTCGGCCACGGGAGCCTGACCGCCCAGACGGGCAACGCGCTCGACCTCGTCGGCAAACTCGTAGCGGTCGACGTACTGACCAAGCAGGTACTTGGAGTCGCCGGGGTTGGTGATCTGAACGCGACGTAGCATCTGACGTGCGAGCACCTCGATGTGCTTGTCGTTCAGGTCGACGCCCTGGCTGGTGTAGACGTCCTTGACGCTCTCGACGAAGGTGTGCATCGTCGACTCGATGTCGGTCAGCTTGCGCAGGTTGCGGAAGTTGACAAAGCCCTTGGTGATCTGGTCGCCGGCGCGAACCTCGCAGCCGTCCTCGATCTCGGGCATAAAGCGTACCGAAGCGGGGACGCGACGCTCGTCGAGGACACGGGTGTGATCCTCGGAGTCGGTGAGCGTCAGCACGTACTCGGACTTCTCGGGCTTGATCGAGAGGTGACCGGAGTACGGAGCCAGCTCGGCCTCGCGACCCAGGATCTTCTCGTTGACGTTGCCGACGATATCGAACATACGGCTGACCGTAGGCAGACCCTGCGTAATATCGTCGACGCCAGCGACGCCGCCGGAGTGAATGGTACGCATCGTAAGCTGCGTACCGGGCTCGCCGATGGACTGGGCGGCAATAATGCCGACGGCAGTACCGATGGCGACCGGTCGGCGGGTGGAAAGATCCCAGCCGTAGCACTTCTGGCACACGCCGTACTTGGAGCGGCAGGTGAGCAGCGCGCGAAGCTTGACCTTCTTGAGGCCCGCATCGACCATCTTCTGGATGTCGGCGACCTTCTCGATGTAGCCGTCCTGTTCAAAGAGCACGGTGCCATCGGGAGCCACGACGTCCTCAATGAAGCAACGGCCGACGAGGTCGGTGTTGAGGTCAGTGGTGCCGGGGATGATGAGGTTGTAGGTGACGCCCTCGTGCGTACCGCAGTCCTCCTCGCGGACGATGACGTCCTGGGCCACGTCGACCAGACGACGGGTCAGGTAACCAGAGTCCGAGGTGTGGGATGCGGTATCGACCAGGCCCTTACGGGCGCCGTAGGTCGAAATGAAGTACTCGAGCGGCAGCAGGCCCTCGCGGAAGTTCGCCTTAATGGGAAGATCGATCGTCTCGCCGGACATGTCTGCCATCAGGCCACGCATGCCGCCGAGCTGACGCAGCTGGGTCTTAGAACCACGGGCGCCGGAGTCGGCCATCATGTACAGCGGGTTCTCCTCGTCGAACATGTCGAGCATGAGCGCTGCGACCTTGTCGGTACAAGCGGTCCACTCGTTAACGACTTCGATGTGGCGCTCCGTCTCGTTGATGAAGCCCTCCTCGAAGTACTCGTTGATCTGGTCGACGTTGGCCTGGGCGCGGTCGAGCAGCTCCTGCTTCTCGGCAGGGATGAGAGCGTCCCACACCGAGATGGTGAGGCCGGCGCGGGTAGCGTAGTGGAAGCCGGAGTACTTGATGGCGTCGAGGATCGGGCCGACCTTGGCCTCGGGGTAACGATCGCAGCAGTCGGCAACCAGCTTGGCCACGTCGCCCTTGACCATCTTGTAGTTCATGAACTCATAGTCTTCGGGCAGGCACTGGCGGTTGAAGATGATGCGGCCGATAGAGGTCTCGAAGCGCGCGGTCTTGTTGCCGGTGACGTCGTAGTCGACAAACTCGTTCTTGCCGTTCTTGACGCGGAAGATACGGGTGCCGTCCTCGTTGATGACGTTGGCGTCGGCAGCGGACACGCGGACCTGAATCTTGGCCTGCATGTCGACCTCGGAGCGGCAGTCATAGGCGTGCAGCGCGTCATCGAAGCTGGCGAACACGTGGTTCTCGCCCGGCAGACCGTCGCGGACCTGGGTGAGGTAGTACACACCGATGATCATGTCCTGCGAGGGGATGTTGACCGGCTTGCCGGATGCCGGCGAGCGCAGGTTGTTCGCAGAGAGCATGAGCACGCGGGCCTCGGCCTGAGCCTGGCTGGACAGCGGCACGTGGACAGACATCTGGTCGCCGTCGAAGTCGGCGTTGAAGGGCGAGCAGACCAGCGGGTGCAGGTGGATAGCCTTGCCCTCGACCAGCACCGGCTCAAAGGCCTGGATAGACAGGCGGTGCAGGGTCGGTGCACGGTTGAGCAGCACGACGCGGCCGTCGATGACCTCTTCGAGGATGTCCCACACAAAGGTGGCACCACGGTCGATAGCGCGCTTGGCGCCCTTGATGTTCTCGACCTTGCCAAGCTCGACCAGACGCTTCATGACGAAGGGCTTGAAGAGCTCCAGCGCCATGGTCTTGGGCAGACCGCACTGGTGCAGCAGCAGCTTGGGGTCGGTAACGATAACCGAACGGCCGGAGTAGTCGACACGCTTACCCAGCAGGTTCTGACGGAAGCGACCCTGCTTGCCCTTGAGGGCCTCGGCGAGCGACTTGAGCGGGCGACCGCCACGGCCAGAGACCGGGCGACCACGACGGCCGTTGTCGAACAGGGCGTCCACAGACTCCTGGAGCATGCGCTTCTCGTTGTTCACGATGATCGCGGGGGCGTCCAGGTCGAGCAGGCGCTTGAGTCGGTTGTTGCGGTTGATCACGCGACGGTACAGGTCGTTGAGGTCGGACGCGGCGAAGCGGCCGCCGTCGAGCTGAACCATCGGGCGCAGATCGGGCGGAATGACCGGGATGACGTCCAGGATCATGTTCGCGGGGCTGTTGCCGCCCTTCAGGAAGGCGTCAACGACCTCAAGGCGCTTGACGGCCTTCTCGCGCTTCTGCTTCTGGGAGTCCTCGTCGGCGATGATGGCCTTGAGCTTCTCGGCCTCGGAGGGGAGGTCGATGGCAGCGAGCAGGTCGCGAACGGCCTCGGCACCCATACCACCCTTGAAGTACATGGAGTAGTAACGGGTCATCTCACGGAACAGCGGCTCATCGGAGATGAGGTCGCGCTCGGTGAGCTTCATGAAGGCGTTGAAAGCGTCCGTGCGGAGCTGCTTCTCGTCCTTGCACTCTTCCTCGATGTCGACGATGCCGGAGGCGATCTCCTCGGGGGTCAGCGGCTCCTCGTCGGAGAACTCGTCAAAGTTCTCGGGGTCGCCCTGCTCCTTGAGGGACTCGATCTGGCGGGCGCACTCGGCATCGATCTCTTCCAGATCGGCGGCGAGCTCCTCGCGCAGGTCGTCGGCATCGGCCTCGCGAGCCTCGTAGTCAACCTCGGTGATGATGTAGCTGGCAAAGTACAGAACCTTCTCGAGGTCCTTGGACTTGATGTCGAGCATACGGCTCATCGGGAAGCTCGTGGGGCTCTTGAAGTACCAGATGTGGGACACGGGAGCGGCGAGCTCGATGTGGCCCATGCGGTCGCGACGCACCTTGGCCGAGGTGACCTCGACGCCGCAGCGCTCGCAAACGATGCCCTTAAAGCGGATGCCCTTGTACTTGCCGCAGGAGCACTCCCAGTCCTTGGCGGGACCGAAAATCTTCTCGCAGAACAGGCCGTCCTTCTCGGGCTTGAGGGTACGGTAATTGATGGTCTCCGGCTTCTTGACCTCACCGTGCGACCAGGAACGGATCTGGTCGGCGGAGGCAAGGGAGATCTTTACCGAGTCAAAATCAGTAGCTTCGAAATCTGCCACAGTCAACTACTCCTTATCAGTGGTCGTGGCGGCGACAGCCTCGGGTGCCTCGGCGGTCTCGGCATCCTGGGCCTCGACGTCGGCGTCAACGCCGGCGAGCGCAGCCAGGTCGTCGAGAGCAGAGGTCTCCTCGGCGGTCACAGGGGCGGAGGCGTCCTCGTCGGCATCGTGCATGGGCTCGATGTCCAGCGCGAGGGAACGGATCTCCTTGACGAGAACCTTGAAGGACTCGGGGATACCCGGAACCGGGACGTTCTCGCCCTTGACGATGGACTCGTAGGTCTTGACGCGGCCCACGGTATCGTCGGACTTGACGGTCAGGATCTCCTGCAGGACGTTGGAAGCACCGTATGCGTACAGTGCCCAAACTTCCATCTCGCCGAAGCGCTGGCCGCCGAACTGGGCCTTGCCGCCCA
>CABVAY010000055.1 GCA_902496455.1 uncultured Collinsella sp.
CGACACGCATAAAAAGCCTCCCATTTCTCGTGTCCAAGAAATGGGAGGCAGTTCAGACGTTGGGGACGTTCTTAAATGACTAGTCATTCAGGAACGTCCCCAATGAGTATGTGGGGAAGCAGATTTTCCGCTCGCCGATTTGTGTCTTGAAAAATGTATATAACGACTATAACGTAGTGTGAAACATATTGGAAACAATACCGAGGAGGCTGCGTTGAAGAAAAGCAATCTGGGCTATGTGCTGGTGCTGATCGCCGCGATTATGTGGGGCAGCATCGGAATCTTTGTAAACGGCATCTCGGCCATGGGCGTTTCGTCCCAGAGCATGGCTGCCTTTCGCTTGTTGGTCGGAGCGCTTATCTTGGCGCCGGTCCTGATGTTTATGGGCTGCCGTCCGGGTGAGGGGTCTACCGTGGCTCAGGGTCCGCTGGCCCTGTTCAAGGCAAGCCCTAAAGAGCTTGTTCCCTGCGCGCTTGTCGGTATCATCGGCCTCGCCACCGCTAACACGCTTTATTACGAGTGCATGGGCGAGGTGGGCATGTCCACGGCCTCGGTGCTGCTCTACACCTCGCCGGTGTTTGGCGTCATGCTCGGCCGCGTGCTTTATCGCGAGGACGTGACCCCCAACAAGCTCGTTGCCATCGCTTTTAACATCGGTGGCTGTGTACTTGCAGTGACCAATGGTGACCTTTCCGGTTTCCATTTTTCGGTTTGGGGCGTCACGTCAGGCGTGATTGCGGGCTTTTGTGGCGCGTCGCTCGCGGTGTTTAGCCGGATAGCAACCAAGACGGTCCACCCGCTGGCTGTCACGTTTTGGGGCCTTGTTTTTGGCGGTGCGGTTATGGCGGCTATCGCGGCTCCGTGGCCGGATGTCGCCGCGGCAATGTCGCCGCAGCTGCTGCTGCTGTTCCTTGGCTTTGGGCTCATCCCCACAGCCGTGGCCTATATCTTATATATGCAGGGTCTGTCCATGGGGCTCGAGACATCGAAAGTTCCCGTCGTAATGTCTTTCGAGACGGTCGTCACCGTACTGGTGGGCATTGGCATCTACGCCGAGCCCGCCGGTGCGATCAAGGTCCTGGGCATCGTGCTGGTGCTCGCGTCCATCCTGATCATGAACACCGACTTCTCCAAGCTGCGCAACAGTGTGTTTGTCGGTCATGTTGTTGAGAGCATGACTTTTAAGCCCAACGCGTGGTGGACGGAGAAATCGCAGGACATGGATCTGTTTAAGGAGCGCACCGGCATCGCGTTGGAGCCCACCGTGCAGGAAAGCCCCTGGTACTTTGTGCGATAGAGGATTGCGCGCAGGGTCTGACCTCGGGTTATCCAGCCAGCGCCGGCCAACCCAGCCCCAACGTTTCAAGTACGTTAAACCCGTCAACGGTCGATTTTCATCCGCGAACGGTCTTTATACTAATTAGCAATATCCGCAACGTATAAGACGTTATAATGACCATAACGAAAAGGAGGAGGCAAGATGAATCAGATCATTCTCGCATCTCATGGCGGCCTGGCCGCAGGCGCCAAAGACACGCTCGAGATGGTTCTCGGCGACGTGTCGAACGTCCACGTCGTGTCACTTGCTCGTGACGACAAGGAGCCCATCACCAATAAGGTGGACGCCATGATCGCCACGTTCAACGCGGACGACACCGTCTATGTGCTGACCGATATGCTCGGCAGCTCGGTCAACAACAGCATGGTCGAGCTTTCCAAGAACGGCACGAAGTTCACGGTTGTCAGCGGTTTCAACATCCCGCTGGCGCTCACGCTCGCTATGAGCCCCGTCCCCGTCAAGGGTGCCGAGCTCGCAGCCCTCATCAACGAGGCCCGCACCGGTCTGACCAACCCCAACGCACCGGTCGAGGCCGCCGCGGCTCCCGCCAAGAAGGCCAAGGCGTCCCGTCACAGCTCCGGTCCCGCCAAGATCGTCCTCGCACGTCTTGACTACCGTCTGCTGCACGGCCAGGTCGTCTTTACCTGGACCACCAAGGTCCAGGCCGAGCGCATCATCGTCGTCGACAACGCTGCCGCCAACGATGACATCAAGAAGGGCGCTCTTAAGCTTGCCAAGCCCCAGGGCGTGCGCCTGAACGTCTTCACCGTCGAGCGTGCCCTCGCCAAGATGGACAAGCTCAACACCCTCGGCGAGCGCGTCATGTTCGTCTTTGGCAACACTGCCGAGATGCTGCAGTTCTGCCAGGGCTACAAGCTCGACGCCATCAACCTGGGCGCCACCGCCAACCACGACGGTGCCGATCAGGTCGGCGGCAAGGACAGCTCCGTCTTCCTCGACGCCACCCAGAAGGCCGACGTCAACCAGCTGCTCGACATGGGCATCAAGCTCTACGTCCAGCAGACCCCTACGTATCAGAGCGTCGACATCGACGCCAAGCTGTAATCAACCAGGCTTTTGCCTGACTGAAAGGAGAAGGGTATGAATACGTTCATCAGTGCGGTGCTCGTCGGCCTCGTCGGCGTGTTCTGCATGTGGGACTCCCGCCTGCTCGGTCGTCTTAATTTCGAGCAGCCCCTCGTTGGCGCTACGCTCGTCGGTCTGCTGCTGGGCGACGTGCCCACCGGCCTTGCCGTCGGTGCCGCCGTCGAGCTCGTGTCCATGGGCCTGGTGCAGGTCGGCGCCGCCGTTCCGCCCGATATGGTCCTGGGCGGCATCGTGGCCGCTGCCTTTGCGTGCCTGACCGATGCTTCCGCCGAGACCGCCATGACGATCGCCATCCCGGTCGCCGTCCTGGGTCAGCTTCTCGGCATCGTGTTCCGTTCCATCATCGCCGCCCTCACCCATGTGGCAGATAGCGCGATCGATAACGGAAAGTTCAAGACCGCCTACCGTATGCACATCTGCGCCGGCTCCGGTCTGTACGCCGTCATGTACTTCCTGCCGATCTTCCTCGCCGTCTTTGTTGGCACCGACCTGGTTCAGGCCATCGTCAACATGGTTCCCGAGTGGCTGTCCACTGGTCTTAACGTTTCGACCAAGATCATGACCGCCTACGGCTTGGCCCTGCTGCTCACCATGATGATCAAGAAGGGTATGACTCCGTTCCTGTTCATCGGTTTCCTGCTCGCCGCTTACCTCAACCTGTCCGTCATCGCGGTCGCTCTGATCGGTGTGTGCCTGGCTGTCGTCTTCATGGGCTTCAAGTTCAACGGTTCCCATGCAGCCGCCGGTGTCGATTCCGACTACGATCCGCTCGAAGACGACGAAGACTAAGGAGGAACACACTATGGCAACCGCAACCAAGGACGTGTCCCTGAACAAGAAGGTCAGCCAGTTCTTCTGGCGCTCCTGGGCCATCCAGGCCTCTTGGAACTACGAGCGTCAGATGAACATGGGCTTCCTCTACGGCATGGTTCCCACGCTCGATCGCCTCTATCCGGATGAGTCCGACCCCAAGCAGCTCGCTGCTAAGAAAGAGGCTTACCACCGTCACATGGCGTTCTACAACTGCACCCCGCAGACGAGCGCTTTCATCCTGGGCCTCTCCGCCTCCATGGAGGAGGAGTACGCCAAGGATCCCGAGAACTTCGATCCCGATTCGATCAACGCGGTCAAGACCTCCCTCATGGGTCCGCTTTCCGGCATCGGTGACTCCTTCTTCCAGGGCACCATCCGCGTTATCGCCTTTGGCCTGGGCGTTCAGCTGGCTCAGCAGGGCTCCATCATGGGCCCGATCCTGGCTATGCTCATCTCCATCGTCCCCTCTGTGCTGATCACTTGGTTCGCAGCCAAGATGGGTTATCAGGGCGGCCACGAGTACCTGAGCAAGCTTCAGGGCGGCGACCTCATGGAGAAGCTCATGTATGTCTGCGGCATCGTGGGTCTTATGTCCGTGGGCGGCATGATCGCTACGCTGATCGGCGCCACCACCCCGCTGCAGTTCGCTGAGGGCACCGTCGTGATCCAGGACATCCTGGACGGCATGATGCCCCAGATGATCTCCCTCGGCCTCACTGGCCTTATGTACTGGCTCATCAAGAAGAACGTCAACACCGGTTGGCTTCTCGTGATCGCCATCGTGGGCGGCATCGCCCTCTCCGCGGCCGGCATCCTGGCCTAGTCGCGACCAAGCGTCTAACCGCTTTCCCCCGGGGGCCTGCCTGGCATCCCATACCCCAGGCAGGCTTCCATCCCTATACGTGACAAGGGGCAGTCCCTTTGTCACATCCTCAACGGGCCGGCGACTCGGTCCAAATCACGGTAACCCTGCGAGCGCCCGGCAATGTGGCGCCGCAAAAATCGAAAGGAATGTGTCAGATGTACGAGATCGACCTTAACCTCCCTAAGCAGATCGTCGCTGACGTCCTGTCCAACCACGAGATCCACAGCGTCGCCTTCGTCGGCTGCGGCGCTTCCATGTCCGACCTTTACCCCGCCAAGTACTTCCTGGCCAACAACACGGACAAGCTGAACGTTCAGATCTTCACCGCTAACGAGTTCAACTACGACACGCCTTCCTGGGTCAACGAGCACACCTTCGTGATCACCTGCTCCCTCGGTGGCTCCACGCCCGAGACCGTCGAGGCCAACAAGACCGCCAAGAAGCACAACTGCCCGGTCGTCTCCCTCACCAACAAGGCTGGCTCCGCTCTGACCGTCGACGCTGACTACGTCATCGTTCACGGCTTCCACGCCAACTTCGCTGCCAAGTGCGAGAAGCCCGGCTACGCCATCGCTCTTGCTGTCGAGATCCTTCAGCAGACCGAGGGCTATGACCACTACGAGGACATGATCACCGGCCTCACCAACGTCTTCGAGCTCTGCGAGAACGCCGCTCAGCACTGCAAGAAGCTCGCCAAGAAGTTCGCCGAGGACTTCAAGGACGACAAGATGATCTACTTCATGGCTTCCGGTGCCTCCGAGAAGATGGCTTATTCTCACGCCGCCTTCCTGTTCACCGAGATGCAGTGGATCGATGCCGCCGCCTACAACACCGGCGAGTACTTCCACGGCCCGTTCGAGGTTTCCACCGAGGGTAAGCCCTACGTCTTCTTCATGTCCGATGGCGCCACCCGTCCGATGGACGCCCGCGCCCTCACCTTCCTTGAGCGCATGGGCGCCAAGGTCGCTCTGATCGACTCCAAGGACTACGGCCTGGCTGACGCCGTGCCCGCGAGCGTCGTCACCTACTTCAACCCGCTGCTGCACCTCGCCGTTATGCGCGAGTACGGCAACCAGATCGCCGAGGCCCGTCAGCACCCGCTGACCATGCGTCGCTACATGTGGAAGCTTTCCTACTAATCACAAGTAAGTAGACCTTACGGGTTGATTGAGAGGGGATGGGGTTTGCGCCCCGTCCCCTTTTTTGCTTTGGGGAGGGCGTGTCCGTTGCGTCACAAAACCCCAGATAAAACCTACCAAAATAAACCTGTCCCTTTTTGGCAGGTGGGAGGAGATGCGTATGATCAAGGCAGTGCTGTTTGACATGGACGGCGTGCTGGTCGATACCGAGTGGTTCTACAACCGTCGCCGCGTGGCATTTATGGAAGAGAAGGGCTTCCACTTTGACGAGATCCCCGATCTTTCGGGATCTAACGAGCCCGCCATCTGGGAGGCGTTGGTGCCCGACGATATTGAGCTGCGCGAGCGCCTACGCGTGGAGTACAAGCAGGTCTACAGCCCGAATCACCCCGTTCCGTATGCCGAGCTGCTCAACGAGCAGACGGAGCCGGTGATGCGCGAGCTGCACGAGCGTGGTGTGAAGTGTGCCATTGCGAGCTCGTCTTATCGTGAGCTCATTGACGAGCTGGTGGAGATTGCCGGTATCGCCGACGTGCTGGACTATACCATCAGCGGTCACGAGTGCAGCGCGTTTAAGCCCGACCCCGAGATCTACCTGCGTGCCATGGAGGCGCTGGGGGTGGAGCCTGCCGAGTGCCTGGTTATCGAGGACTCGCCTTTGGGCATCGAGGCCGGTAAGCGCTCCGGCGCCCGCGTCCTGGCACTGCGTCCGCACGAGGGCGTCAACCTGGATCAGTCCGCCGCCGACGTTGTCATCGACAACCTGACCGACATTTTGGCCGCTTTGTAGTGTCAATCCGCCGCGAGAAGCACGGGTTCAAACGTTTTTTGTGGTGGACTGGCTCAATTTGGTTTCGATTTTGATCCGTTTGGCTTCGATTCGGGCTAAGTGAGTAGACTTTTTGGCGCAGGCCGAGCACAAAGTGCATCTGCTCTAGTAAAACCGCAGGTCACAGGGGTGGCGGTTTTGGGTGTGCTCGACAGATCGTAAAAAGTCTACTCACTTGTAATTTGGGCCTTTGGTCGTGGGGGTTGCTGGTCCCGCTTTGGTTGTCGAGGGAGGGTGAATTGAAGCGCCCCCGCACGCTCCATGCTACAATCGCGGGCATGCCTCACAACTAGATCTGCCTTCGAAAGGAGCCTACGTGGCGAACGCCATCGATCAGCTCACGGACCGCGTGCTCGTGCTCGGCCGCCTTACCATCGTCCGCCGCGCCATTACTGCCGTGGCGGTCACGATTTCCGCCGTTCTCCAGACATTTCTGATCCAGGCGTTCATCCAGCCCGCCGACCTGCTTCCGAGCGGTCTTACCGGCGTCGCGGTCCTGCTCGATCGCGTTACCTCGCTCGGCGGCGTTCACGTCGACATCTCGCTCGGTATGCTCGCGCTGAACATTCCCGTGGCGCTCCTATGCTGGAGCGGCATTAGCAAGCGCTTCGTCATCTTCTCGATGATGCAGGTCGTGCTCTCGTCGCTGTTCCTCAACGTCTTTCACTTCGCGCCGTTTTTGGGCGACAAGATCATGCTCATCATTTTTGGCGGCGTGGTCTCGGGCCTGGGCGCTGCCATCGCGCTTAAGTCCGGCGCATCCACCGGCGGCACCGACTTTATCGCGCTGTGGGTCTCCAACCACACGGGCAAGACCATCTGGGGCGTCATCTTTGGTTTCAACTGCTTTATCCTGGCGATCTTTGGTTTTATGTTTGGCTGGGACAAGGCGGCGTATTCCATCGTGTTTCAGTTTATTTCGACCAAGACCATCGACAGTTTCTATCGTCGCTACGATCGCGTGACGCTGCAGATCACGACGCGTAAGGCAGATGAGGTCATGACCGCCTATGTTGACCATTTTCAGCATGGTATTAGCTGCGCCGAGGTCATCGGCGGATACAGCCGCGAAAAGATGTACCTGCTGCACGCCGTTGTTTCGACTTACGAGAGCCAGGACATTATCAAGCTGGTGTGCGACATTGATCCCGGCGCCGTGATCAATGTGTTCCACACGCTCAACTTTGTGGGCGGCTGGTGGGGCGGTCATGTCGACGAGCCCATGCCCACGGCCGTTCCCGATCCCGACAAGCCCGCACGCATGGCCAGCAGGCAGGCGCGCCTCAGCGAGCAGGACAGCCTGCAGCAGGACGACGGCAAGTAGGGTTTTGGCATTTTGCCGGCCTGGCGCAATCCTGTCCGTTTGAGCCCCCCCGAAAGCCTCGCTGCTTTCGGGGGGCTTTCGTTTGCCCAGATAAAACCTACCAAAATGAAGCTGTCGCTTTTTGGTAGGGAGGGTGTATCGTTTTATCATTATGAGGTAACATGAAACTAGACGTTATATACGTATTAGTTATTTCAATATTTCGATAAGAGTGATTAGATATGCCTGCACCCAAAAATGCACCGCTTTACCAGCAGATTTATGACGAGATCAAGGATGCGATCGAGAAAGGTGTTTATGCACCCAAGGAGCGTATTCCGTCCGAGCTTGAGCTAGCCGAGCAGTACGACGTGAGCCGAATTACGGTGCGCCGCGCCGTCGAGGAGTTGTGCTCCGATGGCTACCTGGTTAAGCAGCAGGGCCGTGGCACCTTTGTCTCCACGCCGCACATCAACCGCCAGTTCCACGCTTCGACGCTGCAGACGTTTACCGCGCTGTGTGCCGATAATGGCATGAAGGCGGGCGCGCATGTGGTCGATCGCCAGATTGTGCCGGCACGTCAAAACGAGATGGAGTTCTTTGGCCTGCAAAAGGACGCGCTGCTGCTGCATATTAAGCGCGTGCGTACAGCCGACGGCGAGCCCATCTTTGAGGAGAACATCTTTGTGCCGTTTGACGCCTACCGTGAGCTGTTGACGGCCGATCTTGAGGACAAGTCGATTTTTGCCGAGGTCGAGCGTGTTGGCGGAACGCCGATTGTCTCGGTTGGCTACCGCACGGTCGAGGCCGTTCGTGCCAATACCGAGCAGGCGGCCGAGTTGGGCATTGCTCCGCACGATCCGCTGCTCAACCTGCGTGCCAGCTTTACCGGCCCCAATGGAGAGCCGGTCCTGATGGGTAAGCAGTACTACGTGGGTAGCCGCTACGTTATGGTCATGTAGCTCTAGTTGCGCGGTTTTCTAAACCGCGCAACGGCTCGATGCTGCGCCTTTGGTCCGCCGTTCTAACGAACGGCGGACCAGTCGACGCTGCAAACGCCCCTAAGCGGCAATCTGACGTTCAATCGTCGGTCGCGTA
>CABVAY010000056.1 GCA_902496455.1 uncultured Collinsella sp.
TTCGGAACTTCCACATGCGGAAGGTGGACAGGCTGCCGTCACGATGGGTCTGGCCCACGCGGATCTGGCTGTAGAACGGGTTGCCCTCGCTCTCCAGGCGAATGGCCGCGGCCAGCACCAGGCTGGGCACGGCGATGACGGCCAGCACGCAGCCGCTGAACACGATGTCGAATGTGCGCTTCACAGCCCTATAGACAAGGCGCGAGCGATCCCAGTCCATGATGGATTGCATGGCCTTGAAGCGATCGGTGCCCTCACGCCGGTCCATGGCCTGAGCAATCAGCGCCGCCCCCGCGGGCGCATTACTCTCTGTTACTTCTTTAGCAGCCACAATAAAACTCACGTTCCTGTCCCCAGGAACCCCCCATCTATGAATCAAAAAAACCAAATAAATCGCTGGTACAACGTCTCCCTTACGTTTTGCTGGGAACGTCCAGCGCAAGCAGCTCCCTAAAAGCGGAGTCGCCTTCGCCCACGTCCACCAGGCACCAGCGCTTATGACGGTCAATCTTCTTTACACGGGCCTCTTGCCCCACTAAGGGCCCCTGCTCTATGTGCAGCACGCCGTCTTCTATGCGCGCAACGCTGTTGCGCACCACGCCGTCGTCGTCTAGCACACTGCGGTACCAGTCCTGTGCATCGTCCGGCATGGGCATGTACGCCCGCTCCCTACTGCCGGCGATGCGACAGCCAAAGCTCAACTGAGCCAAGGCTCTGTCGAGTGCGGCTGCATCGCGCGTGGCGACGAAGAAATATTCCTTGTACATGGGTTTGGTTTGGAGCGACCAGGCGCCGTCCCGCTTAAACCAGAACTCCTTTTGCATTACAAAAGCGTCCTGCATATGGTTGTGCGGGATAATATGACGGACCTTTTCGCAGGTCTCGCGCTCTTTTCCATGGGGGGTATGGACCAGATACCAGCGGATGCGGCCGTGTTGGCTGTTGGTGGTGGCGCCGTTAAATGCGCCCGGCAGCTGCTCTTGGCGCCGTGCCGTCTGTTCCATGTTCTCGCCCCCTCTTTTGGCTTTGCGATGCACGCAAATGCAGGGGCGTTTAGAACAGGCTTCTCGCTCGCAGCTAGGCGCAGTCGCAAAAGTACAGGTTTTTATAGAGGGGTATGGAGATTTACCTACTAGCAGTACATTTTGCGTAATCTGGGCAAACGATGATTAATTGCTCGTATAATGTCGTCTGTCGAAAGATACAAAAACCTGTACCTTTTTGTGCAACAAAAAAAGCCGGTCAACCAGCGGCTTTTCTTATTTCGGCATGAAAAAGGCGACCGCCCTTTGTGGACGGTCGCCTTTGTTAATTGTTGTGCAGTTTGCCTTAGGCGCGAGTCTTGATCTCCTCGGTCACCTTCGCAACGAACTCGTCAACGCTCATCTGAACGGTCTCGTTGGAACGATCGCGGACGGAGATGTTGCCGGCCTCGACCTCCTTCTCGCCCAGGATGAGCATGTAGGGCACGCGATCGATGGAGCGAGCCTCGCGAATCTTGTAGCCGATCTTCTCGTCGCGGTCGTCGCAGACCACGCGAATGCCAGCCTCTTCCAGCTTGGCGCACACATCGTGGGCGTAGTCGCGGCTCTTCTCGGAAACCGGAAGCGCCTTGACCTGCAAAGGAGCCAGCCAGGTGGGGAACTTACCCGCAAAGTGCTCGATCAGAATACCGATGAAGCGCTCGATGGAGCCAAAGCACACGCGATGCAGCATGATGGGGCGCTTCTTGGTGCCGTCGGCGTCCACGTACTCCAGGTCAAAGTTGAGCGGCATCTGGAAGTCGAGCTGGACAGTACCGCACTGCCAGGTACGGCCGAGCGAGTCCTCCAGGTGGAAGTCGATCTTGGGGCCGTAGAAGGCGCCGTCACCCTCGTTGACCTCGTAGTCCATGCCCAGCTTCTCCAGAGCGGTGCGCAGACCCTCCTCGGCGCGCGCCCAGTCCTCGTCCGAACCCATGGAGTCCTCGGGGCGGGTGGAAAGCTCAACGTGATACTTAAAGCCAAACTTCTGGTACACGGAGTCGATGAGGTTGACCACGCCCACGATCTCGTCGGTCAGCTGGTCGGGACGCACAAACAGGTGGGCGTCGTCCTGGTTAAAGCAGCGCACGCGGAACAGGCCGTGCAGGGCGCCGCGCAGCTCGTGGCGGTGCACCAGGCCAATCTCGCCGGCGCGAATGGGCAGCTCGCGGTAAGAGTGCGGCTTGGAGGCGTACACCAGCACGCCGCCCGGGCAGTTCATGGGCTTAATGCAGTACTCTTCGTCGTCGATGACGGTGGAGTACATGTTGTCCTTGTAGTGGTCCCAGTGGCCCGAGGTCTTCCACAGCTGCTTGTTCATGATGAGCGGCGTGGAGATCTCCACGTAGCCGGCCTTGTGGTGGATCTCGCGCCAGTAGTCCAGCAGCGTGTTCTTAAGGATCATGCCGTTGGGCAGGAAGAACGGGAAGCCGGGGGCCTCGTCGCGCATCATAAAGAGGTCCATCTCGCGGCCGATCTTGCGGTGGTCGCGCTTCTTGGCCTCCTCCAGCATGTGTATGTGCTCGTCGAGCTCCTCCTTGGTGGCAAAGGCGACACCGTTGATGCGGGTGAGCATCTTGTTGTCCTTGTCGCCCTTCCAGTAAGCGCCCGAGACGCCGGTGAGCTTAAAGGCCTTGAGGGCCTTGGTGTAGCAGATGTGGGGGCCGACGCACATGTCGATGTAGTCGCCCTGCTGGTAGAAGGTGATGCGGGCGTCGTCGTCCAGGTCGCCGATGTGCTCGACCTTGTACTTCTCGCCGCGCTCCTCCATAAGGGCGATGGCCTCGGCGCGGGGCTTCTCAAAGACGGTGAACTTGAGGTTCTCCTTGACGATCTTCTTCATCTCGGCCTCGATCGCGGGGAAGTCGTCCTCGCTGATCTTGACGCCCTCGGGCAGGTCGACGTCGTAGTAAAAACCGTTGTCGGTCGCAGGACCGTAGGCAAAGTCGGCCTCGGGATAGAGACGCTTGATGGCCTGCGCCATGATGTGCGCGGCGGAGTGGCGGATGACGTGCGTGACCTCGTCCTGCGGGAGCTCGGCCACCGAACCGTCATTGTAGAGTGCCTTCATGGGTATGTTTTCTCCTCTCGGATGCCTGATGCAAGTGCGTGCGATGCGCTCGGCGTTTTTGACTTGCATCATTATAGGCAGGTTGCCTTGGTATACAAGCGCCCGCCGCACCTTAATAGCACGGCGGGCGATTTTCTACGCATGCTTCATCGTGTGGGGCAGGGCTGCGGGGCGCGCGTGCGGCTTACGCGTGGCGCGCGGTGCCCGTGGCTTGCGGCCGGCCCGGCGATGGATGCGTTACTGGATGCGAGTTCGGCAGTAGGGGCAGACCTTCCAGTGCGCGTCGAGCGGACGATGGCAGCTGGGGCACACGTTGCGAACCTGGGTGTCGCACACAGGGCAGACGACAAAATCCTTCTCGATGGGGGCGCCGCACTGCGGGCAGGTGCCGTACTGGGCAAGCTGGCGCTCGCGCAGGGCCATGTCTAGCTCCTGCTCCTCACGGTCGGCCGCGTAGGAATGCGGACGCAGGACCAGGTAGGCGATGAGGCCCACAAACGGGATAAGGGCGATGACGCCCCAGGCCACGTAGGCGCTGGCGCCGCGGCGGCGAGCGTCGATGAACACATAGACGACCGACAGCACGTACAGGGCGATGATAAAGCCAACAAAGGCATAGATGACGCCCATAAGCTGCGGCGACATAAGCTCGGAGATGTACTTGGACATTACGGGTACCTTTCGGAATATTAACAGTCCGGTCAAGTTTACCACGGGGTTTGTTTATATGGGACTACGGCTAAGGGCGGGGCTGGTGCGGACACAAACATCTCAATCTGTAACAGGTGGAAGCGGAATTCGGGTCTAGATGTTACAGATCGAGACAAACGGATAACCCGCCAGACTAACGTCTCGATCCGTAACATCTGGAGCCCAAATCCTCGTCTAACTGTTACAGATCGAGACATTCAAAATCCGCCGGAAGGTTCGTCTTGATCTGTAACATCTAGAACCCAAATCATCAGCTAACTGTTACAGATTGAGACAAATGAAAACGTCCTGGCCGAATGTCTCAATCTGTAACAGTTACTCGGCAAAAACAGGTCTAACTGTTACAGATTTAGACATTCGAAACCGACTGATAGGTTCATCTAAATCTGTAACATCTAGACCCCAAAACGGTCCCTAGATGTTACAGATCGAGACAGAAGATCTCTCCCCGACTTTAAATCTCAATCTGTAACACGTAGGACCGATTTTCCCCTCTTACTGTTACAGATCGAGACAAACAGAGGGGCCGCCTGGCAAACGTCTCGATCTGTAACATCTGGAACCCAGTTCTTCTGTTTACCGTTACAGAACGAGACAAACCTCTGACACACGGGGCGGCAGACGAGGTGACCGATGGTCCTGAGTCTCCCTCGCCTGCCGTTGGCGGGTGTTGCGGGGCTGTTCGCCGCATTGCCGCCGCGCTGGGGGTGTCTAAACCGTAGGATAGTCTTATTGACGGCCTGTCAACTCTTCTGGGAGGCACTGTGACAGAAACGTTTGATATCGCGATTGTCGGCGCGGGCATCACCGGATGCGCCATCGCGCGCCAGCTCGCGAGATTTGACCTGTCCATTTGCGTGGTCGAGGCGGCCAACGACATCGCGCTAGGGGCGTCGAAAGCCAACGGCGGTCTGGTGCACGCCGGCTACGATCCGGCACCGGGCACGGTAAAGGCGCAGGTCAACGCCCGTGGTTGCGAGTTGTACAGTACATGGTCGCAGGAGCTGGGCTTTCTGTTCTGCCGCACCGGGTCGATGGTGTTGGGCTTTAACGACGAGGACCGCGCGCACCTGGAACAGCTGCGCAAGAATGGCCTGACCAACGGCGTGCCCGAGCTGTTGATCGTCGGCCCCGAGCGCATCCACGAACTGGAGCCGCGTGCGAGCGCCCAAGCCTCGTGCGCACTATGGTGCCCTTCGACCGGTTACGTTGACCCGTTTGAAGTAGCCATCGCGGCGCTGGAGAACGCGGTTGCCAACGGGGTGACGTTTATGCGGTCCGCCCCGGTGGAAGCGATTAAAGTCGCGGGATCGGGCGACGACGCACGCTTTACGCTGGCAACGCCCGCCGGAGACGTGCGCTGCCGTTACCTGATTAACGCCGCGGGCAACGGTGCCGCAGACATCTCGCATATGGCGGGCGCCGAGGAGTTTCAGATGGTCTGGCGCCAGGGCAACATTGTGGTGCTGGACAAGGAGCCGCGAGTGCTCATGCCGCTCTATCCCGTTCCCACGCCGGTTTCCAAGGGCGTTATCGTCACGGGCACCGTACACGGCAACACTGTGATTACCGCGACGGCCGCGGTGCGCGAGCCTGGCGACACGCAGACCTATGCGAGCGATGTGAACGCGCTGCTGAGCGGCGCGCGCAAGCTGGTGCCCGATCTGGACACGCGCCGTGTGGTGCGCGCGTTTGCCGGCGGTCGTCCGGTCATTCAGGGAACGAACGACTTCTTTATTGGGCAGTCGGCCGTGGTGCCGGAGCTGTTCCAAGCGTCAGGCATTCAGTCGCCGGGTGTGGCGAGCGCGCCGGCCATTGCCGAGCGCATGGAGCAGGTACTGCGCGATGCCGGCGTGCCCCTGCGCGAACGGGACGATTGGGACCCGATTCGCCGCGCGCCGGACGACTTTGACCGCGCGCCGCTTACGCGCAAAGAAGAGCTCATCGAGTCCGACCCCGCGTGGGGGCAGATCGTCTGCCGCTGCGAGACGGTGCCCGAGGCCGAGATCGTGGCCGCGATTCGACGCCGCCCGGGCGCGGTTTCGGTCGAAGGCGTCAAGCGCCGCTGCCGGGCCGGCATGGGTCGGTGCCAGAGCGGCTTTTGCCAGAGCCGCGTGGTAGCAATCCTGACGCGCGAGCTGGGCTGCGACCCCAACGAGGTGCTGTTAGAGGATGCCGGATCTTGGTTGGTTGAGGGACCGCTGAAGGGGGTGCGCTAGGATGGCAACGTTTGATATGCGCGACGGACGCGCGGAGGCCGGAGCTGTAGCGTCGGTGTCGACGCAGGCCTTCGACGTGGTCGTCATCGGCGGCGGGCCTGCTGGCATGGCGGCTGCGCTTGCCGCGCAAAAGGCCGGCGCCCACGTGGCCATCGTGGAGCGCGAGCAGCACCTGGGCGGCATCCTGCGCCAGTGCATCCACCCCGGCTTTGACCTGTCGCACTTTAAACAGGAGCTCACCGGTCCCGAGTACGCACAGCGCTTTATCGACCAGGTGCACGCAACCGACATTGCGCTGTTCTTGGACAGTATGGTGCTTGGGATTGATTCTGGCGAGTGCGCGGGCGCGTCGAGCGTGGACGAGGGTGCGGGAGCCACCGCAGTCCATACCGTCACGCTCATGAGCCCCGCCGGCATGCTGCAGCTCACCGGACGCGCGGTCATCCTTGCCATGGGGTGCCGCGAGCGCACGCGCAGCGAGATCAAGATCCCCGGCAGCCGTCCCGCCGGCGTGTTTACGGCGGGCCTGGCGCAGCGATACATCAATATCGAAAACCTCAAGCCCGGCTCGCGTGCCGTCATTTTGGGCTCGGGTGACATCGGGCTTATCATGGCGCGCCGCTGCACGCTCGAGGGGATTTCGGTCGAGGGCGTGTACGAGCTCATGCCGTACGCCAACGGCCTGCGCCGCAACGTCAAGAACTGCTTGAACGACTTTGGCATTCCGCTGCATCTGTCTACCACGGTCACGCGCGTGATCGGGCACGACCGCGTGGAGGCCGTCGAGGTGAGCCTGGTCGACGAGCGCCTGGCGCCCATTCCGGGGACCGAGCGCATTGTTCCGTGCGACACGCTGCTGCTTTCGGTGGGCTTGATTCCCGAGAACGAGCTTTCGGTTGCCGCGGGCGTTGAGCTTGACCCACGCACGCGCGGCGCCGTGGTGGACCAGAGCCTGCAAACGGGCGTGCCGGGCATCTTTGCCTGCGGCAACGTGCTGCACGTGCACGACCTGGCCGACAACGTGACGACCGAGTCCGAGAGGGCCGGTGCAGCCGCGGCGGCGTACGCGCTGGGTGGCAACACGGATGCTGAGGCGGGTGCCGCGGACGCGGGCTGCGAGCTCACGGTCTCCCCCGCCGGCATTGCGAGCTACGCGCTGCCGGGACGCATTACGGCCGTGGCGCTCACCAAGCTCAACTTCCGCGTACGCCGACCCGTCGACGCTGCCCGCGTGAGGATCTTGACCAACGGCGAAGAGCTGTTCGCCGGCAAGGTCCGCGCGTTTAAGCCGAGCGTTATGGAAAGCTTCCCACTGCCGGCGAAGGTGATTCAGCGTGCACTCGACCTGGGTGCCAGCGAGATTGTCCTGTCCGTTGACCCTGTTGAGGGGGCGTAAAGCTATGAGCACGAACGCAATCGAGACGCTGCAGTTCAACTGCACCACCTGCCCATCCGAGTGCCTTCTGACCGTAGAGGTAAAGCGTGACGCAGACGGCGCCGTGGCAGAGGTGCGCTCCGTGACCGGCAACAACTGCCCGCGCGGCGATAAGTTCGCACATCAGGAGCTCACCTGCCCCATGCGCGTGCTCACGACGACCGTGGCAGTATCTGGCGGCGACGAAGCCCTGCTCCCCGTGCGCACCGCCGAAGCCATCCCGCTAGAACTCCACGCCCAAGCCATGGCCCTCATCCGCGGACTAGTGGTCAAAGCCCCCATCCGCATGGGCGACGTCGTGCTAGAGAACCTCCTAGACACCAACATCAACCTAATCGCCAGCATGAATATCGACCGAGCCCAAGTAGCTAATTAGGGACGTGTCTCTATAGTTTTGTCAACCGCGTGCTTCGCGCCATTTCGGCATGACGCATCCGGGCATCTGGCGCCCCCGCTTGGTTTCCTCTTCGGTTGATCCCGCCGCCCGCTAGGCCGCGTACGGGACGGCGTCGCGCATGATCGCGTAGATGACCTTGAGCCTCTTCCTCGCGACCGCCTTCAGCGCCTTGCTGTGCCTCATCCCCCTCGCCCTGCACTCCCCGTAGTACCTCCCGAACCTGTTGTCCGTGCCGATGAGGGAGTTGCAGCTGAATATGAGCAGGTTCTTGAGCCGCCTGTTCCCGCCGTGCTGAGGCGACGTCGACCTGATGCTGCTCCCGGAGCGCCTGTCTGACGGCGCCACGCCGCAATAGCTCGCGAGCTCGTCGTGCCCCCTGAACGCGGATATGTCGATCGACGTCACCAGCGCCGCGGCGGTCTTGGGGCCGATCCCGGGCACCGTGAGGAGGCACTCGTAGACCTCGTCGCCCGCCAGCGAGTCGGCCACGAGCGAGTCGAGTTCCTCGATGTCGGCGTCGAGGGAGGCTATCTCCCGGGCGAGTATCCGGACCGCGACGTCTGTTAGCGTCAATCTATTTTTCACCAGTTTCGCTAAACAGGCGCGCCGTTCGCG
>CABVAY010000057.1 GCA_902496455.1 uncultured Collinsella sp.
ACTGCGGGAATGGCCTATCCGCTCAATGTGTTCGGCTGAGATCGGAAATCAACCGGCACAACTGGCACAACCTAGGCGGTCGCTGAATGTGACAAAGAGGCTGCCCCTTCGTCACATCCCAAATATTGCCTTTACGTGTTGATGCACACGGTGTGCAATAATACTCGCACTGTGCAATAGCGCACAGGCTGAGTAACAAGGAGGACGCTTGTCCCAGCTCGAGAAATGTGATCGCCGGTCCCTTCGCTCGCAGCGTGCCCTTCGCCAGGCACTTGCCAGCGAGCTTGCCGAAAGCGGCGACCTTTCGCGCATTAATGTCGCGTCGCTCACCGAGCGCGCTGGCCTTACGCGCCGCACGTTCTATTCGCACTACCGCGATATTCCCGACTTTATCAATCAAATCGAGGACGGCTTGCTGGCCGAGATCCGTGAGCGCATTGAGCTCATCACCGCAGCTCAACTACCCGATCTCTATCACAACATCGATGAGCTCGAGCCAGCGCCCGGTTCGGTTGAGTTGCTGCGCTACCTTGCGGCCAACCGCGATTTAATCGGATCGCTGCTGGGCCCGGGCGGCGACCAGGCTTTCATTAAGAAGATTATCGACACCGCGCGTGAGGCCGTGGTGCCTCGTGCACAGACGGGCATTTTGGGCCTGGCGCTGGGCACGTTCTTTGACTACTACGTTACCTACGTCGTGAGTGCCGAGGTTGGTCTGATCCAGCGCTGGTTTGAGCGCGGCCTCACCGAATCGCCCGAGGCCATGGCACGCATTATGACGGTTATCGCCTTTGTGCGTCCCGGCGACCTATATGGTCAACCCATCGATATCAACGTGCCGGAATACGGCATGAAGCTATTGAACCTGCAGCTCGAGGATACGGCCGACACCGCCGCAACCGTCGAGTCCAACAACTAAGAGGAGAGATAATGAGCAAACTCGTCGAGGGCATTAAGGACCGCATGGTCGCTGCCGCACGCGAGGCCGCGCCCGCCGTGGTGGACGCCGCGCAGAAGGCCGCGACTGCCGCCGCCGAGAAAGTTGCCGAGGCAATTGTCGATGCCAAGAACGCGGCAGGGGAGGCGTCCGTCACCAGCGAGCCCACCACCGCCGCTGAGCCCGTAGCCACCGGCCGGGCCCCCGAAGGCGCGATCTTCAACTCCGAGAACGCTCGTGGCAACCTGCACCTGGGCATCGACGTGGGCTCCACCACCGTTAAGCTCGCCGTGCTCAACGACGACAACCAGATTGTCTACGCCAAGTACCAGCGTCATCACACCGATGTCCGTGCCTGCGCCCGCGACCTGTTCGAGGGCGCTGCGACTGTGCTGCCGACGGCCCAAATGACCTGCGCCATCACCGGTTCGGGCGGCCTGCTGCTGTCCCAGTGGCTCGACCTGGAGTTTGTTCAGGAGGTCATCGCCAGCAAGCGTGCCGTCGAGACCCTCATCCCGGCCACCGATGTCGCCATCGAGCTGGGCGGCGAGGACGCCAAGATCATCTACTTCGACAACGGCATCGAGCAGCGCATGAACGGCACCTGCGCCGGCGGCACGGGCGCGTTCATCGACCAGATGGCCACTCTGCTGCACACCGACGCCAGCGGCCTTAACGAACTCGCGGCAAACGCCACCACCATCTATCCCATTGCCAGCCGCTGCGGCGTCTTTGCCAAGACCGACGTCCAGCCGCTGCTCAACGAAGGCGCCCGCCCCGAGGACGTCGCCGCTTCCATCTTCCAGGCCGTCGTGACCCAGACCATCTCGGGCCTGGCATGCGGCCGCCCCATCCGCGGCAACGTCGCCTTCCTGGGCGGCCCGCTGCAGTACCTCTCCGAGCTGCGCCACCGCTTCTACCTCACGCTCAACCTGGACGAGGAGCACTGTATCGTGCCCCAAAACGCTCACCTGTTTGTGGCGAGCGGCGCCGCCATGGCGCACGAGTCCAACAAGCTCAGCACGTTCCCGCAGCTCATCGAGGCTATCGACAGCCTGGGTGACACGCAGGGTGCCGAGGTCGAGCGTCTGGATCCGCTCTTTGCCACCGACGAGGACTTTGCCGAGTTCAAGACCCGCCACGACCAGGAAGTCGTCCCCAAGGGCAAACTCGACGGCTACACCGGCCGCGTGTTCATCGGCATCGACGCCGGCTCCACCACCATGAAGGCCGCGCTCGTGGGCGAGGACGGCCAGCTGTTGCACACCTGGTACGGTAACAACAACGGCGACATCCTGGGCACGGCCAAGGTCATCATGGCCGATTTCTACAACCATATCCCTGCCGGCTGCACCATCGGCCACGTGACCACTACCGGCTATGGCGAGGCACTGCTCATCGAAGCCCTCAAGGCCGACTCCGGCGAGATCGAGACCGTTGCGCACCTGCGCGGCGCCAAGGCGTTCCTGCCCGGCGTCGAGTTTATTCTGGACATTGGCGGCCAGGACATGAAGTGCCTGCGCGTCAAGGACGGCGTTATCGAGCACATCATGCTCAACGAGGCCTGCTCGTCGGGTTGCGGTAGCTTTATCGAGAGCTTCGCCGTCTCTATGAACATGGACGTGCGCGCGTTCGCCGACGCCGCCATCCATGCCAAGGCCCCGGTCGACCTAGGCAGTCGCTGCACGGTCTTTATGAACTCGCGCGTCAAGCAGGCGCAAAAGGAAGGCGCCACGGTGGGCGACATCGCGGCCGGCCTGTCCTATTCCGTCATCAAGAATGCCCTGTTCAAGGTCATTAAGCTGCGCGATCCCAAGGAGATCGGCAGCCAGGTGATCGTCCAGGGCGGCACCTTTATGTCCGATGCCACGCTGCGCGCGTTTGAGCAGCTCACCGGCGTCCACGCCGTGCGCCCCGACATCGCCGGCTGCATGGGTGCCTATGGTGCTGCCCTGCTCGCCCGCGATCGCGCTGGTGCCGACGGCATCTCGACCATCCTGTCGGCCGAGGACATCGCGCACCTCACCGTGACGCAAAAGCATGTCCGCTGCGGCCGTTGCTCTAACAACTGCCAGCTTACCGTCAACGACTTTGGCGGCGGCAGGCGCTTCATTACCGGCAACCGCTGCGAGAAGGGCGCTGGCCACAAAAAGCAGAAGACTGAGGCCCCCAACCTCTTCAAAAAGAAAAACGAGCTGCTCTTTAACCGCGAGATCCTGAGCCCCGACGAGGCCCCGCGCGGCACCGTCGGCATCCCGCGCGCGCTCAACATGTACGAGAACTACCCCTTCTGGCATGCGTTCTTTACGCGCCTGGGCTTTAGCGTGCAGCTGTCCGACCAGTCGAGCAAGAAGACCTACCAGGCGGGCATCGAGTCCATGCCGTCCGAGAGCGTGTGCTATCCGGCCAAGATGAGCCACGGCCATGTGATGAACCTCATCGACCGCGATGTCGACTTCATCTGGATGCCGTGCGTGCGCTGGGAGCGCAAGGAGGATCCGACGGCCGGCAACTGCTATAACTGCCCCATCGTCATGAGCTACCCCACGGCGCTGGCGCTCAATATCGACGAGATCCGCGAGCAGAACATCGAGTTCCTGTACCCGTTTGTGCCCTATCACGACAAGACCGAGCTCAAGCGCCGCCTGTACCAGGTGCTCGCCGTTGATCGCGTGGCCGATGCGCAAGCCGGTCGCGGTCGCGTGCGCGGTCCCAAGATCACGCGCTCCGAGGTCGATGCCGCCGTCAACGCTGCCTTTGAGGCCGATGCGCGTTTCCACGAGGATATCCAGACCATGGGCGAGGAGGCCCTTAAGTGGGTCGAGGACCACGGCGGCCACGGCATCGTACTCGCCGGCCGTCCTTACCATAACGACCCCGAGATCAACCATGCCCTGCCCGAGCTTATCTCGAGCTTTGGCTTTGCGGTCTTTACCGAGGATTCGCTTGCGCACCTGGTGAAGCCCGAGCGTCCGATTCGCGTCGTCGACCAGTGGATGTACCACAGCCGCCTGTACGCCGTCGCCCGTTTTGTGACGATGCGCAACGACCTGGACCTGATCCAGCTCAACTCCTTCGGCTGCGGTCTCGATGCCCTGACTACCGACCAGGTGCAGGAGATTTTGGAGGCCAGCGGCAAGATCTACACCGTGCTCAAGATCGATGAGGTGTCCAACCTGGGTGCCGCGCGCATCCGCATCCGTTCGCTCATGGCGGCGCTCAAGGACCAGGAGGCCGAGCGCCTGGCCGAGGCCACGGCCGCGGGCGAGGCCTACGAGCAGGGCGATGCCGCGCCGGTGGCGCCCTCCACGGATGCCCCCGCGTTCGCGAGCCGCAAGTACACGTTTGAGGCCCAGCGCGAGAGCGCATCGACTGCATGGCCTAAGGTGCCCTTTACCGAGCAGATGCGCGACGAGGGCTACACCATCCTGTGCCCGCAGATGGCGCCGATTCACTTTGACCTGGTCAAAGAGGTGTTCCGCGGTGCTGGCTACAACTTGGAGCTGCTGCCCTCGACCGACCACGATGCCGTCGAGGCCGGCCTGCGCTATGTGAACAACGACATTTGCTACCCGTCGATCCTGGTGACGGGCCAGATTATGGAGGCCATCGAGAGCGGTCGGTACGACCTGTCCAAGACGGCCGTTGTTATCAGCCAGACCGGCGGTGGCTGCCGCGCCACCAACTACATCGCGCTCATCCGCAAGGCACTGCGCGAGAGCGGCCACCCCGAGATTCCGGTAATCTCGCTTTCGGCCGTGGCGCTCGGCGAGGACAACCCCGGTTTTAAGATTACGCCGGCGCTGCTCAAGCAGGCGGTCTACGCGGTGCTCTTTGGCGACGTGATGATGCAGATGCTCTACCGCTGCCGCCCGTACGAGGCCACGCCCGGCGCCGCCAACGCGCTCTACGAGGAGTACATGGCGCGCGCCCGCAAACTGGCGCCCAAGTTCAACCGCCACAACTACACCAAGCTGTGCCGCGAGGCCATCCGCGCGTTCGACACCATGCCGCTTGCGGGCGAGGGCACCAAGCCGCGCGTGGGCGTGGTCGGCGAGATCCTGGTCAAGTTCCATCCCACGGCCAACAACCACGTGGTCGACGTTATCGAGCGCGAGGGCTGTGAGGCCGTGGTGCCGGGCCTGCTCGACTTCTTCCTGTACTCCATGAGCAACGCCGAGCTGCAGAAGGACGAGCTGGGAAGCTCTGCCACTACGCGCGCTGGTATGCAGGCGCTCATCAAGCTCGTGGACTGGATGCGTACGCCGGTGGAGGAGATGCTCGAAAAGTCCCGCCGCTTCGAGGCACCCGAGCGCATCGGCACCATGGCCGACAAGGCCCGCACGGTGCTTTCGGTGTGCAACAACATGGGCGAAGGCTGGCTGCTCACGGCCGAGATGCTCGACCTGATCGATCACGGTGCGCCCAACATCATCTGCACGCAGCCCTTCGCGTGCCTGCCCAACCACGTGGTGGGCAAGGCCGTGATCAAGGAGCTGCGCCGCCAACATCCCGAGAGCAACATCGTCGCGGTGGACTACGACCCCGGTGCATCCGAGGTCAACCAGCTCAACCGCATTAAGCTCATGATCAGCGTGGCCAAGGAAAACATGCGCGCCGGCAAGGGCTTTAAGCTCGAGAAGGTGGCGCCGCTCGCGATGGACGAGGTCACCGGCCAGATGCGTGCCCACGACGGCTGTGTGAGCTGCGGGCCGGCCAGCGAGGAGACCGTGGCGTCGGTCGCTGAGCGCCTGGGGCGCGGCATTAAGAAGTAGACGGCCCGCTTTGGGCTAGATGTGAGGCAAACGGGTGGTAGCCGTACCGGCTACCACCCGTTTTACTGGACATATGTTGCGTAAATGACCTTACTGCAGCCTTCCGTGGGCTTGTCCGATTTTTGGGCCGGCTCGGGCTTTGAGGACAAGCTGCTGCAAGCCCAGGGCGATTTTTCGCTCAATGCGGGCCAGCACAGTGTGACCTATCTGCCAAACGACGAGATGATCGCTGCGGACTGCCCATCGCCACCTACGAGATGGAAGCCGAAAAGTATATCTACCGCGTGTACAAGTACGAGCTGTAGGGCCGCGCTTAGGTTTGACCAATGGAGTATGAAAACACGCCGTTCGCCGATGCCCCTTCCGCGAGTGGCGGCCATATGGTTTGATGTCAGAAACATATAGTTGTCGCCTGCCTGCTGGCGATGTTCCCCCTGATATCGGAGGTTCCAGGTATGTTTAACGCTCCGTTAAACAACTATCGGGTGGGCGACATGAGCCCGCGTGTTATCCCGGTTGCTATTGCAGTGGTCTGCCTGGCTGTGCTCCTGGGCGCTACAGGGCTGTTTGCTATAAGCCGAGAAACGTCCTATATGCAGGAATGCGCTTCCGAAGGGTTTGCCATTGACGGTTACTATCGGGACGACAAGACGAGTCGGGAAACCCTGGCCTTTCTTGAGGAGGACAACTGTCGATGGCAGCTGGTCGACAAAGACGGAATCTGCACAGACGGGCAGTTTAAGCGTACGGATGATCCCAATATCCTGGTATTAAAGAAGGAAAACGGCGAAGAATTCGGCACGGTTCACGTTGCGTATATATCGCGCCGACGCAATCAGGGGCAGATTTACCTAATTAGAAATACTAAGGTGACCCGATTTTATCTTGTGAGCACCGATCCGGCGTTTACGGTGGAGTCTGGCGATGTCGATGCGGACGTCTGATTCACGGCAATAAAACAGCGAGCGGGGCTCGGGTGTGAACTGCACGCCGCAATTTGCTCGTGTCCGTATCGCGTCTGCGCCTCGTCGTAACTTGCGTCCGTGCGAGCATTCATCCCGCGCCGGCATCACTTCACATCGAACTCCACGCGGTCGAGATCGGGCACATTGAGGTCGATGAGCTTGCGGGCGACGTGGCGGTCGTGCGTCCCGAGCGCCTCGCTCGTTGTCACATGGGCGACGATTTCGCGCTCTACAATGCCTCCCTCGTCCCCTTCGGTGGCCGAGGTCTCGACGGCGACGGTGTAATCCTTAAAGCCTGACAGCACCGCCGCAAGCTCGCGCGTGGTTTCGGTGACGCCGTAGCCGTCCTGTACGCCGGCCTGCGCCGAGCCAATAGACCCCGCTGTCATAACGATGCAGGGGATGGCAAAGACTACCGTGCCCACAATGATGCGGCGGCGCACTTTGCGCGACAGCTCGTCGACCTCGGCATCTTCCTCGGCGGTCACGATGCCGTCGCCGTTGAGGTCGCGCTTGAGCGGTACACGCAAAAGAAGCAATACGGCTTCGGCGGCCAGCGCGATAAAGACCACGTTGATGCCAAACTCATAAAGCGCCGAGAGAAACAGTGACCCGCTTGCGATGGCGATGCCGTAGCCCGCCGCGCACAGGGGCGGCATGAGCGCGGTCGCCACGGCCACGCCGGCGATGAGCGTGGCGGGTTCCTGGTCGCGCGAGTTGCCCAGGCCACCCGCAAAGCCGCCCGCGAGCGCGACAGCGAGGTCCCACACGGTGGGCGTCGAGTTGTCGATAATGGCGGCCGTGGTGGTGCCAAGGGGCGAGAGCTTAAAGTACAACGTGGACGTGACCAGGCAAAGGACCATCTGTAGAGCCAAGCCCGCGATGGCTTCGACGGTAATCTCGCGGTCGAGCGTGGCGATGCCATATGCCATGGCAAGGACCGATCCCATAAGCGGGCAGATGAGCATGGCGCCCACGATGGCGATGTCCGAGTCGATATCGAGGCCGATGCTCGCGATGAGCATGGCGATGATGAGGATGCATAGGTGGGAGCCAGTCAGACGCGCTCCGTTTACAAAACGCTTGCGGATCACGTGATAGGGCGCGCGTCCCTCGCGAATGTTGAACGCGCGCTTTAAAAAGCGACCAGCCTGCTTGGCAGCCTCACTATGGGCAGGGCGTATGCCGTGGCGCCGGTGATGGCGCTCACGCAGTCGTTCGATCTGTTGTTTGTCGAGTTCCATGTCCACCTCGTTCCAGCGCGGTCCGCGCAACGCGCCCGTTGTCTTAACTCTACACCGTGGCGGGCGGGGTGTCTGTTGGATGCGGAATCCGATAGGGCGGATGACGCGGGAGCAAATGCAAATCACAGGCTCAATTCGATCCCGCAAGAATATGATGCACCAGCTCCTACATATGTGACGAAATTGTGAAGCACGAGAGCGCGAATTTCAAAAAATCCGCTGGTGACCAATGTTGCGCAACAGAATTCAAAAAACAGCTCCTACATTTTGAAGCGTATGGATACATCCGTGTCAAAGGGAGAAAGCCATGACAAACTACAGTCCACAACACTTTGAGCCTCGGGCCAAGGCCGTCAACGTCAAGGGCGTTGCCAACCGCGCCGTCGCAACTGTTTTGACGGCGGGCCTCATCGCTCAGCCGCTCATGTCGCCGCTGGCGGCAATCGCCGCACCGTCAACCGATAACGGCGATTCTGTTCAGGGGGGGGGTAGTTCTGTAGAGAATACCGTTGCCGCCGGTAACCAAGCGGTCGTA
>CABVAY010000058.1 GCA_902496455.1 uncultured Collinsella sp.
GTGCCGTCGGGGGTGGGGTAGTCGTTGCCAAAGACCTGAACGGCCTCGAGCTTGCCCACGGCGACCTGGGCGACATAGGGCACCAGGTTGTTGGGGATGCCCTTGGGATCCTCGCCGATCAGGCCCGACGGATGGGCGCCGATGGGATTGAAATAACGGAGTAGCACGACGTCCCACTCGGGGTCGGCGGTGTGGACGTCCATAAGGATCTGCTCGATCATCCACTTGGTCCAACCATAGGGGTTGGTCGCGGGCTTCTTAGGATCCTCCTCGGTGACGGGCGGGTTGTCCGGGTCGCCGTAGACGGTCGAGGAGCTCGAGAAGATGATGGACTTGCAGCCATGGTTGCGCATGACGTCGATGAGCACCAGGGTGTTCTCGATGTTGTTGTGGTAGTACTCGACGGGCTTGCTCACCGACTCGCCGACGGCCTTAAAGCCGGCAAAGTGGATGACGCGGTCGATCTGATGGGTATCGAAGATCTTGTTCATCGCATCGCGGTCGAGCACGTTGGCCTCGTAGAAGGTGAGGTTCTTGGCGGCCTCGTCGCCCACGATGGTCTTGACGCGGTCGACGGCGACGGCGCTGGAGTTGGAGAGATCATCGACGATGACGACCTGGTAGCCACCCTCGAGCAGCTGAACGACGGTGTGCGAGCCGATAAAGCCGGCGCCACCGGTAACGAGGACGCAGGTGTCTTTGGGGTCGAGTGCTTTGGACATGTAGTCTCCTATCGAATCAGGAACACTTCTAGAGGGGAGTATAGCGCAGGCGGGGACGCCCAAATCGTGCGCTGTAGGAAAAGCAGAGGATTATGTTAACGTACTCATAACAGAGCTTGCGTACGCATAACCTGATCTTTGGTATTTGCTTACGAGCCGCCGACCTTGCAGTTTCCTGCCGTTCGTGGAAATCGTTGGGACGCGCCATATGTACGCTAATATGTATGAGTTGAGCGACATATAAATAAGCATGTAACGGAGTACATATGTCACCAAACAGCGATTCCATCCTTTCCCAGGAGCTCTCGCGCCGCACTGCCCTCAAGGCCCTGTTCGGCGCCGCTTCTGCGGCAGTTCTTTTTGGCCTGCCCGCTCGCGCCCATGCGGCGGAGGCTTCCAAAGAAACCACCGATAAACTGAATGCCGCCCAGGCCCAGCTCGACGAGGTTCAGGCCCAGCTCGACAGCATCGCAAATGAGTATGCGGCGCTGGCCAACAAGAATGCCCAGACCCTCAACGACATCGAGAATGTCCAGGGCAAGATTGACGACACGCAGGCCCAGATCGATGAAAAGAAGGCCGAGCTCAAGAAGAAGCGCAACGACCTTTCCGATCGCGTGGCCGCCAGCTACAAGTCCGGCGGCACGAACATCCTGTCGCTGCTGCTGGCCTCTGGCTCGTTTGAGGAACTCGTCGCCAACGCGCATTACGTTGAGAAGATCAACAAGAGCGACCGCGACGCCATCGAGGACATTCAGACCATCCAGGAAGAGCTCGATGCGCAAAAGACCGAGCTCGAGTCGCAGAAGGCCGACTTAGAGAAGCTCAAGGACCAGCAGACTGCCCAGATGCAGGACATGCAGGCCAAGCAGCAAGAAGTCCAGACCGTGCTGAACGGTCTTTCCGACGACGTCAAGGAGCTCATGGCTCAGCGCGATTCCGAGATCATCGCTGCCGCCCAGGCTGAGGAGGCCGCTAGGAAGGCTGCCGCTGCCGCGGCTGCCGCGAACAAGAACAATTCCTACTCGGGTGGTTCGAGCTCGGGTGGTGGATCGTACGCGCCCGGAGCTCCGCAGCAGAATGCCGGCTCGGGCAAGCAGCAGGCTGTCGTCAACGCGTGCTACTCCACGCCTTCGCCGGGTCAGAACTGGTGCGCGGCGTGGGTCACCAATGTCTTCCGTAACGCTGGCGTTGGCTACTTTGGAGGCAATGCGTGCGACATGTTTAACGCCTGGTGCTATAGCTCCGACCGCTCGGCGCTGCAGGTGGGCATGATCGTGGCCGATTCCTCGCACAGCGGCACGGGTGCTCCGGGCCTTATCTACGGTCATGTGGGTATCTACGTTGGCGGCGGCATCGTTATGAGCAACGAGGGCGCCATTACGTCTAAGTCGCTTGATTCGTTTATTAGCTTCTATGGCACTGGCTCTGGCGTGCGTTGGGGCTGGCTTGGCGGTATTGCGCTGTCGTAGCTGCGGTTTGAAGTAAGTTGGTCCGTGGCTGCCCGAAAGGCATTAGGTTGCCTGCTCGGACAGTCCTGCTCGCACGGAGAGCACATTAAGTGCTCTCCGGCTCGTGCGGAACTCGCGATCAACCTAATGCCTTTCGGGCAGCCACGGACCTCTCGGGTCCAATACGTTACACACCGGACTGGTTTATCTGAATTAAAGAAAGTGAAGGCCCCTTTCGGGGCCTTCTTTTTATAAAAATTCGCCTACTCGGTGGACTTCGGGTTCTAGGTCTACGTTGAATTGGTCTTTGACGGTTGCCTGGATGTGGCGGATGAGTTCGTCGACATCGGCGGCGGTGGCGTGGTCGGCGTTGACGATGAAGCCGCAGTGCTTCTCGCTCACCTGCGCGCCGCCAACGGCGTGTCCTCGCAGGCCGGCATCCATGATGAGTTTGCCGGCAAAGTAACCATCGGGGCGCTTGAAAGTGGAGCCGGCGCTCGGCATGTCGAGCGGCTGCTTGTCCTCGCGGCGCTGGCGGTAGTCGTCCATGTCGGCCTTGATCATCGCGGCGTTGCCCGGGGCGAGATTGAAGGTGGCCGAAAGCACGATAAAGCCGTCATCGGCGATGCGGCTCTTTCGATAACCCAGGTTGAGCTCGTCGACATCGAACTCGATGATATTGCCGCTGCCGCGGGTGCCGTCGTCGAGCTGGCGAGCGGGTTTGTAGACGCGCACGGACTCCAGCACATCGGCCATGCAGGCACCGTAGGCACCGGCGTTCATGTAGCAGGCGCCGCCGACCGATCCGGGGATGCCCGAGATGGGCTCCATGCCGGTGAGACCGGCCTCGGCTGCCGCGGCTGCGACATCGGAAAGCAGCGCGCCGGCTGCCGCCGTGACGTGCGTGCCGTCGATCGTAATGTCGGAGAGGCCTTCGCCCAGCGCCACGACGACGCCGCGGATGCCCTTGTCGCCGACGAGTAGGTCGGAGCCGTTGCCCACGATGGTGAGGGGCAGATCGCAGCGATAGCAGGTATCGAGCGTGGCGACGAGGCCCTGCTCGGTATCGGGCGTGACAAAGACGTCGGCCGGGCCGCCGATCTTAAACGTGGTGTGCTCGCGCATGGGCTCGCTCATCAGTACGTTGTCCTCGCCGGCAACGCCAGCAAGCGCGCACAGCAGGTCCTCGTTAAAAAAGTCGTTCTCGTGCATACGAATATCCGCCTTTTGGTGGTCGTTGTCATCAATCGATTGCAATATACCCCACCCGGACGGATTTGGTGCGCTGGCGGCGATAAAACAGCCGTCTACCGGATTGGTAAAGTGTTTATCACCGAGGTAGAGGGGTAGTCGCTATACTTTCAAGAGATTGCGCGTAAACCCGGAAGGAGCGAGATGGCCAACAAAGTCACCCTCAAGCAGATCGCCCAGGAGGTGGGGCTTTCCCCCTCGTCGGTCTCGCTTGTGCTCAATAATCGGCCCTGTCGCATCTCGGAAGAAAACCGCAAGCTCATCAAAGAGGTCGCGGCGCGCAACCACTATGTTCCCAACCAGATCGCGCGCAGCCTGGTCATGCGCGAGTCGCGCACTCTGGGCCTTATCGTCCCTAACATCGAGAGCCGCTTTTTTGCCTCGCTCGCCGGTAGCCTGGAAAAGCGCTGCCGCGAGGACGGCTATGCGCTCTTCATTACCAGCTCGGGCGGAAGCGCCGATGACGATCTGGAGCTGCTGCGCCAGCTGGTGACGCGCGGCGTTGATGGCGTCTTCCTGGTCGTAGGCGACGAGTTCTCCGACGACCGCGCCCTGCGCGAAGAAGTCAGCCATCTGCCTATCCCTGCCGTGATGGTCGACCGTGCCATTGAGGGGCTCGAGTGCGACAAGGTGATGTTCGACCACGAGATGGGTGGCTACATGGCCACTCGCTATCTGATCGAGCAGGGCCACCGTCGCATTGCCTGCTTGGTTAACGCGCGCCGTTCCAATACGGGGCGTAAGCGACTTGCCGGCTATGAGCGCGCGCTGCGCGAGGTTGGCCTGCCTATCGACGCACGTTTGGAGTTTGAGAGCGAGTACTACATTCCGAGTGCCTATGAGGCCTCGGAGGCGGTGCTCGCAACTGATGCCACCGCTGTGTTCGCAAGTTCGGATAACATCGCCCTCGGTCTGCTCAAGCGCTTGCACGAGATGGGGAAGAGCATCCCGGGCGATATCTCGGTGGTGAGCTATGACAACTCGGCGGCCGACGTTCTCTTTGAGCCGGCGCTGACCGCGATTGAGCAGGATCCTGGTGTCCTTGCGGAGCATGCTTTTGGCTGCATGTCCAAGCGTCTTGCCGGTAGGGGCGGCAGGCGTGCCGA
Source organism: uncultured Collinsella sp. (assembly GCA_902496455.1). Taxonomy (GTDB): domain Bacteria; phylum Actinomycetota; class Coriobacteriia; order Coriobacteriales; family Coriobacteriaceae; genus Collinsella. Next base: position 4,531 of record CABVAY010000058.1, read on the forward strand.
AGAGGTCGTCCTGGAGCCGGCGCTTATCGTTAAGGGCAGCGTGCTCGAGCTTACCGAATGTAGCTAAGCGTACTTGTTTGTTTGCATAGATTGCATGCGGGGTGTCCGCTATTTGCCGGCGGGGCCGGGGTGCCTGCCTTGTTTTGAAAAGTGGGCTCCGCGAACTTCTCAAAACAAGGCAGGCACCCCGGCCCTCGTCCGTAAACTCTTCCGCTGGGCGAGCCATAGACGCCGCGTACCGATACGGTAAAGTGGCGGCTTGAAATTGGTGCTATATTCAGCTTGAGTTGTTTAATGCTAGTACGGGAGGGTGATATGGGGCTGTTCAAGAAGAAAAACCCGCAGGATGCCTTTGATCCCGATGTGTTTACCATCACGGATACGATTTTGGACCCACCGCGGTTTACGTTTTTGCCGGCTATCTACCAGGATGCCACGCGCCGCAAGTGGGCCGTGCATCAGCGCGGCGGCGAGCCGAAGATTTTTGACTATGCGGACGTGTTGCAGTGCGAAGTAGCCGAGGCGGGCGATCCGGAGGCCGAAGAAGCGGTCTCTAAACAGGAATTTGCCCGGCGTATCCTGGCAAATCCTGCCAAGGCAGCAAAAATAAATGCTGCCAAGCGTAATATGTGTCTTGGTATGGGCGTTGTTGTGGCGGTTCAGACGGGAAAAGACGAGGTTTCCAAATTAGAGATTCCCGTTATGACCGACGAGGTCAAACGCGATTCAAGTCTATATAAGTCGTATCGGAATGTCGCCGAGAAGATCAAGGCCGAATTTGATGCCATGGGAGGGCTGACCTAATTTTGGCGGCATACGTGTCTGAATGAGGAGTCTGTGCAATGGCAGGCGAATCTTATGCAATTCCCCCCAAAGATCGTGCTGTTGAGGGAATTCTTTGGTATATCCAGCACCATCAGCTTGCCGGCGGCGATCGCCTGCCGGCCGAGCGCGTGCTGTGCGAAGAGATTGGCGTTTCGCGTACGGCGTTGCGTGCCGGTATCGCGCGGCTTATCTCGTGTGGAACGCTCGAGAGCCGTCACGGATCGGGCACGTATGTGTGTCCTCCCAAGCCGCTGAATATCTTCCAGGAAACGTATAACTTTTCCGATGCTGTGCGGACTGCCGGCCTGCACCCCTCTTCTCGTCTGGTTTCCACCGGGACCATCGAGGCGGATGAGGCGCTTGCCGACAAGCTTGGGGTGGCTGTAGGCGCTCCCTTGCTCCGCATGCAGCGCGTTCGACTTATTGAGGGCGAGCCGACGTCAATCGAGACGGCTCACGTTAACCTGTCCCTGTGCCCATCGCTTATCGAGCACGATTTTGAGTGCGAGAGCCTTTACGATGTCTTGCTCAAAGAAGGTGGCGTGCGTGTTGAGCATGGACGTGAGCATATCTCCATCTCGCGTTTGAACGCCGAAGAGGCCGAGCTGCTCCAGCAAGAAGAGGGAACGCCGGTGTTCTATGAGAGCTCGATCGAATTTGATAAGGACATGCGTTTTGTGGAGCATTGCAATTCGGTGATTTTGCCCACAAAGTTCCGCTTTGCCGATAACGGCGAAGAGAACGGCATGAGGAGCGTGGCAGGTGAACAATGGCTGAAACAGTAGATGCCACCCCGGTTTATATGCGCATTCGACGCCGCATCGAGGAACGTATCGAGCGCAGTATATATCCCACGGGTTCCATGATTCCGTCCGAAAAAGACCTTGCCGAGGAATTTGGTACGACACGCTTGACCATCCGAAGCGCTGTCGATGAGCTGGTTCGGCGCGGGCAGATTCGCCGTGTTCGGGGAAAAGGTGCCTTTGTGGCGCAGAAAGTACCTGCTTTTTTTGAACGCACGGTCGGTTTCCGTGAATCGGTCCGTGCTTCGGGCGGCGAGCCGTCCGTCCGTATTCTCGCGCGTTCCAAGCGTTATGCGGGGCCATATTACGCCGACCTGTTTGGCATCGCCGAGGACGACCTGCTCTATTCCGTTCGACGCCTGAACTGCATAAACGGTAGCCCCGTATCGATTGAGACGGCGCTGATTCCCTGCCTGCTGTTCCCAACCATCGAAGATATTGACGTGTCGGTCTTCAGTTTGTACGAGACCTATGAGATGCTGGGCCGAAAGCCAGTCATGGCACAGGAAAAGCTCGATATCGAAGCGCTGGGCGCACGAGATGCCGGCCTCCTTGGACTGGAACAGGGCGATCTTGTTTTGCTTTTGGAATGCGTGAGCTATGACGCGAGCGGTCAGGCTATCGAGTATGTAAAGTCCTTCAATCGTGGCGATACGGGCGGCTACACCTATACGTACTAGCTGGTATTTTGTGAATAACGGCTGGGAAACTAACCAGTTTTGATCGTTGGGTCAGCTGTATATACAACCTTACAGGGCTCAAAATCGACCGTTTGCCGATGGGGATAAATTAATCGACAAAGAGGTATCAAAAAGCCGTAACCTGTAACTGTGATTGGCATCAAATACTAATGATTTGTTACGAGGTGAGACGATGAAGATGCTCGATTACGTTCAGCTTGCCCATGTGCGTATGGGGGAGAACCTCGAGCGTTCGTCTGAGCTGGTAGCGCAGCTCGTTGATATTTTCCAGTCCGGTTCTTTTGACGCGCTGCGCATCGTTGCTTCGGGTTCGTCGCGCCATGCCGCCGATTGCGCCCGCGATTACCTGCAAGATGCCCTGCAAATGCAGGTGTCCGTTGTGACGCCCGAGGCCTTCGTTGATTTTGAACACACCTATCCGCAGCATGCGCTCAACATTGCCGTTTCGCAGAGTGGCTATTCGACCAATACGATTGCGGCGCTCGATTACATGCGCGCACACGATATGGCTGCAGTTGCGCTCACGGCAAACGTCGAGGCACCCATCAAGGAACACGCTGACATCGTTCTTGACTACGGTGTGGGCGTCGAGTCGGTGGACTTTGTGACTCTGGGCGTCGAGGTGCTCGTTGAGTACCTGGTGCTCTTTGGTATTTACGGCGGTCAGGCGCGCGGAACGATTGACGCCAAGGGCGTTGCCCAGCGTCTTGACGACCTGCGCGAGGCCATCCAGGCCAATGCCGTGATGTGCAAGACCGCCGAGGCATATGTCCAAGACCACATGCTCGAGCTTTCTGAGCACACGCCCGCCATGGTCGTCGGCAACGGCCCCAACTATGGCGTTGCCGAAGAGGCGGCCCTCAAGCTGAGCGAGACCATCAAGATTCCTGCCATGCATCACGAAGGCGAGGAGTTCGTCCACGGTCCCGAGATGCAGATCGTTCCGGGCTATCTGGTGTTTATCGTCGACGATCCGCAGGGGTCGGAGCGTCTTGCGATTATCGCTGATGCGCTATCGAACGTTACGACAAAAACGGTGCTGCTCACGGCCCATCCCAAGGGTAGGGCTCACGAGGTTGCGGTGCCTCAGGTGGCTCCGCTGCTCAGCGCAATTCCCAATCTTGTGTTCTTCCAGACGATTGCGGCCATGATAGCCGAGCGTCTGAAGTCATGGGACGTGCACCCGTATCTCGATGCCGTCTCCAAGCAAATGGAGGTCAAGGCAGAGGGCTACGAAGAGTCAGTCAATGCGCTTAAGGCCAAAGCGGCCGAGTGTTACGGAATGTAAGCGGGTTTTGATGCCCGTTGGCATGGGGGATGTGGAAACAACCCCAGAAAGGAGAGACAAATGAAGGAAACCGAGAAGATCGAGATCATGCATTTCGACCAGGAGGGCTATCTCGAGGACGGCAAGGCGCTCTACGAGACCGGCAAGAAGATGACCGCGCTCGCCGACAAGGTTGCCGACGAGGGCTACGACGCCGTGTTCCTGATGGGCGTCGGCGGCACCTGGGACG
>CABVAY010000059.1 GCA_902496455.1 uncultured Collinsella sp.
GCGGCCGCGGCGGCCCGCGCTGCATGAGCATGCCCTTCTGGCGCGAGGACCTCTAAGTCTTTCCGTTTCCGGTGCGGTCCCCCTACAACCGCACCGGCTTCGCCCGTTAAACGGGCACCACTGATACTTACGTAATTCATTTCTTCGAAAGGAATCAAACCATGGGTGTTAACCTTTCCGGCCGTAGCTTCCTCAAGCTTCTCGACCTCACCACCGAGGAGATCGAGTACCTGCTCAAGCTCTCCAAGAACTTCAAGGATATGAAGCGCGCTGGCGTTCCGCACCGCTATCTCGAGGGCAAGAACATCGTTCTGCTCTTCCAGAAGACCTCTACTCGTACCCGCTGCGCCTTCGAGGTCGGCGGCATGGATCTGGGCATGGGCGTCACCTACCTCGATCCGGGTTCGTCGCAGATGGGCAAGAAGGAGTCCATCGAGGACACTGCCCGCGTTCTCGGCCGCATGTATGACGGCATCGAGTTCCGTGGCTTTGCCCAGGACGACGTCGAGGAGCTCGCTGCTAAGTCCGGCGTGCCCGTGTGGAACGGCCTGACCACCGAGTGGCACCCCACCCAGATGCTCGCCGATATCCTGACCGTCCAGGAGAACTTCAACTACGACATCAAGGGCAAGACCCTCGTCTTCATGGGCGACTGCAAGAACAACGTCGCTCGCTCCCTCATGGTCGTCTGCTCCAAGCTCGGCATGAACTTCGTGGCCTGCGGCCCCGAGGAGTGCATGCCCGCCGACGACGTCATCGAGGCCTGCAAGCCCATCGCCGAGGCCAACGGTTGCACCATCAAGCTGACCACCGACGTCAAGGACGGCGTCACCGGTGCCGACGTTATCTACACCGACGTGTGGGTCTCCATGGGCGAGCCCGACGAGGTCTGGGCCGAGCGCATCGCTCAGCTCACCCCGTATCGTGTCACCTCCGAAGTCATGGCTATGGCCAACCCGGGTGCCATCTTCCTGCACTGCCTGCCCAGCTTCCACGACACCAACACCACCATTGGCGCCGAGAAGTGCGAGCAGTTCGGCATCACCGAGCAGGAGGTCACCGACGAGGTCTTCGAGAGCCCCGCTTCCAAGGTCTTCGACGAGGCCGAGAACCGCATGCACACCATCAAGGCTGTCATGTACGCCACGCTCAAGTAAGAGCATCTAGCATCTCGCTCGGGGTGTATTGCTGCACACCCCGAGCAGTTTTATCTGGTAATAATCTCGCATCAAGCGGCAGGCACGGCACGGAAGAGCCGCTTCTGGCGAGATCAGTAAATGATTTATGAAGGGGGGATGAGAACTATGACTGAGACCGCTAAGAAAAAGCGCGGTATGCCTTCATCGTTCACCATTCTTCTTGCTCTGCTGGCAATTGTCGCAGTGATTACCGTTATCGTCTCCGGCACGTCCGGCGGCGCGGTTACTGCCGCCCGTCTGAGCGATTTCTGCACCGCCCCGATTAAGGGCTTCGCTGACGCTCTGCCCGTCTGCCTCTTCGTTATGATCCTGGGCGGCTTCCTCGGTATGATGACCGAGACCGGCGCCCTGGACAACGGCATCGCCGTTCTGGTGCAGAAGCTTAAGGGCAACGAGATTATGCTCATTCCCGTGCTGATGCTCATCTTCTCCCTCGGTGGTACCACCTATGGTATGTGCGAGGAGACCGTTCCCTTCTACGCCCTGCTCGCCGCTACCATGATGGCTGCTGGCTTCGACCCCATGGTCGGTGCCGCTACCGTCCTGCTCGGCGCTGGCTGCGGCTGCCTGGGCTCCACGGTTAACCCGTTCGCCGTCGGCGCTGCCGTCGACGCTCTGACCGGCGTTGGCATTGAGGTCAACCAGTCCATCATCATCGGCCTCGGTGCCGTCCTGTGGATTGTCACTACCGCTATGTCCATCTTCTTCGTGATGAACTATGCCAAGAAGGTCAAGGCTGACAAGGGTTCCACCATCCTGTCGATGCAGGAGCTCAAGGACGCCGAAGAGGCTCACGGCAAGGCTGCTTCCGAGGTCCACAAGGAGGTCAAGCTCACCGGTCGTCAGAAGGGTGTTCTGATCGCCTTCGCCTTCACCTTCGTCGTCATGATCGTCGGCTTCATTCCGCTGGCCGACCTCAACGAGGGCGTCGCCAACTTCTTCGACGCTGGCGCTGTCTACGACGCCGACGGTAACGCCGTCGTCCAGGGCTGGTCTGCCCTGATCACCGGCCTGCCCATTGGCCAGTGGTACTTCGACGAGGCTTCCACCTGGTTCTTCCTCATGGCCGTCCTGATCGGTATCATCGGTGGCCTGTCCGAGAAGCAGATCGTTAACACCTTCATCACCGGCGCTGCCGACATGATGTCCGTTGTTCTCGTCATCGCCCTCGCCCGTGGTATCTCCGTCCTCATGGCTAACACCGGCCTCGATGTCTTCGTCCTCGACGCTGCCGCCAATGCCCTGGCTGGCCTGTCCGGCGTGATCTTCGCTCCCATGAGCTTCCTGGTCTACTTCGGCCTGTCCTTCCTGATCCCCTCGACCTCCGGTATGGCCACCGTCTCCATGCCCATCATGGGACCGCTGGCTGTTAAGCTCGGCTTCTCGCCTGAGGTCATGGTCATGATCTTCTCCGCCGCCATCGGTGTCGTGAACCTATTCACCCCGACCTCCGGCGCCATCATGGGCGGTCTCGCCCTGGCCAAGATCGAGTGGACGACCTGGCTCAAGTTTGCCCTTAAGCTCATCGTCGCGCTCTCCGTCGTCTGCGCCATCATCCTGACCGTCGCCTGCGTGTTGATCTAAGTACCCAACGGGTACCCCACGGAAACCTTGACGATCCTGTAGAGGATCACCTGGTCATCGTCTGTCCGGCGGGGTAAACCCACCGGTAGACTCCTACCTTTAGCCCCCTTCCGTTCCGTGCGCGGGAGGGGGCGCTCTTGTGTTCCGGCGTTTTACCAAACGCCGGAACCACTCGACGCTGCAAGCCCGCCAGAGCGGCAATCTGACGTTCAATCGTCGGGCATGGCCAAAAGGCCTATGCCCTCCTCTTTCACGTCACCTTGCTCGCTCTGGCGGGCTTTCGCTGACTTTTGCTCCACCTGCGGCGCTGCCATTGTTGGTGTTATGGGGCGGTGCAATGGGGTCAGGTTAGTTTGCACCAAATATGTCCGACAAGAGGTTTGACGGATGTTTGGTTGGTGCCTGTTGATGGTCTGGGTATCGGGGAGGGCGGGCTCCGTTATAATCGCCTAGAACATTAAATGGAAACGGGACGGGAGCCATATATGCGCCAGGGTTTCGACAACGCGAAGTATATCGAGCTGCAGGCTGCTCACATTAAGGAGCGCATCTCGCAGTTTGGCGGCAAGCTCTATTTGGAGTTTGGCGGTAAGCTATTCGATGACTATCATGCGAGCCGCGTGCTACCGGGTTTTGAACCGGACAGCAAGTTCCGCATGCTCAAGAGCATCGCCGACGATGTCGAGGTTATCATCGCGATCAACGCGAACCACATCGAGAAAAACAAGGCTCGTGGTGACCTGGGCATTACCTATGACGAGGATGTGCTGCGCCTGGTTGACCTGTTCCGCGGCAACGGCTTTGCCGTCGCGGCTGTGGTCATCACCCAGTACGCTGGCCAGCCTGCTGCTGATGTGTTCCGCAACCGCCTGAACGCGCTCGGTATTCCCGCCAAGCTGCACTATCCCATCGAGGGGTATCCGCACGATGTCGATCTGATCGTGTCCGACGATGGCTACGGCAAGAACGAGTTTGTCGAGACCACGCGTCCGCTCGTCGTGGTCACCGCTCCCGGCCCCGGCTCAGGCAAGCTCGCCACTTGCCTCTCGCAGCTCTATCACGAGCACAAGCACGGCACCGCCGCCGGCTACGCCAAGTTCGAGACTTTCCCGGTCTGGAATCTGCCCCTCACGCATCCGGTCAACATCGCCTATGAGGCAGCAACGGCCGATCTCGACGATGCCAATATCATCGACTCCTTCCACTTGGAGGCCTACAACAAGACCACGGTCAACTACAACCGCGACGTCGAGGCCTTCCCGGTGGTCCGTGCCCTGATGGAAAAGATTCTGGGCAAGAGTCCCTACCAGAGTCCTACGGACATGGGCGTCAATATGGTCGGCTTTGCCATCACCGATGACGATGCCTGCCGCGACGCTTCCAAGATGGAGATCGTCCGCCGCTACTTTACCGCGGTCGAAAATGTGCGCCGTACCGGCGTGGGCGATGAGCAAGTCGACCGTCTCAAGATTATTATGAAGAAAGCCGGCATCGATAAGAACTACTCACCGGCGCGCTCGGCGGCCCTCACCAGGGAGCAGCTGACGGGTGGTCCCGTGGGTGCCATGGTCATGCCCGATGGCTCCGTGGTGACCGGTAAGACCTCCACGCGCCTGGGCGCCGCAAGTTCGCTCATTATGAACGCCCTCAAGCATGTCTCGGGCGTCGACCTTGAGCTCGAGGTCATTAGCGATGAGGCGATCGAGCCCATCAGCAAGCTCAAGACGCATTTCCTGGGCAGCAAAAACCCGCGCCTCCACACCGACGAGACGCTTATGGCGCTGTCGATCACCTCGGCCACGAGTGAGACGGCCGCTCGCGTCCTTTCGGGCCTGGAGCAGCTGCGCGGCTGCGATGCCTTCTTTAGCGTGATTATCTCGCCGACGGACGAGACGGTACTGCGCAAACTAGGTATCAACGTGTGCTGCGAGCCCAAGTTTGAGCGCCGCGGTTTCTTCCATCGCTAAGTTTGAAGCACCGCGGTAATTGCATTGCATTTTGGCCGTATCGGGTTAGCGCCCGGTACGGCTTTTTGATCAATAAAGCGCCTATTTCGGCGAAAAATAGCTGTTTACCTGCCTAGAGACAATTTGAGCGGTATACAATAACCGTAACTGTTTCATCCTTAGCGGGATGCCGCATGATGGATATTACCTGCCATCGTGAGGTGTGTCGGTCGCGCACGGCGCGTTAGATGCTCGTGCTCGGTTTGAGGAGGCTGCTATGGCGGGCAAGGGTCGTGCGAGTGTCAACGATATGAAGCGTGTCGAGGTGCTGGTGTTGATGGAGATCGACCAGCAAACCAAAGACAATGGCGGGCCGTATAGTTTCTCGCGCAAAACGCTTGCCGAGCGCGTGGGGGTTTCGCCGTATCGTGCCCGCGCCGCAATCGATCGCTTGGATTCCGAAGGCATGATTGATGTCGTCTCGCGTTATAGCGACGACGGCGGTCAGCTTGCAAATGGCATTTGCCTCACCGAACGTGGCGAGTGGTATCTTGAGGGCGTCCGTACCGGCATGCTCGTTCAAGAAATGCTTGAGGACGAGGTTGCTGATCGATAGCAGCATGTAACCCTTGCCATAGCGACGCCGCCTGGGAAACCGGGCGGCGTTTTGTTTCAAGATTGAGAAATGCAATCGCACGCAAGAAAAATTGCGAACGGTCCGCGGCGCGAGTATTACAATGAAGACCCGTAAGATGTGGATAAACAACTTCTACGGGAAGCGCAGGTAACTCAATATGACCAAGCATGTGTTCGTAACCGGTGGCGTGGTTTCGTCCCTGGGCAAGGGTATTACCGCGGCCTCGCTGGGCCGTCTGCTCAAGTCGCGTGGCTACAAAGTAACGATGCAGAAGGCCGACCCGTATCTGAACGTCGACCCCGGTACCATGAGTCCCTTCCAGCATGGTGAGGTCTTCGTTACCGAGGATGGTTACGAGTCCGACCTGGACCTGGGCCATTACGAGCGCTTTATTGATGAGAACCTGACCCGCGATTCCAACTTTACGACCGGCGCCATCTATAAGAGCTTGATCGCCCGCGAGCGTCGCGGCGACTTTTTGGGCGGTACCGTGCAGGTGATTCCTCACGTCACCAATGCCATTAAGGACAAGTTCCGCCGCATTGAAGAGCAGACCGGCTCCGATGTAGTCATCACCGAGCTGGGCGGCACGATCGGCGACATCGAGTCCCAACCGTTTGTCGAGGCCATCCGTCAGTACCGCAAGGAGGCCGGCCCCGAGAACGTCTGCTACATCCACGTGTCGCTCGTTCCCTATATCGCCGCCGCCCACGAGGTCAAGACCAAGCCCACGCAGCATTCCGTCAAGGAGCTCCGCAGCTTTGGTATCCAGCCCGATATCATCGTGCTGCGCTCCGACCACCATATCGATGACGCTATCCGCGGAAAGATCGCAAGCTTCTGCGACGTCGACACCGATTGCGTCTTTACCAACGAGGACTGCGCGAGCATTTACGATGTTCCGCAGCTGCTTGCCGAGCAGGACTTTGACCTGCGCATTTGCGAGCGCCTGGGTCTGGACCCGCGTGAGCGCGACATGAGCGAGTGGAACGAGTTCCTGCGCAAACAGAATCACGCCAACCATCACGCCGACAAGGTGAAGATCGCCGTCGTGGGCAAGTACACGCAGCTGCCCGATGCGTACCTGTCGGTTATCGAGGCCCTGCACCATGCGGGCGTCTTCTACGATCGCCATGTGGACGTCCAGCTGGTCGACGGCGAGAGCCTCGACGAGCAGAATGTCTCAGAGGTTCTGGGCGACGCCTCGGGCATCCTGGTCCCCGGCGGCTTTGGCAAGCGCGCCCTGGAGGGCAAGATCCTCGCGGCCGAGTTTGCCCGTGAGCACAAGATTCCGTATCTGGGCATTTGCCTGGGTATGCAGGTGGCCGTGTGCGAGTTCGCCCGCAACGTCGTCGGCCTTGCCGGCGCCAGCTCCTCCGAGTTCGATCCGGACGGCCCGTTTAGCGTCATCGATCTGATGAGCTCGCAGGAGGACGTGACCGAGAAGGGCGGCACCATGCGCCTGGGCGCCTATCCGTGCAAGCTCGCCGCCGATACCCTCGCTCGTGAGGCATATGGCGAGGAGCTCGTCTACGAGCGTCACCGTCACCGCTTTGAGTTCAACAACGCCTTCCGTGACCAGCTCGAGGACGCCGGCTTGGTTATCTCGGGCCTGTCGCCCGACGAGCGCCTGGTCGAGATGGTCGAGCTGCCGCGCGACGTGCATCCGTGGTATGTGGCAACCCAGGCTCATCCCGAGTTCAAGAGCCGCCCGACCAACCCGCAGCCGCTGTTCCGCGAGTTCGTGCGCGCTTCGATCGGCCAGCACGAGGGTGTCGACCGTCTGCAGGTGACGCCCATGAACCTCGCTACGGACTAAGGGTGCCGGCGAATAAGGAACATACCGAAGCTACTCCCTCGTCGCTCGCCGTGGCGGCGGGGGAGTATCTCGATTACCTCGCGGTCGAGCGGGGTTTGGCGCGCAACACGATTGCGGCCTATCGTCGTGACCTGACGACGTACTGCGCCTATCTGGAGCGGGCGGGTATTGTGTCTTTTGAAGAGGTGACCCGTCAGGTCGTGGAGGGCTTTGTCGCCGACCGTCGCGATGGGGGCTATTCGGATGCCTCGGTGGAGCGTGCGCTTGCGGCCGTGAAGGGCCTGCATGCCTTTTTGGTGCGCGATGGGGCTGTGGCCCAAAATCCAACGGCGGCGTTGCGCCTGCCTAAAAAGGCTGAGCGTTTGCCGGAGTATCTATCGGTGGAGGATGTCTCGGCGCTGCTCGATCAAGACTTCCCCGAGGGCGAGATGGGCTTGCGCGACCATGCCATCTTGGAAGTGCTCTACGGATGCGGTTTGCGTGTGAGCGAGTTGGTGGGGCTCGATGTGGGCGATATCCATATCGACGATGGCTTTGTGCTCGTTCGTGGTAAGGGCTCAAAGGAACGCCTGTCCCCGCTGGTAGGAAGCGCGGCGCGAGCTCTGACGCTTTATGTAACTGAGGGGCGTTCTCGCTTGGCGGCCCATGCCCGCGGAACCGAGACCTCGGCGGTCTTTTTAAATAAGAACGGCCGCCGTCTGTCGCGCCAGGGCATCCATGCCATCTGTGAGCGCTACGGGCGCCAGGTGGGACTGGTGGGGCTCCATCCCCATACGCTGCGTCACTCCTTTGCCACCCATATGCTTGCGGGCGGCGCAGACCTCCGTGTGCTACAGGAGATCTTGGGACATGCCGATATATCGACCACGCAGGTCTACACGCATGTCGATCGTACGCAACTGACCGAGGTCTATCTGGCGGCGCACCCGCTGGCGCATCGTTAACACATCGCTGACCTGCATATTTATAGGTATTTGGGGGCGGGCTCCAGATTGCCGCGGCGTGCTTTTGCGCGCGCATGGGCAATCTGGGGCCCGTCCCATTTTTCGCCAGACACCGACGCGGTGGTGGGCTGTGTGTGTCGTGGGTGGGGGAGTTTGGGGGCGATGTGAACGGCATGTAAAGGGACGCAAAAATCGCCTCAAGGTCAACTTGAAGGTTGAGGTTGAACGGCGGGGTGCCACAGGTGGC
>CABVAY010000060.1 GCA_902496455.1 uncultured Collinsella sp.
GAGACGGCGAGTTAGCCGGCAGGTCGGCATGTCAATCCTGGTCTAACAGAGCCTTAAAAAATCATCCCGCGGGGCTTATGGCTCACGCGGGATGATGGCGTCTTACTTTTTCTTGTCCTGTTCCAGCAGTTCGGACGGTGTGCGATCGGGCTTGCCGCCGCGGAAAATCTCGCGGCCATGCAGACGATGCTCCAGGTCACGCTCGGCCTTTTCCTCGTCAATCTTGGTCTGGCTCACCACCGGATCCTCAATCAACGACGACACCGAGTTCACCTGCTTCTGAATGCGCTCGGCGATGGTGTCATCCATACTCACGATGCGCATCTTCCAGTCGATACTCGTGGCGTTGGATGAGCTCTTGGTCCACACGAACGTCAAAATGGCGCTCTGGTGGCCCCGCGCGGGGAACATGCCAAAGAAGGAATCGTGCTGAATGTTGCTATCCTCGTCGATATAGGCGTGAACGTTATACACCACGCGGTCGATCTTATCGTTGAGCAGCGCGTTGGTCGCAAGCGCCGCGGCCTGGATCTGCCCGTTGGACAGCAGCTCGAGCTCGTTGGCAGACGATGTGTCCAACACCGTCACCTCGACCGTGCCCGTACGCTCATCGGCTTCATCGACGGTAAAGTCGAGCGGGAACTGCGTAAAGCCGTTGCCCCACTCAAGGCCGCCCTTCAGCGCCGTCGAAACGGTATCGACCGAAACGCTCTCGGACAGGTTGGCGGTGTTCAGACGACGCATCACGCCGTAGCCAATCTGCATGCCCACGATCAGCACCAAAATACCGATGACCACGGCCATCGCGGTCTTCGTAATGGTATGGCTCACCTGCGAGCCCGAAGGATCGTCCTCGGACAGCGGGTCGATATGTTTTGCCTGGCTCGCGCGGTCCTCGCTGCGCAGCTGCGCTAGCGCCGCTTTGTCACCGCGCTTGGCCGCAGCCTCCTTCTCACGCATGCGCTCGGTACGCTTTTTGGCGAGCGTGGGATCCAAGACGCCGGATGCATCGATTTCGGAGAATAACTCCGTCACTTCTTCCGGAGTCAAAGGGTTCTTGTCAGCCATAAACTTCCTGTCATATCAATCAGTCGAGCTCGTGCGCACGCGCACCTTCGAACTGCATTCGATAGTAACGGGCATAGGTGCCGCCACGGGCGAGAAGCTCCTCGTGCGTGCCACGCTCCACAACGCGACCATGCTCAACGGTCGCAATCTCATCGGCGTGTTTAATGGTCGAGAGACGGTGGGCGATGATGATTGTGGTACGGCCGCGTGCCAGCTCTTCGAGCGACTCCTGCACCGCCTCCTCGCTCTCGTTATCCAAAGCACTCGTCGCCTCGTCCAAGATCAAGATTTTGGGATTCTTGAGAAACACACGCGCGATGGCAACGCGCTGCTTCTGTCCGCCCGAAAGACGGCTGCCGCGCTCGCCCACGACCGTGTCATAGCCCTGTGGAAGCGACTCGATAAAGGCATCGATGTTGGCGCGACGGGCCGCCTCGGCGATCTCTTCCGCCGTAGCGCCCGGCTTGCCGTAGGCGATGTTCTCGCCAATCGTACCGTCAAACAGATAGACATCCTGCTGCACCAGGCCGATGGCGCGGCGCAGGCTCTGCTGCGTCACATCGCGCACGTCCTGACCGTCGATGCTAATGGATCCGGTAGCCACGTCATAAAAGCGCGGCAGCAGCGAACAGGTCGTGGACTTGCCGCCGCCCGAAGGGCCAACCAAAGCGATGGTCTGCCCGGGCTTGATGGACAGGTCCATATGGTCGATAACGGGACGCTCGTCGGCATAGCCCTCGCCCAGCTCAACATCCTCGTAGTTAAAGCACACGTCGTGATACTCCACGGCGCCAGCAGTCACCTGCAGATCCGTAGCGCCCGGCTTGTCCTGGATATCCGGCGCGGTCGAGAGCACCTCGTCCATACGTTTAAAGCCGGCGATAGCCTTCTGATACGTTTCGGCCGAATTGACGAGCGTCTCAAGCGGCGTGCAGAACAGCGAAATATAGAGTGCAAAGGTCGCCATATCGACCGCCTGCAGCTGTCCCTTGGCGACCAGCCAGCCGCCCAGCAGCACCACGATCACATAGAGCACACCCGAGAGCAGGCCATACGTCGCGGTATAGACGCCCATGGCGTGATACATGTTCTCCTTGGACAAAAGGTAGCGGTCGTTAGAGGCACGGAACTTGGCACGCTCGGTCTCCTCGTTGGCAAAGCTCTTGACCACGCGCATGCCCGCCAGAGAATCCTGCAGCTGTGCATTAATGCCGCTGATCTTCTTGCGGTTGTCGCTAAAGACCTCGCGCATGCGCATGTTCTGCCAAAACATGACGACCGCAAACGCCGCCGTCACCACGGCCATGGCAAGCGCCAGCACCGGAGCGATGGTAAAGAGGATCACAAACGAGCCGATAATCTCGATACCGCAGATGATGATCCACTCGGGTACGTGATGCGCCGCCTCGCAGATATCGAACAGGTCGTTGACCACGCGGCTCATCATGTCACCCGAGCTGTTGCGGTCGAAGTACGCAAAGCTAAAGCGCTCATACTGGTCGAACAGGTCCTCGCGCATTTTGGACTCCATGCGCGCGCCCATCACGTGGCCCCAATAGCTCACAAAGTAGCGGCAGGCGCAGCGGACGGCATACATCAGCACCAAGCCCACCGCGATCATGCCGAGCGCCTGCATAATGGCAGCCTGACCCTGAGTAAATAGCCCACCGGTCAAATTACGCAGAATAATAGGAAAAGCAAGGTCAATGGCGGCAAGCACCAGAGCACAAACAGTATCAGCAACAAAAAGCCCCATCTGGGGCTCGTAATACGAAAGAAACCTCTTCAGCATGTGATCCTCAAAGAAATATCAGCAACGTAAGGCCCTGGGACAAAGCAATCAGTAGTACTTGTCCCAGGGCTATCCCCACTCGTTAAAGCTCCGTGCCCCCAAGGCGGTGTGCGATGCTGTCGCAGGCCAAGGCGCCCACGACGGTCTTGGCGTCTTCGATCTTGCCGTCGAGTACGGCGTCGATCAGCTCATGCAGCGGCACCAGGTCCACGTTGACAAACTCGTCATCATCGGGGTTGGGCGCATCAAACTCGAGCTTGGTAGCCAAGTAGATGTGGATAATCTCATCGCAAAAACCACAGGACGTGACAATCGACGTCAAAAAGCGAATGCGACCAGCCCTAAAGCCCGTCTCCTCATGCAGCTCGCGCTTGGCGCAATCGAGCGGGTCCTCGCCTGGATCGAGCTTGCCGGCGGGAATCTCGACCGTCACGCGGTCGATGGCGGTGCGGTACTGACGCACCAGTACGATCTTGCCGCTCTCGGTCAGTGCCACAACAGCCGCCGCACCCGGATGGCGAACGATATCGCGGGCGCTGCGGCGACCGTTGGGCAGCTCAACCTCAAGACGGTGGACGTCGAGGATCTTGCCCTTCCAGGCGCACTCCTCCGAAAGAATCTTCTCGTGCAGCTCGGCATCGTGCGGGTCGTCATCGCCCAGCACCAGCGCCGGCTCGTCAGCGACCTCGCCACCAGGCTCGCCCTCGGCGTGCCCATACACGCGGCTGTCCTCTTCGACGATCTGCGCGTCCACGAGCTCTTCGTTCTTCTCGTCCATCCGTCTCATTCCTCTCGGATTTTAGGCATCCCAGGCGTCGCGGCCGCGCAGCGCGCGCAGGCCGATGTCGTGACGCAGGGTCTTGCCCTCAAAATCAATCTTCTCGCAGGCCTCGTAGGCAAGGTTGCGGGCGTTCTCAAACGTATCGCCCAGCGCGGTCACGGCAAGCACGCGGCCACCATTGGTCACGAGCTGGCCGTCCACCACGGCAGTGCCCGCGTGGTACACGGTCACGTTCTCCATGGCCTCGGCATCGGCGATACCGGTAATGACCTTGCCTTTCTCGTAGCTGCCGGGATAACCCGCACTCGTCAGGACAACGGCCACGGCCCACTCGTCGCGCCAGTCGAGTTCAATCTGATCGAGCTCGCAGTTGGCGCAGGCGAGCATGACCTCGACCAGGTCGTTCTTAAGGCGCGGCAGAACGACCTGCGTCTCGGGGTCGCCAAAGCGGGCATTGAACTCCAGCACCTTGGGGCCGGCAGGCGTGAGCATAAAGCCGCCGTACAGGCAGCCGCGGTAGTCGATACCCTCGGCAGCGAGCTCGGCCACGGTCTGCTCCATGACCTTCACCATGGTGGCGTGCTCCTCATCGGTCACGATGGGCACCGGGCTGTAGACGCCCATGCCACCGGTGTTGGGGCCCTTGTCGCCCTCGAGCGCACGCTTGTGGTCCTGCGAGGTGGCCATGGGGCGCACGGTCTTGCCGTCGGTAAAGGCCAGCAGCGAGCACTCGGGACCAACGAGCGTCTCCTCGATGACCACGGTATTGCCGGCATCGCCAAAGGTGCCGCCAAAGCACTCGCGCACGGCCTCCTCGGCCTGCTCAAGTTCGGTCGCCACGATAACGCCCTTGCCCGCGGCAAGGCCGTCGGCCTTCACGACCAGCGGGGCGCCCTGCTCGCGCACGTAGGCGAGGGCCGAAGCCTCGTCGGTAAACGAACCATAGGCTGCCGTCGGAATGCCCGCACGCTCCATGAGCTGCTTGGAGAACAGCTTGGAGCCCTCCATCTGGGCGCCCTCGGCACCCGGGCCAAAGCAGGGAATACCCGCCGCGCGCACGGCGTCGGCCACGCCCGCCACGAGCGGAGCCTCGGGGCCAATTACCACGAGTCCGCATCCGTGGCTCTGAGCAAACACCGCCACGGCCGCAGGATCGCAGTCGTCGAGAACAACGTTCTCGCCACAGCTCGCGGTGCCGCCGTTGCCCGGCGCGATGTAGAGCTTGCCGGCGCGCGGTGATGCCGCGAGCTTAGCTGCCAAAGCATGCTCACGGCCGCCGCTGCCCAACAACAGGATGTCGATGGTTTGAGTGTCCGCCTTCAAGGGTGCCTCCTCTATGGATTAACGGCTCGCTCCGCGCGAGCCCTTTGCAAGCAAATATACCCCTCGGCCGCCCGCTTGGGCTGCAAAGGGGTATATCGCAATAACCAAATAGTCCCGATTACTTCCAGAATCGGTTGATGATCTGCTCGCGACCAGCGCCAACGCCAATGAACGTCACGCGGGTGTGTGCCAGATCCTCGATAAACGCCACGTAGTCCTGAGCCTCCTGCGGCAGCTCGTCAAAGCTGCGGCAACCGGTGATGTCGCACTTCCAGCCAGGGAGCTCCTCGTAGATGGGCTTGGCATGCTCAAAGCGCACCTGATGCTCGGGCACGCTGGTATAGCGCTCGCCATCGACGTCGTAGGCCACGCACACCTTGATGGTGTCGAAGGCCGAAAGCACGTCGAGCTTGGTCACGGCGATGTCGGTGAGGCCGTTGACGCGCGAGGCATAGTTGGCGATAGGGCCGTCAAACCAGCCGCAACGACGACGGCGACCGGTGGTCACGCCGTACTCATAGCCCTCCTCGGTCAGCGTGTGGCCGGCCTGAGACTCGTAGGAAAGCTCGGTGGGCATGGGGCCCGAACCGACGCGGGTGATATAGGCCTTCATGACGCCCAGCACGCGGTCGACGTTCTTCATGCCGACGCCGGAACCGGTAATGGCGCCGCCGGCGGTGCAGTTAGAAGACGTCACGTACGGATAGGTGCCGTGATCGATGTCGAGCAGCGTCGCCTGGGCGCCCTCAAACAGCAGGTTCTTGCCCTCGTCGATCATGTTGTTGAGCAGCAGGCTCGTCTCGGTGATGTAGGGGCGCAGGCGCTCGGCCATCGGCAGGTACTCGTCGCAAATCTGGTCCACGGTGTAGGTGGGCAGGTTGTAGATGAGCTCGAGCTCGGGGTTCACGCGGGCGAGAGCGGTCTCCAGCTTGTCGCGGAACAGCGTCTCGTCCAGCATGTCCTGCATGCGCAGGCCAATGCGGGCCATCTTGTCCTGATAGCACGGACCGATGCCGCGCTTGGTGGTACCGATGTTCTTCTTGCCGAGCTTCTGCTCAAAGGCGCCATCCAGATCGATGTGGTACGGCATGATGACATGCGCGTTGCCGCTAATCTTGAGGTTCTTGGTGGTGATGCCGTCGGCCTCGAACATGTCGATCTCCTCAAGGACAACCTTGGGGTTGACGACGCAGCCGTTACCGATCACCGACACGTGGTCGGAATACATGATGCCGGAGGGCACCTGGTGCAGGCCGTACTTCTTGCCGTTGACGACGATGGTGTGACCGGCGTTGTTGCCGCCCGAGTAGCGCACGACGGCATCGAAGTCGCCGGCGACCAAGTCGCAAATCTTACCCTTGCCCTCATCGCCCCACTGGGCACCGACCAAAACGGTTGACGGCATGTTTACTCCTTACATTCATGGA
This sequence comes from uncultured Collinsella sp., assembly GCA_902496455.1. GTDB lineage: Bacteria > Actinomycetota > Coriobacteriia > Coriobacteriales > Coriobacteriaceae > Collinsella. Next base: position 6,392 of record CABVAY010000060.1, read on the forward strand.
CTGTCTACGCGCCACGCCGGCACGCAGAAGCACAAAACATTCCCAGTATACCCGTCCAACGGGCGCCTGTCCTACTCCTCGGCATGTGCCCCATCAAGCTCATAGAACTTGGTGGATGCCGGCAGGAACATCAGGTCGACGTCGCCGATCGGGCCCGAACGGTTCTTGGCCACGACGATACGCGTAACGCCCTCGTCGGGTCGATCGTCGCGCGAGGCTTCGGCCTCGTCGGCGGAGCGGTCCAAGAACATAACGATATCGGCGTCCTGCTCGATGGAGCCCGATTCACGAAGGTCGGAAAGCTGCGGGCGCTTGCCGGTACGGGATTCGACCTGACGCGAGAGCTGCGACAGCGCGATGAGCGGGATCTTGAGCTCCTTGGCCATGATCTTAAGACCACGCGACATCTCCGAAACCTCGACGGTACGGCTCTCGGAGCGGCGTCCCGGCGGAGGACTCACCAGCTGCAGGTAGTCCAGGATGATGATTGCCTTCTCCTTGTTATGGAGCATACGGCGGCTCTTGGCGCGAATCTCGGTCACTGTGGTGCCGGGCGTATCGTCAATCAGAATATCGAGCTTGGACAAGGTCTGCGTAGCCTCGTTGATATTGGCCCACTGCTCGGGGCTAATACGGCCCATGCGGAAGTCACTGATCGAAATCATTGCGTAGGCACAAATCAGACGCTGGGCAATTTCCTTGCCCGACATCTCCAGCGAGAAGAAGCCGACGGTATAGCCCGCAGCGGCGGCGTTAAGTGCCAGGTTCAGAGCGAACGACGTCTTACCCACAGCAGGGCGGGCGCCGATAATGATGAGCTGGCCCTCGCGGAAGCCCATGAGCATGCGGTCGAGTGACGGGAAGCCCGTGGGCACGCCCGCAGCCTGACCACCGGCCTGACACACTTCCTCGGCCTCGTTATAGGCCTCAACCATAAACTCGGTCAGCGTCTTGTAGCTCGACTTGACCTCGCGTGCCGTGACCTTGAGCAGCTTGCTCTCGGCTAGCTCCACGACCTCTTTGGTGTCGGTGGGGGCGTTATATGCCAGCGCGTTGATCTCGTTGGTGGCGCCGATCAGCTCGCGCAGCATCGAATCGCGACGAACGATGGCGGCATGGTGCTGCCAGTTCACGAGCGACAGAGTCTGACCCATCAGCTCCAAAATGTAGGCCTCGCCGCCCACGGCATCGAGCTTGTTGATGCTTCGCAGGTAATCGATCAGCGAGATGGAGTCGATGGGAATGCGGCTGTTGTACATATCGACCATCGCGGTATAGATGGTCTTATGAATGGGCCGGTAGAAGTCATCGGGCTGCAGCTCGACCTGGGCCTCTTCGACCACCTCGGGCGATAGCAGCATAGCGGCCAGTACATTGGCCTCTGCATCTTGGTTTTGGGGAAGACCCAACTTTGAGCCGCGGTCCTCAACCGTCAGCCCGGTCTCCCTATCGTCATATGCCATGAGCATCCTCATTCATATCGCTTGCGAGCATCCATAGTATCAGCCACGGTCCCAAAACGCGCCGCGCGCCGCCAATCATCACCGAACCAAACGGATGAACGGTCCTGTACATAGGACTTCGACGCAACGTTCACCATGACACTCACTCAGCGCAAAAATCAAAACCACCCCTAAAAGGGGTGGTTTGCTCTTAGGGTATAACCCTTGGATTT
>CABVAY010000061.1 GCA_902496455.1 uncultured Collinsella sp.
CCGCGCCGGACCCCGCCGCGCCGGCCGTGGTCGCGGCCCACGCCGCCAGCAAGGGCCGGTACGGCTCGCGCAAGATAAAGGCGTCGCTCGAGAGGTCGGGCGTCACCGTCAGCCGGCGCCGGGTCTGCCGCATCATGAGGGAGAACGGCCTGGTCAGCGCATGCGGCAGGAAGAGGTTCAAGGTGCACCCCGGGGCGGTCAACGAGGCCGACGTGCCCAACGTCGTCGCGCGCGGCTTCGGCGGCAGGGCGCCGCGCACCCATATATGCAGCGACCTGACCTACGTGCGCGTCGGGGCCTCGTGGAACTACGTCTGCCTGCTCGTCGACCTCTACAACAGGGAGATCGTCGGCCACTCCGCCGGGCCCAGGAAGGACGCCCGGCTGGTCAAGTCGGCGTTCGCGACGCTCTCCTTCCCCATCTCGGACATCGAGGTCTTCCACACGGACCGCGGCAGCGAGTTCGACAACGCCGAGATCGACCTGATGCTCGAGGCCTTCGGCGTTGAGAGGTCGCTGTCGGCCAAGGGCTGTCCCTACGACAACGCCGTCGACGAGTCGACCAACAGGATACTGAAGGCCGAGCTCGTCCACCGCGAGACGTTCGGCACGACGCGCGAGCTCCGGGCCAAGCTCTCGGACTACGTGCACTGGTACAACAACTTCAGGATCCACTCGACGCTGGGCTACATGTCTCCGGTCGAGTTCAGGGAGGCGGGGCTGTCCCTCCCGGAATCGTCCAAATAGGTGTTGCCAATCCACCGTCGGGCTCAGCCACTCGAGGGACTTCTTGATGCGCCCATCCCGATAGTACACGAGGTAGGCCTCGAGCCTCCCCATGAACTCCTCGGCCGTCACGCCCTCCCAGTCCCTGTAGCGGAAGAACTCGTTCTTGAGGCGCCCGAAGAAGCCCTCGCAGGCCGAGTTGTCCGGGCTGCAGCCCTTCGCGGACATGCTCCTGACCAGGCCGTTCTCCTCGCAGATCCCGATCCACTCCGGCCAGCGGTAGTGGCCGCCCCGGTCCGAGTGGATCGTCGTGCGCGCCCCCGCCGGCCTCGCCGCGCAGGCCTTGAGCAGGCTCGAGTTCGCGAGGCGCTTGTCGGGGTGCAGCCCGATCGACCAGGCGACGGGCATCCCGTCGAAGCAGTCGATGACCGGGCTCAGGTAGACCTTCTCGCCGCCCGGGAGCCTGAACTCGGTGATGTCGGTGAGCCACAGCCGGTTGGGCTCGTCGGCGTGGAAATTCCTGTTCACGAGGTTCTCCGGCGCCTTGGAGACCTCGCCGGCGTAGGAGCTGTAGCCCCGGGCGCGCCTCTTGTTGTAGACGACCTCGAGGCCCTCCTCGCGCATCACGCGGGCCACGCGCTTCTCGCTGGCGCGGACGCCCTCGCGGCGCAGGCGCGCCCAGACGGTGCGGTACCCCCAGCACCCCGAGCCCTCGCGGAAGATGCGCACCACGCGGTCGCGTATGTCGGCGTCGCGGTCGCGCGGCGCGGCGACGCGGGGCCTCCAGTACTCATAGGAGCTCTTCGATATCCTCAAGAAACCTGTGATCGAGCGGAGGGGCAGGGCGGTCGCCAGCCTCAATCTCTCGCCGAGCTCGCACTTGCTCCTGTTCGAGATCGAAGCCGGGTCCCACCCTTCCGCTTTTAGGTCGGCCAACACCGCCCTGAGCAGCAGGTTCTCTATCTGATCCTCGTTGAGCCCGGCGAGCGGGCCGGTCGCGGGCGGGGCGTAGATCGACTTGTCGGGGCCCAAGCTGGCCTCCTTCCGTGGCGGTTTCCTCGCCACGATTCTACAGCCCCCGCCGGTGTAGCTGCGCGGGAGGTGCCCCGTCGCCCACTTCTTGGCCGCGCTCACCGTGACCCCCGCGAACTCCGCGGCGGCGGTGGGCCCCATGCCGTCCTCCGTCGCCAGGAGGAAGAGCTCGACCTTCTCCCTGCTGTACATGCGAACCTCCAGTCCGGACCGCCCCGCGGTCCAACTTTCTGTCCGCACCCCCCTGCTTGTGTTTTTAGCCTGAGCAGCCGTGCGAAGGCCCAGGAGTTTGTTAACGCGCTGAACATGGTGATGTAGCCTATGGCGGCGTTTGGGCCAAGGTAAAAATCGGGGGCACAGAACGGTGTCCTGCGCCCCCCATTGAGTCGATGTGTCTAAAAGGCCGGCTTGCCTATTCGCTACCGTCCCCAGCGTTTTCGCGGTCGTTGGCAAGCATTGCCGCGCCGGCGACCGTTGTCGCTACGGCGGCGGCAGCGAGCCCGGCGGCAATGCCGGAGCCGTCGCCCGTGTCGGCGAGTTTTCCGCCCGAGTTCTTGCCCTTGTTGCCCTTACCGTTCTTATCAGCGCTGCCTGCGTTGGAACCCGTGCCACCGTCGGTGCCGGTGCCGCCTGCACTGCTCGAGGCCGCTACGGTAAAGCTCGCGGCTCCGTCATTAGCAAGCTTGTAGTTTTGCGCCGCGTCGCCCAAAAGACCGTTCGCGCGCACCCAGTACGTTCCCGCGGTAAATGCCTCGCCCTCGACCATTGCCGTGCCCGGAGCGCCGTCCGCGTCGTGCACAAACTCGAGCTGAGCCGTGCAGGCATCGTTTTCGAGTTTGCCCTCGAGCAGCGCCGCGACCTTTGTGCGCACATCCTCGCCGGCCTTAAGGCCTTCGAGCCCCTCAAAGTGGGGTGTCAGTGCGCGCGGATCGATATCGATGGGCACGGATCCCTGCAGCCCCGTAACGGTCTCGTTGCCCAAGGCGTCGACATCCACGTATTCGATGGTAAACGCATGGCCCGAAGCCGCCACGTTGAGTACGTTGCTGCTGTCGACAAGGCGGAAATGGCCCTCGCCAACGGTCTTGCCATCCTGGAGCGAGGCATCGCTCAGCGAGTCGCCGTACGTCATGCGCATGCGGGTCGGGAGGCAGCACGAAGCCGACTGCGTGTGCTTCGTATCGTAATTGTAATTGCGCTGGTAGATGCTCCGGGCCAGCGCCGCATCAACAAAGTCGGATGCGATGATGCCAATGTGCTTGAGGTAATCTGACTTTGTATCCTCGGTGCCGCTGGGATTGATGTACGGGCTCTTGTACAGATGCTCGTTGACTACTCGTGCCGAGGTAAAAGGATTGCCTCCGTGCGACAAGCCCGTGCAGCTGGTGTAGTTGATAGACCAGCAACGCTCCTGGACTTGCACCTCGGCCCCGGCATCGTCCACGACGTCCACCTTGTTGCACGTGCGCCCGGTCGTTTCCTTCAGCGCATTATCGACCCAGCTGAGCTTGTCGGTTCCCGTGAGTTTGTACTTGTCCTGGGCATATACCTTGGTGCAATAGGGCTCTTCATTGCCCGTTTCCCCTATGGCTTCAAATCCCCGCGCGTCTTGGACGAGACACATCGACTGCCCGGAATGCGCCTTGATCTTGTCATCCCATTGGGTGAGGTTGAGGCCCAACGTGTGGCCGCTTACGCTGTTGCCGGCGAGCCCAAATCGACGCAGCAGGACGATCTTTCCGCGCACCTCGCCTAGCGTGGGGACGTGGCTCGACGTGTAGAACAGGTTGGGGTTATCGGCCATAACCTTGGCGAAGGCCGTCGTTATGCTTTCGTCGGTAGCCTCATCGTTGCCGCGCGATGCGAGCATGATGAGCGCTTCTGACGGGTTTTCGTTCAAAAACGTTTTGAAGTACCCGATGACATCGGAGAGATGCAGATAGTTCCCGTCTTTTTTGAGTAGGTAGAAAATCCCGTGGTCGATGCCGGGGTCATCGCCCTTTCCGAGCCGGATATCAAAATAGCGAATGCCTTCGAGCAACTGCGTGGGAATGTAATCCTGCTGGCATTTTACTTGCGAGGATTGGGGCTCAGTGTCGTTGTCCACGCTGCAGGTGCCCGAATCGTGCGTACCCGGGATGCTCAGCTCGTCGAGGAACTTGTTGTCGTCGACGTATTTCATCCAACATGGTCCGTCGACGTAGCTGCTGTACGTGATCCAGTCGAGGCTGCTAACCGTGGCATCGTTCTTTTTCATGTCGTAACCGATAAGTTCGAGCTCCCACGGAATGCTCTTACTCTTATGGCAGATCTTATTGTTGTCCTGGTCTTCGCCGTTCGATTCTATTGCCAGGTACTTAATGTCTTTTTTCTCGGTTTCTTTCTCGACCGTGCGGTCTCGGATGATATAGGTTCCGTTTGATTGACGCTCGAACGCAAAAGCGCGGCTGGGCTTGTTGTCATACTCGCCGCCTCATACGTGGATGACCTTTCCATCTTTGTCAGAGTCGTCGTCGACCGACCAAATGCTGTAGCCCGTCTTTTTATGCTCTTCGAAATTGAGCAAGGTGCGGATAGCATACCAGTTTGTATCGTCATTCTTGGTCGTTACGTTCTCAAGGATGAGCTTGCTGGACGTGCCGTCATTAAACAGATGGCAGACGTTGCCGATGACGTTGCCGTCTTCGTTGACGCTCGCGGTGCGAAAATAGCCCGCGGGGCGAAGGCGAATGACGAAATTGTCGAGGCTGTCCGACGGTGCGGGTGTGTTGTCTGCAAATGCCGCTCGCAGGGGAATGCCCGGCGCTGCGGTTTCGGGCAGGCTTGCAAGTGGTGACAACGCCGCAAGCCCTAGGCCCAGCGTAAACGCTCGGCGGCTGATGGCATGGTGTTCGGTCATAACTTCTCCATTCGCAGAGTGCGGTTATGCGATAGTTTTGGTCACTATACTGCCCAGATGTTTAAAGATGCTGGTTTAATTGTCTGCGCGGCGCAATAAATCGGTGGGCGGACGTGTTGGGGTGTTTGTCGTTTTCGTACTGTTGCCACATTTGGGGCGGTTCCGGCGTCCGGCATCCTCGCGTTCGTCGGCTACAGGCATAAGAAAGGGAGGGTCGGTTTACCGGCCCTCCCTGGGTACGAAGCGCTGGGGTACCGTCGCTTGTTTGCACTGCGACCGTGTTTCCCGTTGCGCTCGCCAGTCGCTTAGCGCTTGATCTCGATATCGTCGAGCTTGACGTCCATGGCCTCGGTCTTGGCCTCGGCGATGTCGTCGGCAAATTCCAGAGACTTCATCATGGTCTCGACGGCGTCCTTGTGCTCCTCGACGTTGTCGATACGCACATACACACTGCCGCCGTCAACGTCGGTGAAGTATTCGGTCGTTACGCCGCCCGAGTGTGTATAGGAAGCGTTGCGCCAAGTCTTGCCGTTGTACTTGACGGGGTCATTCTCGGTCCACTCAAAGCTGGCATTCCACTTTGCCTCGTAGTCGAACAGCTCGTCGGCGTTCTTGTCAGGATCGAAGACGGGGATGAAGCGATCGCTGGCGTGCTCGCTCTCGGTGAACTTAAACTGGGCCCTGTCGGCGGTGTCGCCGGCAACGTCGGTAATCTCGACGCCCTCGGGAACCTCGACCTTAAACCAAATGAAGTCGGTCCTCATATCCACGGCTGGCTTTTCTGCCCCGCCGCCACCGCCACTTCCGGTAGCGTCGCCGCTGCCACCGCAGCCCACCAGGGCAACTGCGGCAAAGAGACTGATGCAGAGGGTGAGAATCGCAAAGGCCTTCTTTTTCATGGTCGTGTCCTCCTCGATCTGTAACCGCCCATGGATTACCTGCCTTTACTGTACGCGCGAGCGGCTCGCTCGGGTGGGCCATGTGTCCCATTCTGAGGGCTGGAATTGCGCCGACAAGTGGCAATATGCGCGGGTCCAAAAGAGGGGAGAGCCGATGCTGTCGGCCCTCACCGGGGTTGGGCGCCCAGTGCTTTAAAGGGGCGCGTGTACGCGGGCATTGCCCCAATAGGTTCCTTGTTTATAGATATGTCCCAGTTTGTGACGTCCGGAAGTCCCGAAAGTTGAGCCATGTGCCCCATGTTTGCGTTGGCATGGTCTATCGTGTGCCATAGAAATCCGCGATGGCCAGGTGCGCTGACGCTTGAGTACTTATGGGCTAGACTTAGCACCATTATGTGATCGATGCGGTCGGTCGGTGGTTGCCACCCGACCGATGTATATGACTTGAAGGTGCGTGCGTATGAGCCAAGAGATGATGGACAAGACCTGCCGCGGGTTTGCCGAGGCGCTTGCCGCGCGCGAGCCGGTTCCCGGCGGTGGCAGCGCGAGCGCCTTTGTGGGCGCGCTGGGCGCCTCGCTGTGCGGAATGGTTGCCCGCTACGGTGCGACCAATCCCGCGCTTGCTGATCGTGCGGATGACCTGACGCGTGCGTTTGCCCAGGCGGATGAGCTGGCCCAGGAGCTTGTCGAGTTGGTTGCCGAGGACGTTCGTGCCTACGGGCGGGTGTCCGCGGCGTACGGTATTCCGCGTGACGATCCGGCTCGAGCGACCGCGATTCAGGATGCTCTGCATGTGGCCGCTATGCCGCCGTATCGCATTATGGATGCCTGCGGGCGTGCGCTGGCGCTGCTCGAGGACATGGCCGACAAGGGTTCGCGTCAGCTGCTGTCCGATGTGGCGTGCGGCGCCGTGTTCTGCCGTGCTGCTATGCAGGGCGCGAGCTTGACGCTCTTTGCGAACACCACGTCTATGAAGGATCGCGTTCGTGCTAAGGAGCTCGAGACCGCGTGTGATGAGTTGCTCGACACATGGTTGCCGCGCGCCGATGCGCTGGCGCGCCGCGCCTCCGACGCTGCAAGGAAGAGAGGATAGCTATGGTTGAACTGCTGAAGGGTGCTCCCGTTGCCCGTGCTTTGACTGAGGAGCTTGCCGCTCGCTGCGCAGCGCTGCGCGAGCGGGGCGTTGTTCCGACGTTGGCTATCGTGCGTGTGGGTGAGCACGAGGACGACCTATCCTACGAGCGCGGCGCTCTCAAGCGCTGCGAGAAGGTTGGCATTGAGGCGCGCCGCGTTTTGCTTCCTGCCGATGTTTCGCAGGACGAGCTGCTGGCGGCCATCGAGGACATCAATACTGATTCGGCTGTTCATGGCTGTCTGATGTTCCGCCCGCTGCCCGCCGGCCTTGACGAGAACGCCGTCGCCGCAGCGCTCGATCCCGCCAAGGACGTTGACTCCATGACGCCGTCTTCGCTGCTTACCACGCTTTCGGGGCGCGGCGAGGGTTTTGCTCCCTGCACGGCCGAGGCAGTGTTAGCGTTGCTGGACCATTACGGTGTTGAGCTGGATGGAGCTAAGGTTGCTGTGGCCGGGCGTTCGCTGGTGATCGGGCGTCCTGTTGCCGCCATGCTTACGGCGCGCAATGCGACCGTGACGACGTGCCATACGCATACGCGCGACCTTGCTGCCGAGTGCCGTGCTGCCGACATTGTGGTTGCCGCCGTTGGACGCGCGCGCACGATTGGCGTGGATGCCGTTCGCGAGGACCAGACGATCATTGATGTGGGCATTAACTGGGATGAGGACGCTGGCAAGCTGGTGGGTGACGTCGATTTTGTTGCCGCGGAGCCGGTTGTTGGTGCCATCACCCCCGTGCCGGGCGGCGTGGGCGCCGTGACAACGGCGATTCTCGCCAAACATGTGATCGAAGCGGCCGAGCGCGCATCGATATAGGCGTTTTGGGCTGTTTGAGGGGTTGGCTATATACCACGTGGTCAAAAAGCGCCAAATATGAGTACTGTTGCCAAGATAGTCACATATATTTTACGTCTTTTGGGCTTCCTAACGATATTCATTCTCGTTAGAAAGCCCATTTTATTGAACCTATGGGGAATAACGCTGCCTCGCTTTTGGTAGCGCGCACAGTCGTGGTGTAAGAAGCAAGGGAGGGCCATCGCCTAGAATCG
>CABVAY010000062.1 GCA_902496455.1 uncultured Collinsella sp.
AACTGCGGGAATGGCCTATCCGCTCAATGTGTTCGGCTGAGATCGGAAATCAACCCTCTCGTCTTTCTGTTATCTCTCGTATTCGTGACGAATTAGAGATGAGAGATGTGCGGACGGCGGATGAGCGTGGATTTTGGACGGTCGGGAAATGAGGGTGGATATTTGGACGGTTTTTGGACGTTTTGAGGCTGATTCCGTCCGAAAATCCACTCTCATTCGATAGGCGTCCAAGTTTCCACGCTCGCACGGCGGTCACGCGGGGTCTATGCCCAATCCGCTGGCATCGTCTTCAGTTCGCCGCAGAGCCGCGGCCCCATATGGGTATACTCACGAGGATTCGACTCGATTCGCCCCCGCTGGGGCGTCAAAGGAGACTGCATATGTCCACCACCTCAACCGACCCGCGCGCCGCTGCCGCCGCGCTGCTGGTGCCCGGCACCACCTGCCACGGCTTTGCCGTCGAGCGCTGCGAGACCGTGCCCGAGCTCGACTCGGACGCCTACGTACTGCGCCACACCGCCTCGGGCGCTCGCCTGCTGTATCTGTCATGCGACGACGAAAACAAGGCCTTTGCCATTGGCTTTAAGACGCCGCCGGCCGATTCCACCGGCGTGTTTCATATTCTTGAGCACTCGGTGCTGTGCGGATCGGCCAAATTCCCCGTCAAGGAGCCGTTTGTCGACCTGATCAAGAGCTCCATGCAGACGTTCCTCAACGCCATGACCTACCCCGACAAGACTATCTACCCCGTTGCCACCACCAACGAGCAGGATCTGTACAACCTGATGGACGTGTACCTGGACGCGGTGTTCAACCCGGCCATCTATACCAAGCCCACCATTTTTGAGCAGGAGGGCTGGCATTACGAGCTGGACCTGCCGGAGGGCGCCGCGGGCGAGGGCGACGGCAGCCCCGCCAGCCTGCGCGAGGGCACGCTGCGCTATAACGGCGTGGTGTTCAACGAGATGAAGGGCGCGCTGTCCGACCCCATGAGTGTACTGGACGACGCCGTCAACGCCGCGCTCTATCCCGACACCGCCTATGCGCACGAGAGTGGCGGCGACCCGCGCGCGATTCCCGCGCTCACCTACGAGCAGTTCCTGGACACGCACGCGCGCCACTACAATCCTTCCAACTCCTACATCACGCTCTACGGCGACCTGGACGTGGACCGCGCGCTGGCGTTTTTGGACGAGCGTTATCTGTCGAAGTCGAGTGCCGCGAGCCGCCACATGGACGCCGCCGTTGCCGCCGGCGAGGACCCGTCTGCGCTGGCGCCCAATCCGCTGGACGTGCAGGAGCCTGTGACCTGCGAGTATAAGCGCATCGAGATGGCCACCACGCCCGAGAACGCCCTGGTGGGCCTGGGCCTGGTGCTGGGCAGCGCGCTCGACCGCAAGCGCACGATCGCGGCGGACATCCTGTTCGAGGCGCTACTGGGTTCCAACGAAGCACCGGTTAAGAAGGCCATTCTGGCCGCCGGTCTGGGCGGCAACGTGGTGAGCTACACCGCGGCCGAAAGCCTGCAGCCCTACGAGCTCATCATGCTGCAAAACGCGCAGCCCGGCGTGGCGCGTGAGCTGCGCCGCGTGTTCCAGGACGCCTGCCGCGACCTGTGCGAGCACGGCGTTCCGCGTGAGCGCCTGGAAGCCATCATCAGCAGCAACGAATACGACCTGCGCCAGCGCGACTACGGTATCGCCGACGGTGTGGCCATTGCGTGCGACGCGCTGAGCACCTGGCTCTACGATGACGACGCCGCGACGCTGGCACTCAAGTACGGCCCGGTGTACGAGGAGCTGCGTGGCGAGCTGGACGGCAGCTATTTTGAGGACCTGCTGCGCGAGCTGGTGCTGGAAAACGACCACATGGCGCTGGTCGAGCTGGTGCCGGTGAACGCCGCCGATGGTTCGGAGGGCGCCGAAGCTGCCGAGCTGGCAGCCAAGCGCGATGCCATGACCGATGCCGAGCTGGCCGACGTGGTCGAGCGCACGGCTGCGCTGCGTGCCGCGCAGGAGGCGGAAGACACACCCGAGGCCAAGGCCACGCTGCCGCGCCTGCGCGTGTCCGACATTGGCGAGGCGCGCCCCGAGCCGCCGCTGGTCGTGGACACGACCGCACCCATCCCCTGCCTGCGCCACGGCATCCCCACCAACCGTCTGGCCTACGCCATGCAGTATTTCGACCTGAGCTGCGTCGCGTTTGAAGACCTGCCCTACGTGACGCTGCTCTGCCGCCTGTTCAAACAGCTGCCCACGAGCGAGCACTCGGCAGAGGAGCTCGACAACTTGCTTGCCGGCAAGCTGGGCTTTTTGAGCTTTACGACCGAGGTCATGACCCAACCCGACGTGGACGGCGTGCACCCCTACCTGCTGGTGAGCGCCGGCGCCCTGTCCGAGAAGATCGATGCGCTGGCGAGCCTGCCGCGCGAGGTGTGGTCGAACACGCTGCTGGCGGATGCCGACGCCGACCGCGTCCGCGACGTGCTCACACAGATTCGCATTGGGCTTGAACAGGGCTTTATCAACAACGGCCACTCGGCGGCGCTCGGTCGCGCGATGAGTTACAGCTCGCCTTCGGCCGTGGTGCGCGAGCAGCTTTCGGGCGTTGATTTCTATCTGTTCCTGCGCGATTTGCTCGAACACTTTGACGAGCGCCTGGACGGCCTGCGCGCCAAGCTTACCGAGCTGGCAGGTCGTATCTTTGTGGCCGACGGCTGCCTGGCGAGCTTTACTGGCAGCGATGAGGACTTTGACGCGTACTGGAATGCTGCGGGCGACCTGGGGCTGGGCGCTGGCGACGGCGCCAATGCCGGCCGCGACGCGCTCGTGGTACCGACGCCGTGCGACCGCCACGAAGCCTTTGTCATCCCCAGCGACATCTGCTTTGCGGCGAGCGCGTGCGATCCGCGTCGCTTGGGGCTCGAAGTGACGGGCGCCTGGGCGGTTGCTGCCAACGCACTCTCCTACGACTACCTGTGGAACGAGATCCGCGTGAAGGGCGGCGCGTACGGCTGCGGATTCCGCGCGGCCGGCGAGCGTCAGGCGGCGTTCTACACCTACCGCGACCCGGCAATCGACCCCTCGATTGAACGCGTGGCGCGCGCAGGCGAATGGCTCGGCAGCTTTGAACCCGACAAGGCCGCCTTTGAGGGCTTTATCGTGAGCTGTGTGAGCGGCATGGACGCGCCGGTGAAGCCCTACGCGCTCACCAAGCGCCGCAACACGACCTACCTGGCCGGGCTCGATCCGCACGCACGCGAGGAGCGCCGCGCCCAGATGCTCGCTGCCACGCCCGGTGAGCTTCGCTCGCTCGGCGCCGACGTGACGCGCATCGCAGCCGAGTCGCCCACCTGCGTCTTTGGCGGCCGAGACGTCATCGCCAAGAGCAACGCCGGCTTTACCGTCATCGACCTGCTGGCCTAACGCACAAAGGTAGATTTTTGGGACATGCCTAAAAATCTACCTTTTTCTTTTGCCGCAGTCTGCCGGTTTGTCTCGATCTGTAACGCCAAGACGGCAATATCGGCTCCAGATGTTACTAATCGAGACGTTTTCGGATGACCCCGTCCCTTTGTCTCAATCTGTAACATCTAGGTCCGATTTTGCCGAGCTACTGTTACAGATCGAGACAAACCGCCGCGAACACCCGCTCTTCGTCAAAACCCACGAAGGTGTCCATGAACCGCCCCCTTTGCGATGGCTTATGTGGTGGTTTGGGTGTTTGCCCAGATAAAACCTGCCAAAATAAACCTGTCCCTTTTTGGTAGGTTTGGGAGAAAAGGTTGAGATGGATAAGGTTGAGCTGCGACGGGCGGTGATTGCTCGGCGCGATGCTCTTGATTTGGATGTGCGTGCTGCGAAGTCTGCCGTTATCTGTGCGCGACTTGTCGAGCTGTTGGATCGCTTGGGTGCCGCGGCGCCGCACACCGTTGCCGTCTATGCCGCCATGGGTTCCGAAGTCGATCCTGCCGCGTTTGCCGCAACGGCCGCCAAACGCGGCTGGCGCGTGGCCTATCCGTGCATGTTCTCGGCAACAGACGCCGCAGTTTGTGGCCAGCGCATGTGCATGCGGGCAGTTGCCGCCGGCGATGCGTCCTCGGCTCCGTTTATCGCCCACCCCACGCGGACCTTCGCGACCATGGACATCGACAGCGACCGCTTCCCTATCGTGCCTGCCGAGGCCCTCGACATGGCCATCGTGCCACCCGTAGCCTTCGACCGCGCCGGCGCGCGCCTGGGCTACGGCGGCGGCTGCTATGATCGCTACCTGCCCACGCTCTCGCCCGCATGTCAAATCATCGGCATCGCCTTTGACGAGCAGTGTGTCGACCACGTTCCCACCGACGCCCACGACCTGCCGCTACCCCACATCATCAGCGCCTGATCGCCGCTGTATCGCACCCGCAAGATGAGCGTGGATAATCTCCCACTTTGAGCCCCCTTACGAGCCAAAAGTGGGAGATTATCCACGCTCATTCAACAAGCGTCCGAAAATCCACGCTCGTCCGTCCGGATTTCCACGCTCGTGCGGCTCAACGTCCTGCAACCGCCTCAACACGCACGCGGCACGCCGGCAACTTTGAGTTTGCGATCGAGCTTTGACGGGTCCCTCAAATCATCCCAGCACAAGCGCACGATCTTGCAGTTATCAAACAGCGAAAGCCTCGACTCGCGCTGACGCTCATCAAATTGCGCCTTTGCGAGCTTGCCCTCCTCCGCCGCCTTCTCACTTTTAACGAATCCGTCGAACTCACCGATAATCAGCTGGTCGCCCGCACGCCACAAGTAGTCAACGCGATACGGCCGTCCCGGCTCAACTGGGTCGAACAGCTCAACTTGCAGCTCCGGCGTCTGCCAGTCGCGCTCGATCATCAGGGCGCGCGCCTTGGACTCGCCGCCGCTTTCTGACAGGCCATCGGCATACCGTGCAACCCTGCGCGCCGTCACAACACCGCGACGATTTAAGCCAAGCTTGTCGACTGCCTCAACGAGATACTCCTTCGACAACAGCTGCTCATGAAGCGCCGAGTCCGCAATGATCAGTCCCTCGACAAACGATGCATCGACCAGGCAATCCGTAATCGTTTGATCGATATCGGTCACGGCAATATCCATCTGGATTGCCCGTGTTTGACGAGCATAACGATGGCGAATCACCTGAGAGCCGGGCGTCGTCGATTGCGCCGGCGCCGCAGCGATATGAATGTGCGTCAAATTGGCATGCGAAACCGAAAGGCCATAGATAACAGCCGCCGTATAGGAGCAAAACGTCCAGTCGGGATGCTTTTGCGCAAGGGCCCGCACCCGATGCAGATAACGCTGCCGAAACTTGAGCTCGGACCAATAATCCGGACGCACATACAGCCCCGGCATGACCGCCTCTAGACTTCCCGCCGCCACCCGCCGCTCAATCTGCTTTGCCTCCGCCGTCGTGCGTGCGTACACGCAGCTCATCTGCTGTTCGCATGCTTTAATGTGGCTTGTAAGTCATTGATTCGCCGTCATGTTTCCCATGTCGCCTCCCATATCTTGGAACGGCGCAAACGTACCAGACGGTTTCATGCGAAGTCTGACCAAATACCGTCTAGGCACTGACCAAATGCTTGACGGTTTTGGACGTTTTAGGCTGATGGCTTATATCTGCAGGTAGGGCGGTTGTCGAGAGGTCCCTGTCTCCACAATTTGATGCCTTGGTCCATCGGATTATCAGAAAGAAAAACCCGTCGAGATACGAGACTACGCCGAATGCGACTTGGCCTCTTCACGCACCGTCTCTTAGCCGAGCCATCGGCATCTACATACCTAAATAAATGAGCGTGGATAATCTCCCGCTTTGAGCCCGTTCCTCGGACAAAAATGGGAGATTATCCACGCTCGATTTGTAAACGTCCGAAAATCCACGCTCGTGTGTCCGATAATCCACGCTCGTGTGTCCGGATATCCTCACTCGTCACGTCACGGCAGCAGCCACAGCCGCAGCCTAGTGCTCCTCGCCGGCGCGGGCCAGGTCGTAGGGCGTGGTCTGATAGACGTAGTAGTTGAGCCAGTTGGTGTAGAACAGCTGAGCCTGGCTGCGCCAGACGTTGCGCGGCTCGGCGGTGGGGTCGTCGTTCGGGAAGTAATGCGCCGGCACCTGAGGGTTGAGCCCGCGCTTAACGTCGCGCTCGTACTCCAGACGCAACGTGTCGGTATCATACTCGGGGTGACCAAATACAAAGAAGCGACGGCTGTCGGTCGACTTGACGATGTACAGGCCCACCTCGTCTGACACGGCCACGACCTCAAGCTGCGGCTCGGCCTCCACGTCCTCGCGGCGCACATCGGTGTTGCGCGAATGCACGGCATAGAAACGGTCGTCAAAGCCGCGGACCAGCGGGCTTTGCGGCTTCACCAGATAATGCTCGAACACGCCGCTCGCCTTTGCCGGCAGATCGTGCTTCTGGATACCGTAATGATGGTAGAGCCCCGCCTGTGCGCCCCAACAAATGTGCAGCGTAGAGTGCACGTGCGTGGTGGACCAATCCATGATCTGGCAGAGCTCGGGCCAGTAGTCGACCTCCTCGAACGGCATCTGCTCCACCGGCGCGCCCGTGATGATCAGGCCGTCGTAGTGGATGTCGCGGATGTCGTCGAACGTGCGGTAGAACGTCTCCAGGTGGCCGGCGCTCACGTGCGTGGCCTCGTGCGTCTTGGTGCGCAGCAGGTCCACCTCCACCTGCAGCGGCGTGTTGGAGAGCTTGCGCATGATCTGCGTCTCAGTGGCGATCTTAGTGGGCATGAGGTTGAGGATGAGCACGCGCAGCGGACGGATGTCCTGGTGCAGCGCGCGGTACTCGGTCATGACAAAGATGTTCTCGCTCTCGAGCTGCGCGGCGGCAGGGAGAGCGTCGGGGATACGAATGGGCATGGATGCTCCTTACGAGTCAGTTGCAGCTATGGTACAACGACCGGCCCCATCCGCGCGAGTGCATCGCCCAGCGATGCCGTCAGCGGCCCAAATCACTCCAAAAGTAGAGATTAAGGCATGTCCCAAAATCTACGACACTTTAGCCTAGCAAAGTAACAGCAGAACGCTACAATGGTTCGACGCGAAAAACTCGGCCGAAAGGATACATATATGTACCAGACGCGTAAGATTGGTGTGGTCGGCCAGGGCCACGTAGGAGCACATGTCGCCAACAGCCTGCTTATGCAGGGCATTGCCGATGAGCTGTACCTGTGCGATATCAACGAGGCCAAGGTGACGTCCGAAGTCCAGGACCTGCGCGACTCCCTTTCGTTTGTCCCGTACAGCACCAAGATCGTCAACTGCTACGACCACTACGAGGAGCTGGCCTGCTGCGACGTCATCGTCAACGCCGCCGGCAAGGTCGCATTGGCCGCTGGCAACCGCGACGGCGAGCTGTTCTTTACCACCGACGCCGCCCGCACCTTTGCCAAGCGCATCGTCGACGCCGGCTTTGACGGCATCTTCGTGAGCATCTCCAACCCCTGCGACGTCGTGTGCACCGAGCTGTGGCACCTGACCGGCTACGATCCCAAGAAGATCATCGGCTCGGGCTGCGGCCTGGACTCC
>CABVAY010000063.1 GCA_902496455.1 uncultured Collinsella sp.
AGGGCATGGGGATGATCCTGCGGCCCGCCCGGGGCGCCCGCAACCACCGTATCGTCGATAGGAGCTTTTCCCACATGGCAGACATCGCATTCGAGAAGGACCTCTCCGTCACCGAGACCGGCATCGAGGGCCTCAAGGTCGTCGACCTCGCCGTCCACGGCGACTCTCGCGGCTGGTTCAAGGAGAACTGGCAGCGCGCCAAGATGACCGCCCTCGGCATCCCCGACCTCCGCGTCGTCCAGAACAACATCTCCTACAACGACAGCCGCGGCGTCACCCGCGGCATCCACGCCGAGCCCTGGGACAAGTTCATCTCCGTGGCCCGCGGCTCGGTCTTCGGCGCCTGGGTGGACCTTCGCGAGGGCAGCGCCACCTACGGGAAGGTCTACACGACCGTGCTGGACCCCTCCAAGGCCATCTACGTCCCGCGCGGCGTGGGCAACTCCTTCCAGGCACTCGAGGACGGCACCGCCTACACCTACCTGGTGGACGCCCACTGGTCGCTGGAGCTGAAGAAGACGTACACCTTCGTGAACCTCGCCGACCCCGAGCTCGCCATCGAGTGGCCGATCCCGCTCGAGCAGGCCACCGTCTCCGAGGCCGACCTCAACCACCCGATGCTGAAGGACGTCGTCCCCATGGCGCCCAAGCGCACCCTCGTCACCGGCTGCAACGGCCAGCTGGGCCGCGCGGTGCGCGAGCTCGCCGAGGAGCGCGGCGTCGCCAGGGACTTCGACTTCTGCGACATCGACACCTTCGACATGTCCGACCCGGACGCCTACGCACGGTACGACTGGTCGCTCTACGGCACCGTGATCAACTGCGGCGCCTACACCGCCGTGGACAGGGCCGAGACCCCCGAGGGCCGCGTCATCGCCTGGAAGGCCAACGCGACCGGCCCGGCCCTGCTCGCCCGCGCCTGCGCCGAGCACGGGATCACGCTGGTCCACGTGTCCTCCGACTACGTCTTCGACGGCACCGCCGAGGTCCACACCGAGGACGAGCCCTTCTCCCCGCTTTCCGTCTACGGCCAGACCAAGGCCGCCGGCGACATCGCCGTGGCCGGCTGCCCGCGCCGCTACATCATGCGCAGCTCCTGGGTCATCGGCGAGGGGCACAACTTCGTCAAGACGATGAAGGGCCTCTCCGACCGCGTCGCCGATCCCGAGGACGGCCTTGCGCAGGTCACCGTCGTGGACGACCAGCTGGGCCGCCTGACCTTCACGCGCGACATGGCCGAGGCCATCTTCCACGTGCTGGGGACGCACGCCCCCTACGGCACCTATAACTGCACCGGCTCGGGCGCGGTCAAGTCCTGGGCGGACATCGCCCGCGCCGTCTTCGAGGCCGCCAACGGCAACGGCGACAGGGTCGTGCCGGTGAGCACCGCCGACTACTACGCCAGCGCCGAGGGCCCCGTGGCCCCGCGCCCGGTCCACTCCGCGCTCGACCTTTCCAGGCTCGAGGCCGCCGGTTTCCGCATGCCCGACTGGGAGGAAGAGCTGGGGGAGTATCTCAAGACGCTCTAACCGCTATTATTGAATTGACGAGAGCAAGAGCCGCCTTTTTTAACGGCGGCTTTTCTTGTTTCTGGCGTATAGCCCCGCTGCAACAGGGGCAACGGCGGTCGCCAAGCTCACCGCAAGCCCCGCAAGTGCGCCCGGGGTCCTATAGATCATCACGATCTTATTCGTGCCTTTCCTTCAAAGGAGATCTCGGGGTCTTACTGTGTCATGGTATGAACGACGTTGTTGAGCTCTTTAAGAAAGATTGGGAGCGATTCCTGCTCGTTATAGCACGGCACGACGATGGAGATGAGCGGCATGGCGGTTTACCTCTCGTTTTTATCGGCGCTAGAGGGAATGCTGCAGCCATATGTGCTGTACACGTTGACCTCCCACTGCTTACGCTCAACCTTTGCAACGGAATCAAGGACAAGCCCCGTCGCGAGACTCAGGCCACATAGGAACATAAATGATGCGGCGAGCATTGCGGTGGGGAAGCGGGGGACGAGACCGGTCTGGAAATACTCGACGACGATGGGGATGCCCAGGGCGAGGCCGATAATTGCAAACAGAAGCGCGACCAGGCTGAAGAATTTGAGCGGTCGATAGTCCTTGAACAGCGTACCGATCATGGCGACGACCTTGATGCCGTCACTGACGGTATTGAGCTTAGACTCGGATCCTTCGGGGCGATCGCGGTACTCAATGGGCACGTCCTTGATGCGCCAGCGGTGATCGACGGCATGGATAGAGAGTTCGGTTTCGATCTGAAATCCCTCGGAAAGCACGGGGAACGTTTTGACAAAGGGGCGGCTCATTGCGCGATAGCCCGTCATAACGTCATCGAAGCTAAAGCCATAGATCCACTTAATCATGGCGCGAACTAGGTTGTTGCCAAAACCATGGAAGGCGCGCTTGTTTTCCATGGCATAGGTCCCATTGGAAAGGCGGTCTCCGACTGTCATGTCGGCCGTACCGTTTAGGATGGGCTCGCAGAGGGCTTTGGCCGCTTCGGCCGGGTAGGTGTCGTCACCGTCGACCATCAGATAGCAATCGGCATCGATATCGCGAAACATCTGACGGCAGACGTTGCCTTTTCCCTGACGCGGCTCAAAACGCACTGTGGCACCGTGCTCTGCGGCAATGTGAGAGGTGTCGTCTGACGAGTTGTTGTCGTATACGTAGATCGTCGCTTGAGGAAGTTCGCGGTGAAAGTCGTCGACGACTTTTCCGATGGTGACTGCCTCGTTGTAACAGGGGATAATAACGGCAATCGTTTGCTCGGCCATGAAGGTTCCTTTGGTCGCGTACAATCGAATCGTTTGTTTCGTGGTTAGGATGGACGCATTGATTCGAGAGTTCAGGTTATTAGATGTGACACGTGCTGTTTTGCTGTTTGCAGCAAGCATCGCTACGGTGACGTATTGTAGTGGTTCCTTCGACCTGTTTCCATCTGTCTTGGCATGTGTTGCGATAATCGCATCATTGGCTAATTTCAATAAGTTTGCGTGCAGGGATTTTGCATTTCCGTCTGTCGTTGGTAGAGCTTGCTGCTTAGTGATTTCCCTTGTATTTTCGTTTGTTCTTGTGTTGGGAGCGCATATTCGCGTGACGGAACCGGTGATTGCCGGCGGGATTTACGAGAACTATATTGAGCCGTATTCCGCACTTGATGTTGTTGCATTTTGGGTGATGTCGGCGCTGGTCTTTTGGGTCTTGTCGGTTCTTGTTCAGCTATCTTGTCGTTGTCGCTGCTGTGCTTTCTGCGAAGACTCGCTGCGGAGGAATGATGGTGACTCGTCCATCCGACTCCTATCTGTTGCGCTTCGTGCCCTTGTCATATTCCTTTTGTATCTTCCTTTCTTCCTAAGGTATTGCCCCGGCCTGTTTTTTGGCGACACCTTTTCTTCGTTGGCTCAAATAATGGGTTGGAACCCCCTGAGCAACCATCATCCAGTCGCATTCACCTTGATGATGGGCGTCTGCATCAAGGTCGCCGGGCTATTTGGGCTTGGCCCTTCGGCTGGCGTTGCATTGCTAACGGTGCTCCAGATGGCCTGTGTTGCGAGCACGTTTGGCTATCTTTCTATTTGGGTGACATCTCGTTTGGGGGTCTCTTCTCGCTGGTCTTGGTTGCCCGTAGCATTTTTTGGTTTGTCTCGGTATTGCGCCCTATATTCCGTGGCGCTCTGGAAAGATCCGCTCTTTTCCTGTTGCCTTGTCTTGATGGTGACCATGCTCGCCGATGCTGTCATGGGAAAGGATTCCTGGTCGAGCGCGTTGCGTTTGCTCGTTTTTGGTGCTCTGTCGTTGGGTGTTATGCTTCTGCGCAATAACGGTTTGTATATTTGCGCCGCACTATTTGTGGTGCTTGCGATAATTGCAGTTTTAGGCCGACTCGGTCGCATTAGCCCGATGGGGTCGGGTTCCCGTTTGGCTATTCCTCTTGGAATTGCAATTGCTGCGTGTTTGGCAATTACGGGGCCCGTGTACTCGGCTATGGGCGTTGTTCCATCGGAGGATGTTGAATCAGCGGGTATTCCGCTTGCCCAGATGGCTCGTGTTGTCGCGCTCGATGGCGATATGTCCGAGTCCGACCGTTCTTATATGAACGAGTTGCTTCCGCTCGATCGTTACAAGGAGGTTTACCACCCCAGTTTTATCGATCCACTTAAATGGAACGATGACTTTAATTCGGACCATTTAAAGGATGGATTCTGGGCTCATTGGGTATCGATGTTTTTGCGAAATCCTTCGATGTACTTTGAGGCCTGGGAATTGCAGACGTTTGGTTTTTGGGCGCCAAACGTAAAGGGGGCCGACGGTCTGCCGGAAAATTTTCTCATGGGCGCGCCGTATAATCTCGTGGCCGATGGTGAGGCTTCTGCAGGAGTGGGGTTTCGCAACCTGCTTGCACCCCTTGGAGACGGTGTCGATAAGGTGATTGGATTGAACGCCTGGTCTATTTCTGGTGCCGTTGTCTTTTGGCTGCTCGTGTTTTCGGCCGTCCTTTTGGTATCGCGTGGGCGTCCACGTTTCGCATTGCCGCTTTTGCCTTTTTTGCTGCTGTACGGAACGCTCTTTATTGCGAGCCCTATTTGGTATTGGCCCCGTTATATCGTAGCGGCTCAATTTGGCCTTCCGGTTGTACTTGTGGTAGTTGCGCGTGGCTTGCTGCCTAACGAAAGGCATTCCGAATCCGATGTTGTGGGATAGTTTTCCAGTTTCGCAATGCCACCTCATGGGGTTGAGGGCGGGTCTATACTGTTCGTTTGTCAACGATTACGAGTAAGGGAGTTGCATCCGTGTCGGATCAGACAAAGCAACAAGAAACTCGCAGTCTGCCTGCGACGTTTGCTAAGAATGAATTTGAGAAGGATGCGTTTATCCTTCGCCAGCTGGTTACCAAGGATTTTAAGATCAAGTACCGCCGTAGCGTTCTGGGCGTCGCATGGTCGGTGCTCAATCCGTTGCTGATGATGATTGTTATGGCCATCGTGTTCTCGACGATTTTTGGCCAGGGCCGCAATGGCTCAATGACGCCCGAGATGTACCCGCTGTACTTGATCGTGGGTAACGTTACCTTTGCCGTCATGTCCGAGTCTACGAACCAGGCCCTGACGTCGATCGTGGGCGCTGCCCCTCTGCTCAAGAAGGTTAAGGTGCACCGCTGGGTCTTCCCGGTGCAGAAGGTGCTTTTCTCGCTGGTGAACTTTGCCTTCTCGCTGGTCGCCGTCGCCATCGTTATGCTGTGGTTCCGCGTTATGCCTTCTTGGCATCTCATTTTGCTGCCCGTCTGCCTGCTGCTGCTTATGTGCTTCTGCATGGGCCTGGGCATGATGCTCTCTGCCCTTACGGTTTTCTTCCGCGATGTCATGCATCTGTGGAGCGTTGTCATTACGGCATGGACCTACATTACGCCCATCTTCTGGACGACTGACTATATTGCGCAAATGCCGCATCTCGTGCGTATCTTGATGTATGCGAACCCCATGTACAACTATCTGCAGTTTATGCGAGATATCTTCCTGTTTCAGACGACGCCCTCGCTTATGACGTTTGGTATGTGCGTTGCTTGGGCGGTTCTTGCGCTTGTTATTGGCTACACCGTGTTCCATAAGTCCGAGCGCAAATTTATCCTCTACATCTAAGGAGTGCTGTGATGACTGAATCTGTTGTTGATTACAGCGAGCAGCCTCTGGCTGTCGAGGTCGACGACGTCACCATGATTTTTAACATGGCGTCTGAGTCGCTGACCAACCTCAAGGAGTACTTCATCAAGCTCGCCAAGCACGAGCTGTTCTTTGAGGAGTTTAGGGCGCTTAAGCACATCTCGTTCGAGATTCATCGCGGCGAGGTTGTCGGTTTGGTTGGCACCAATGGCTCCGGCAAGTCTACGATGCTCAAGATTATCGCTGGCGTGCTTGAGCCTAGCGAGGGCAGCGTTAAGGTTCATGGCAATATCGCACCGTTGATTGAGCTTGGCGCCGGCTTTGACCCCGAGCTGACGGCCCGTGAGAACATTTATTTGAACGGCGCCCTGCTCGGGTATACCAAGGAGTTCATCGATGCCAACTTTGATGGCATTATTGAGTTCGCTGAGCTTCAGAACTTTGTTGATATGCCTCTCAAAAATTTTTCCTCGGGTATGGTTGCGCGTATCGCCTTTGCAATCGCAACGATTACCGAGCCTGATATTCTGATCGTTGACGAGACGCTGTCCGTCGGCGACGTGTTCTTCCAGCAGAAGTGCGAGGCCCGCATCCAGCACTTTATCCAGAGCGGCGACGTGACGGTCCTGTTTGTTTCGCATTCCATGGATCAGGTTGAGCGAATTTGCCAGCGTGCCGTTTGGATTGAGAAGGGTGACCTTCGCATGGATGGCCCGGTTGATGAGGTCTGCAAGGCGTACCGCGAGCAGTTCAACTAGGTTATAATTACAACCGCTTGGCTGATTTATTTGGTCGAGCATGCGGTTATTTGCTCCATTAGCTCAGTTGGATAGAGCAGGGGACTTCTAATCCCAAGGTCGACGGTTCGAATCCGCCATGGAGCACCAACGTTTATTAAGCCCGGGCCGCTTGGTGGTCTGGGCTTTTTTCATCTTGCTGATGCGGTTATGAAGGGCGTTCTATGGGGACTAAAAGGCTCGACTGGATTGATATTGCAAAGGGGATTGCAATTATTCTGGTCATTGTGGGGCACACTGTTCCAAATCCCTCTCCTTTGCGACATGCAATCTTCTCTTTTCATATGCCGGTGTTCTTTATTCTTGCCGGGTATACATTCAGGCCTAAGCCGTGGCGTGAGCTGCTGAGCGGATCGGTGCCGCGTCTTCTGGTGCCATATCTGGTTCTTGCGTTGGCGTGGCAGGTGCCGACGTTTTTGATGAGCGGCGCTCCTTTAACGGGCGATACGCTGGTTGCGGGACTTGAGACGATTGTGTTTGCCTCTGGCGTTGATGTGCCTGGTCTTGGCGTTGCCGCTGTTGGCATGGCATGGTTTCTGGCGGCGCTGTTTACGTCACGATTGCTGTTTAATGCTCTGATGCTGTTGTTTGACGCACGCGAGCTTGGGGTTGTTTACCAGGGTGTTGCCTGTACCGTAATTGCCTTCTGCGGTTTGAGTG
The DNA here is from genome assembly GCA_902496455.1 of uncultured Collinsella sp. Lineage (GTDB taxonomy): Bacteria > Actinomycetota > Coriobacteriia > Coriobacteriales > Coriobacteriaceae > Collinsella. The sequence goes on from CABVAY010000063.1 coordinate 7,135, forward strand.
TGTCTTGCCTTTTGGGTGTTTACCTGCCGCTCGATTTTGATTTGAGTTGCTATATCGTCCTGTTGATGTGGGCTGGCTATACGGTGCGTCATAGGGGACTGGAGCCGAGCGTGGACAAGCCGCTGCTGTTTATTGGCTCCTGTGTTGTTTGGCTTGTTTTTGCGGCTTTGAGCGGGCTTGAGCTCTCGAGCCGTCGTGTGGACGGCTTTGTCATTGCCTCGATTGCCGCTCTCGCTGGCAGTTACTGCGTGTGCTGGGTTTCTATGGCGATTGAAAAGATAAGGCTCTGTTAGACCAGGATTGACATGCCGACCTGCCGGCTAACTCGCCGTCTC
>CABVAY010000064.1 GCA_902496455.1 uncultured Collinsella sp.
GCGCAGGGGGCGCTGACGCGGCCCTCCCTCTTACACCACAAAAATTCGCGCGATCTTCCACTCGTCCGCAGGCGACGTTATTTCTCCTCATATGTTCAATAAAAGTAGCCCCTAATGGGAACAAATCTCATCAGGAGCCGCTATTTATAGCAAAATAAATGCAACCATAATGGCAACAGTACTCATATTTGCTTTTTTTGACCACGACCCTCCAGAATAGTCGCTGAGAACGACACTAAATGACAAAATCCGGCACTTGGACGTTCTTATACGAGTAGCCATTGAAGGACACCTAACGACTACTCCCATTCGCGACACACTGTGTCGCGAATTAAGCTGGTCTCACCACCGAAGACCAGTGAAAGCTCCTGGCCAGAATCTCGATAGTTTGTTAAAGTGCCCCCCTCTGCAAGTTCAATGAGCGCTCATGTTCCAAACTGAAAAATGAAGAAATATCGAAGCCATCGATGCTCATTTCCTATCGAAAAAAATAGTCAAAACAAGCTAATTAGCTTGATAAGCTGCTTGTATTTTTGTCTACAAAACTGTATACAAAAAGAGATTCCGACAACCAGCGCTCGACATTATGCCAATCGATAGGAGGCGCTATGGACGCTAAGCAACTCGAAAAGATGATCGGATTTGCCCCCGGAGAGTTGGAAAAGGCCGCGGAGGCATACGAAAAAGATGAGTGGCCGAAGGGTCGCACCATCAAGCTGGGAAGACCGCCGATTTCTGACGAGCCAAGCGTTGTTTTATCCGCACGTGTGGGTGAATCGGTCCTTGAAGCCTTTGATGCAAAAGCAAAGCGCCATGGGCAAACACGCACGGAGCGACTCAGGGGGCTCATCACGCTTGATGCAATGATTGCCTAGTTACCCACCACACCCAAACATGTACGTCAGCATCCAAAGTCGACATTTTTCGACATCTTTGGATGCTGACGTACAGCTTTTGCAACATAGTCATTGGGGACGTTCTTAAATGACTAGTCGTTAAAGAACGTCTCCGATGTCTAACTAGCCGCGGAAGCGAGCTATGGGTGCGAGTGGCTGCTCGCGAAAGACCCGCTCGACGGCGGCGCGGTATTCGTCGACCTTTTTGGTCTTACGTACGAGCTTGTGAACGGTAGCGGGGTCGGCGAAAGCGCACTTGGCGTAGAACCACCACTCCTTCATACGAAAGACCGCGTTACCGCCAATCTCTTCTGCATAGGCCGCAAACAGCGTGTCGTGGAAGCGCTGCAGCTCAGCAGCCGTGGCAGCAGGGCCACCCTTGACCATGCGAGCCAGCGCGGGGTTCGCGAGGAGGCCGCGCCCCAGCATTACATGGCGCGTGCCGGGATAGGCCTCCACCAGCGCATCCATATCCTCAAGATCAAAAATGTCACCGTTATAGGCGACCGGAAACGGCGCACGCTCCAGCGTTTCGCCATAGAACTCCTTGCGCGGCGAGCCCGTATAGCGGTCCTTTTGCACGCGCGGGTGCACAATCAGCTCTGCCAGCGGCATGCGGCAATACAGATCGAGCACGCGCTCGTATTCGTCGTCGCTCTCCAACCCCAGCCTGGTCTTTACCGATACCGGCAACGGCGACCGCTCGCACACATCGCTTAAGAACGCCTCGAGCTCGTCGAGATTACGCAAGAAACCCGAGCCCTTGCCCTTGGCAACAACCGTTCCCGAGGGGCAACCCAGGTTGAGATTGACCTCGCGGTAGCCCATGTCGGCGAGCACCTGTGCCGCCCACACAAACTCGTCCGCGTTCTTGGACATCAGCTGAGGCACCACGTTGAGCCCCTGGTTATTGGCAGGATCGATCTCCTTAAACGCCTTGCCGCCAAAGCGGTTTCCCACCCGCGGCGGCGGCAAAAACGGCGTGTAATAGCAATCGAGCGCGCCGAAGCACTCCGCATGCACGCGACGGAACACATGCCCGGTAATCCCCTCCATAGGGGCCAGCGAAAGGATCATCTACTCTTCTCTCATATCAACGAACGTGACAAAGGGACCGCCCCTTTGTCGCATTATTCGGAGCGCAGGGCTTCCACGGGGTCTTTTTTGGATGCGCTGCGGGCCGGCAGCAGGCCAGCGACAACCGTCAGCAGCACCGAAATTGCAATGAGCACCAGCGCATCCTGCACGGGTAGGCTCATCAGGTTGGGTACTTGTTTGGCAGCAAGCGCCCAGGAATTAACCGGGAAGCTCACGGCCACCACGACGACAATGGCAAAGACGCCGGCGATGAGGCCCTCGATAAAGGTCTCGGCGTTGAACACGTTTGCCACGTTACGCTTCGACGCGCCAATCGCGCGCAGAATGCCAATCTCCTTTTTGCGCTCCAGCACGCTGATGTACGTGATGATGCCGATCATGATGGAGCTCACCACCAGGCTGATACTCACGAATGCGATGAGCACCAAGCTGATGGTGTTCACGATGTCGGTCACCGAACCCATGATGATGCCCATGTAGTCTGTGTACGAAATTGCCCGATCATCGTGGCCAGCGGCTTTGACCTGCTTGTTGTACGCATCGATGCGATCGAGTACGCGCTCCTTGGCCTCAAAGTCGCGCGGGAAAATCTTGACCGAGATGGGATCCGCCTCGTCCGCATAACCCAACGTGGTCAGATTGTTGTCGTAGGTGAGCTTCGAAGCCTTGGCATAGCTCATCATGAGCGAACTCAGGTCCTCGGCGTCCATGTTGAAATGGATGGCGCGGGCAAAGGCGCTCGCATCCACACGCATAGCGCTCGCTAGGTTGGCAAAACTCGAAGACATCTGCGTCGCCATCTGGTCCATAAGCCCAGCCGTGCCTGCCTTGAGCTGAGCTGACACCGTCGCCGCAATCTGGTCGCTGATCGACTTCATCATCTGATCCATAGCCTGCTGCAGATACGGAGCCAGCTGCTTTTGCACATAGTCGGTCATCGCCTGCCGCAGGCGCTCGGCCAGGGCATCGCCGCCGAGGGCCTTCAGCTGAGCTAGGCATTGCTGGGCTGCGGCATCATGCTCAAGATACGTCGAGAATGCGGCAGAGAGCTTTGACGCGTCCTTAAGATCTTCGGGCGACAGCGCCTTAAACTGATCAGACTGCAAAAAGCCCTCGAACAGTTGGTTGGCAAGCGTTCCCACCTGCCGCATTTGCTCGGGCGTGAGTTCCAGACCGTCAAAGATGCCCGAGAAATCTGGGGCCGGTGCTTTGGCCATGATGTCGCTGAAGTCGACGTCCTTTCCAACGTCCGAAAGGTCAATGTCCAGCCCGGACAAGTCAATACCAGAAAGGTCGATACCGCCGGCCGCACCCGAAAGCGCAGATGTATCGAACGAAAACGCACTCTTGAGCGCCGCTTCGTCCACACTGAACATGCTGCCCAGATCAACGCCTTGCTTGGCCTCGCCTTGCAGTTCGTCGAAGGTTTTGCCCGTAAAGACATCCGTCTCGGGGTGGGCAAGCTGCTCCTGCACAATCTGCGAATTTGCGGCGCGCTCCATAAGCTGGCGAGTCAGCGCATGCGTGTAGGCAATGCCCGGGGACAACGCGCTCGCGTTGGCGGTCTCGTTGGGTCGCACCACGCCCACAATGTGCACGTCAATACCGTCGGCAACCTTGGCAACCATAAAGTCGGCGTCGTCAGACATGTCGGTCCACATGCCGGTCTCTTCGTTTTTGCGATAGGCATCGGCCGGCGACAGCACCTTAAACGTCGTGGACAGCGCATCGTCGTAGGTAAAGTCGGCGCCGGTCTCGGGCGTTTCGATCTTACCGTCAGCCGTCATGGCGCTGTTAACCAGGTCGTTGAGCTCGTTGATATCCAGCGCGCCGATGCTGTAGAGCGTGTAGTCGCCCACCGTTCCACGGCTCGAAAGCACCATTACGGCTTCGTTAGCAGACGTGGGCCAATGACCGGCGACGACATCGTACTGGCTGTCGAGCAGGCTCTGGTCGTCAATCATCTCGTTAAAGACCGAGGTTCCCATGGATTCCATGCTCACCGTTGCCGCTGAGCTCGCGCCTCCGCTCATGGCCTCGGTCATGGCATTGGGCACCAGCCGAACGGGTTTCTCGTCACCCTTGCCGGCACGATAGACAACCGGCGATACACCGTAGCCGTACTGAATGGCGTTGACCTCTTTATCGATGCCGTCGCCACCGGCATCGAGCCATGCCTTAAAGCTCTTCATGTCGTTGGACTTAACGCTCGCAAACATATCCTTTACGGCCGTGACCACGGGAATCTTATCGGTTTCGGCACTGTCGTCGGACGAATCCACGTTTTCAGGCGAGTCATCATCCGCAGCCCCCTGTCCGCCCATCATGGACGACAGGTCGTAATCCTGCTTGGAAATGGTGAGTGGGTAGCTCGAGAGCGTATCCTCCTCGACCTTTTTGATGTAGCCGTTTACGCCGTTGGACAGCGCCAGAATCGCCGCGATACCGATAATGCCAATCGAGCCCGCAAAGGCCGTCATGGCCGTGCGGCCCTTCTTGGTCATGAGGTTTCGGGCAGAAAGCCCCAGCGCCGTCACAAAGCTCATCGAGGTTTTGCGCGTAGGCTTGGCCTCGCGGCGCGTGGCGTCAGCGACATCGAAAGGATCGGAATCATCGGTGATCTTGCCGTCCGCCAGGTTGACGATGCGCGTGGCGTATTGGTATGCCAGGTCGGGATTGTGCGTGACCATGATGACCAGACGGTCGCGCGCAACTTCTTTGAGCAAATCCATAACCTGCACGGATGTCGTTGAATCCAAAGCGCCAGTCGGCTCGTCGGCAAGGACGATCTCAGGGTCATTGATCAGGGCGCGGGCAATGGCCACGCGCTGCATCTGCCCGCCCGATAGCTGGCTCGGGCGCTTGTTAACGTGCTCGCCCAAGCCGACTTTCTCCAACGCCTCGCGCGCACGCTGGCGACGCTCGGCATGCCCCACGCCCGTGAGCGTGAGCGCCAGCTCCACGTTTTCCAAAATGGTCTGATGCGGAATGAGGTTATAGCTCTGGAACACAAAGCCGATGCGGTTGTTACGATAGGCGTCCCAATCGCGATCGTGAAAATCCTTGGTCGAAATACCGTCGATCAGCAGGTCGCCCGAGTCAAAGTGGTCGAGCCCGCCGATAACGTTGAGCATCGTGGTTTTGCCCGAACCCGAGGGACCCAGAATGGCCACGAACTCGTTATCGCGAAAAGACAGGCTTACGTTGTCGAGCGCCACCTGCGTAAACGACTGCGTAACGTACCTTTTGCAAATTCCTTTGAGCTCCAGCATGGACGGCAACCTCTCCCACGCGGGCGCACTCGCCCGCTCTCCCCCGCCGTTCGTATTCGACGCGTTTGTCCTACTCTATCCCCATTTTTTGCCGACGCCAGTGAGGAATGTAGGGAACCGCACCAAAAAAACCGAATGGGATGGTGCCCAAAAAAGAGGTCCCGAGCGGGACCTCTATATGGTGGAGCTTATCTTGAAAGGTAGCGGACTACTTCGCACAGCGATACACGATCCTCGCTATGCTTTACGCGTTTTTACTGCTCGCTATTCGCAATCGCCTGGTCGATAAGTTTGTTGAGTGCTGCGCGCTGCTCGGCGGAGCTGATGGCTCCCACGATGGGCTCCCCTACGATGTTGCCATTCTGATCGATGACATACGTTGTCGGGAACGAGAACAAATTTGACGTGAACTTACCGGCCTCGCTATCCGACTTGAACCAGATGTTCTTATATGTCACGCCCTTCTTGCTCAGCACGTCCTTGGCATCTGCAATCTCGCCCTTGTTGCCATCGAGCGTAAAGGAATTGACGCCCACGACCTGGCCGCCCTTCTTGGCAAGCTCCTGATTCAGTTTCTCAAGATCGCCCAGCTCGCCCACGCACGGCTTGCAAGTAGTGAACCAGAAGTTCATGACGGTGACCTTGTTCTTAGAGAACAGCTCGTCGCTGCTCACGTCGTTGCCATCCAGGTCTTTGCCCGTAAAGCTGGGGAACTTCGTCGCCTCGCTCGAAGCATTGGCACCAGCCGTCATGCCAGCGGCCGAAGCGTCAACGCTCTCGCCTGCGCTCGGCGTGCTTCCACAGCCGGGGAACTCCTTCTCCAAGCTCTCGAGCTTGTCCTCGATCTCCTTGATCTGCTGTGCACCGGCCTTGAGCGTCTTAAGCTCATCCGCCGTGAACTCATCCTTGGCACCGTCGATGGTCTTGAGCAGGAAATCGCCGTAATTGCTGCCATCCTCAATCATTGCCGAGTCTTTATTTGCCGCATTGAATACCTTTTCCCACAGCGCGTTATCACTCGAAAAGATCTCGTTCTCCTTCTGCATGAGCTTCGCATACAGCTCGGCGGCCTCGTCGGCATTGGCCGGCTTCTGCGCAGTGAGTTCTGCGATCTTAGGGTCGGAGCTCGCAGATTCGCTCACATTGCCACCGGGCGCCGAACATGCCACAAGGCACAAGGCCAATACCGGCACCATAAACAGGGCCGCAATCTTAGAAAGCTTCATAGTCATTCCTCCGTTTTGTCGAAGCTTGTTTACTTTTTATCGGCGGTCAAGGGGAGCTTTTCCACCGACACATCCAGGCCATAGCGATAGCTGATGGCATCGACGGGACAGGCCCCGATGCACTTTCCGCACCGGATGCATTCGGCATGATTGGGCGCGCGGACCACATCAACGTCCATCTGACAAACCTTTGAACACTTGCCGCACGAGACGCATTTGCATGCATCGACCCGGATCCCCAGTAGGGACACCTTATTCATGAGCGCATAGAATGCGCCGAGTGGACAAATCCATTTGCAGAAGGGGCGGTAGAACAAAACGCTCAGCACTACCACGGCAATGAGAACGGCAAGTTTCCAAGTAAAGAGCTGTCCCAACGCAGATCGAATGCCGGCATTGGCAGCCGCCAGCGGAATGGCGCCCTCGAGCACACCCTGTGGACAGATGTACTTGCAAAAGAACGGGTCTCCCATCCCCACGTCGTTAACCACCAAGACGGGCAGCAGCACCACGGCAAACAGCAGCACAACGTACTTGATGTACGTGAGCGGCTTGAGCCTTTTTGTCGAAATCTTTTTGCCGGGAATCTTGTGAAGCAGCTCCTGCAGCCAGCCAAACGGGCACAGAAAGCCGCATACAAAGCGTCCCAGCAGCACGCCGAGCAAAATGAGCGTACCGGTGACGTAGTAAGAAAAGTTGAACTTGGATGAACCTACCACCGACTGGAACGACCCGATGGGGCACGCACCCGATGCCGCGGGGCACGAGTAGCAATTAAGTCCAGGTACGCAGACTGTTTTTCCCGCGCCCTGATAGATGCCGCCTTTGGCAAAGTTTGGCAGGTGAATGTTGGTGACGAGCGTCGCCGCCGCCTGAATGAATCCGCGAAATCGAGCCAAAA
>CABVAY010000065.1 GCA_902496455.1 uncultured Collinsella sp.
ACTGCGGGAATGGCCTATCCGCTCAATGTGTTCGGCTGAGATCGGAAATCAACCGATGTCCCCTTTGGTGCAAAGAAACCTGGCCCTCAATGCACCAAATTAGAACCAGAGGAAGTCGCTGCGGGTGACGGTGGCGCCGATGGCGAAGGGCATGCAGGCGATGACCGGATACAGGTAGCGCATGTAAGTCGAGCCGTTGCACGGGCCAATCAGGCACACAGCGAGTACGCCCAACAGCGGCACCCAGATCGCCAGCGCACGCCATGAATGACGACGCAGCAGGTAGACCACCACGGCGATCATGATCCACACATAGGTGGCCGAGCTCATGGTGAGCGAAATAAACGGGATGCGCTGCACCGCCACACGGTATAGGTTGATCAGATGGTCACACCAGCGCACCACGTTGCTGTCAACCGGATGGAAGTCGAAGTACTTGAGGTTGTCGGGACGCGCCATGATCTCGGCACTACGCGCCGTGCTGTAGACCCAGGCATCGCGCGCGCTCGGATAAAAATAACCATAGTAGTTATTGATAAGCGCCGAGATATAGCACTCGGGATCCTTTTTGAACAACTGGGCCCACACCTCAAAATAGGCCTTGATGTCCTCCTGCGAGGCGTACTCGTTAAAGCAGTTCTTGACGGCATCGGACTTGTCGGGGTTGTAGCGGCGGCCCAGATTCTCGTACTTGAGCACCCGGTCGATCACGGCGCGCTCCTCATCGGTTACCAAACCGTCGCAGGGCGCCTCCACGATGGTGCCGTCCTCCTTAACCGTAGGGTTGACGCCCGAGTTGAGGCCGTCGTGCTTTTGGACGAAACGAGCCGTCTGTTGGAACGGAATCGAGAGGATTTCGCGCTTGGAGCCAGGCGTGATATCGTGCGCCGGCATAAAGACCTTGGTGAAGTACATATTAGAGGCAAGGCAGAGCGCGAGCACCGCGAGAACGCCAACCCAGCGGAAACGCGAGATGGCGCCCGAAGGCGCAGCACCAGCCTGCTTGGCTGCACGACGAGCCACATGCACGTCCCATGCGCAAAACGTCGCCGCGATTACGCATGCCGCCAGCGGAAACACCAGGCCGCCGTTGCGCAGAAACGTGGAACCCATGGCGCCCAGAGCGAGAAGCAGCCAGTCGTGGCGCGCAAAGAGCACGGGCCTCTGTTCGCCCGCACGCTCGGCATTGGCATCGCGACGGGGCAGGCCACATGCCACGAGCTTGACGGTCTGTACCAGCAGCACCAAGAACGCGTCGGCAAAGAGCACATCTTTGGTGAGCAACGCCGCGTAGTTAGAGAACATCGGCATAAACGCAAAGAACAGCAGGATCGCACCGCGAACCGGCAGACTCACGCCCAGTTTGCGCAGCGACGAAATGGAATACGCCATGCAGGCAGCCGTGATGACAAATTGAGCGCAGGTATAGATGATGAGGCCCGCGTTAGCGCTGTTGAACAGCGAAAGCCCCAGCTGAACGCACGAGCCGATAATGGCCGTGTGCACTACGGGATGATGCCCGTTGAGCAGCACGTTGGGGTTGAGTAGGCGCAGATAGTCGCTCGTGCCGTTGGGATAGTTGAACCACTGGCGAATCTGCGCACCCGTATCTCCCATAAAAAGGCCGGGCAGCGAAGCGATGAGCGTGGGCGCCCAGGCGATCATAAGCACCAGGAAGGGCCCGGCAAAGGGATGGACCGAGAGCACGGCGTGAGCCACACGCCATACGCGGCCAAAGTGCGCTTCCGAAAACGGGATGCGCCGAGAGCTCAGCCAATCTAGACACTCAAAGGCAAGGTAGAAGGCAACGATCGCTAGGAGCATCCAGCCCGCGCCGCCAATCCAGGCGCAGATGATGCGGGCTTTGTCGCCAAGGACAATCTCGGCCGAGTCGGTGAGATCGTAGCTGCGGCCGAACACCATGCAGATGGCAAAGAACAGCGACGGCAGAATGATCGATGGGCGCCAGGTGTCGCCACGGCCAAAGAACACGTAGCGAAACGGCAGCGTGAGCAGGCAGGCAAGCGCAAGCAGCATGACCGCGTCGGTATGGCCGGCAAACGAGAGGAGCACCTCGTAGCACACGTACAGCATGCCCGAGGCTTTGGGGTCAATCGCCAAGACTGCGTTGCTCGACACCGGGGCGGGATCGATGGAAAACGCCGTGGTCGCCAACAGCGCGAGCAAAAATGCGATGAGCGTCTGCTTGGCGGGGTAGCGCTTAAACCAGACGATGCGGGCAGCGTCGCGCGCAGCCGTTGTGGAGAGATCGGAATCCTTCACAGTCCAAAGAGCCTTTCTAGAAACCTGCCAAAAAGGGACAGGTTTATTTTGGCAGGTTTTATCTGGTGAAACGTTACAGTTCTGTCATCGTTGCCCAGCGAACCACCACAAAGGTGCCTGTCCCCTTTGTGGTGGTTCGTGATGGCTAGGCGTCGAGGTAGATGCGCTGGGGCTGGTTGCGGCGACGAGCAAAGATGATGAGCGCCAGGCCCGCGATCACAAGCGGCAAACTCAGCAGCTGACCCATGGTGATGACGCCACCCAGCAGATAGCCCAGCTGCGCATCGGGCACGCGCACAAACTCAATCAAAAAGCGAACGATGCCGTAGCCCATCACAAAGACGCCCATAAACGTGCCTTGGGGCAGTAGCGGCTTTTTGCGGCTGAGCACCTGCAGAATGCAAAAGAGCACGATGCCCTCAAGAAATGCCTCGTAGAGCTGGGAGGGGTGACGCGGCATATCGCCCGCGGTGCCACCGAAGACCACGCCCCAGGGTAGATCGGTCGGCTTGCCCCACAGCTCTCCGTTCACGAAGTTGGCGCAACGTCCCAGGCACAGCGCCAGCGGCGCGCCTATGACGGCAAGGTCCGCCAAAGTCCATGCGTCGAGCTTATACATGCGGCACACGAGCACGCCGCCGATGATGCCGCCCACCAGGCCGCCATGGAAGCTCATGCCGCCTTCATTGGTGGCAAAGATCTCGAGCGGATGCGCCCAGTAGTAGCCGTCGCCGTAAAAGATGACGTAGAACAGGCGCGCACCGATAATGAGGCCAAAGACCACGCCGACCACGACACTCGTCAGGTCGTCGACCGTAATGTCAAAACCCCAACGGCGCTGCGTGCGGTACATGACGACCGCCGTGAGCAGAGCTCCGACCACATAGGCCAAGCCGTACCAGTAGATGGTGATGGGCCCCGCCGAGATGGCGACGGGATCAAGCATATGGTAGAGGTCGTTGAGCATATCGGTCCCCCTGCTCCCTACATACAAATGCGGCCGCGGGCCTTGCGCTCGCAGCCGCATATTCGGGCGTGACGTCTATGCGGAGCATATCGCCCGCAGCTTTCACTTCTTAGAACGGCGCATACTCGTCGTACAGGTCATCGGTCTCGCCGGAGGCATTGACCTGCTCAACGCGGGTAACGCCGGGCACGTGCTCCTTGAGGATACGCTCGATGCCCATGGAAAGCGTCAGGGCGCTCATGGGACAACCGGCACAGGCGCCCTGAAGCTCCAGCTTGACGACGCCCTCGTCATCAACGCCTATATACTCCATGTCGCCGCCGTCGGCCTGTAGGTTGGGGCGAATCTCTTCAAGAACCTTCTTAAGCAGCTCTTCGTTAACAGCCACAGGGGCTCCTTTCTCACAATAACGCGGGCGCGCCCGCGGACAGAGCTATGTTACTACAGCCGTGTACCCGCTCACGAGCCGTCCATGCGCGCGGACGCGACTTTCACGAGTAGTCAATTTGGGACGGGGCTCTTTTAGCTGCTTTTGCCGCCAGCTGGCGTTGCCACGCGCTACTGCCGAGCCCGCCCCTCGGTGCCGATGTGAACATCGACGATAACCTGGCGGTAGCTGATGCCACAGGAGTCGAGAATGCGGCGGCTGATACGGCCGTCATCGGTGTCGGCGTACTTGTTGTCCAGGTAGACAACCTCGCCCACGCCCACCTGAGCCAAAATCTTGGCGCAGTCATGGCACGGGAACAGCGTGACGTAGACCGTGGAACCCTCGAGGTCCTTGAGCGAGCCACGGTAGTTGAGCACGGCGTTGGCCTCGGCATGGACCACGTAGTTGTGCTTGTCCTGCAGCGGGTCGTCGCTCGTACCCCACGGAAAAAAGTCGTCGTTGAGCGCCGAGGGTGTACCATTGTAGCCCACCGAAAGGATGCGGTGGTTGGTGTTGGCGATGCACGCACCCACCTGCGTGTTGGGGTCCTTGCTGCGGCGCTGCGCGGCGATGGCCACGCTCATAAAGAACTCGTCCCAGCTAATGACGTCCAGGCGCTTGCCTGACGAAGTTTGATGAAGATCGTCCGACATGGCAGACACCTCCGAAATCGCAATAGTTTGACCCATTGTAGCAGGTGAAAGGTGGGGCTGTTTCCTCTCCCGCCGACGTCCTCGACTTTATGCGCGGCGAGGCTTTTGGTTAATGCGGTACAGCTCGGCGAGACCCCGCAGCGTCAGTGCGTCGTCTACCGTCAGGCTGTGGCCGACCAACGCCGCGAGCGCCTCGGCATCGTCGCCGGTGATGACGATGGGCACGCTGCCCTCGCCCGCTGCCTTGGTCGAGCGCATCTCGGCAAGCACCATGTCGAGCATGCCGTCGATGCGGGCTACCTCGCCCAAGACCACGCCCGAGCGCATGGCCTCGCGCGTGTTGCGACCGATCACATGCGTGGGTGCCGAGGGCTCGACCTGCGGCAGGCGCGCTGCTGCCGCCGAAAGCGAGCGGGCGCCAAGTGCCAGACCCGGCGCGATGACGCCGCCGACAAAGGTTCCGCGCGTATCGATGACCTCGATATTGGTCGTAGTGCCCAGGTCGATCACGATGCACGGAGAGCCGTAGACGGCGCGGGCAGCCACGGCGTCGGCGATGCGGTCGGGACCGATCTCTGCCGGATCGTCGTAGTGCACGGGTATGCCGGTCTTGAGGCCCGGCCCCACGGTGAGTACGCGCCCCGTGCAGGTACGGGAAAGTGCTGCCCTCCATGGGCGCTCGAGCGCCGGGACCACACAGCTCAGCACGGCCGCGGCGGGTACGAGCGCACCCGGCACGCCCGCATCGGCTGACAGCGCGCCCATGACCTGCGCGAGCCTCATGCGAGCCTCATCGGCCGTGATGCTCGACGGCGTCGTGATCTCGCACGTCGCAAGCGGGCATTCCTGCGCCGCGGCCGAATCCTCTGCAAACAGGCCAAAGCGAATGAACGTGTTACCCACGTCGACCGTCAATATATATGCGCACCCATTAAGCATCGTCGGCGCTCCTTTCGTCTGCCCAGCAGTATATCGCCTACCTAAACCAGTCATCCCAAAATGACTAGGTTGCGGCTATACTGATGCGCGGTCGTTTGCGAGCTCACGCGACGGCCTTTGGTAACCCGACTTCCCGCGCCGCATCCGTAGCGGCGCTCCCGGGGGAAGCGGATATACGCAAAGGAGTTCTATATGAGCAATCCCTCGAACCGCGCCTCGATGCGCGGGCAACTCACGCTGCGCGGTGTCGTCATCGGCGTCCTTGGCTGCGTGATCATCACGGCAAGCTCGGCCTACACGGCCCTCAAGATGGGCGCCCTCCCCTGGCCAATCATTTTCGCTGCCGTCATCTCGCTGTTCTTCCTGAAGCTCATGGGCAATGCCAGCCTCAACGAGGCCAACGTCACCCACACCATCATGTCCGCGGGCGCCATGGTCGCCGGCGGCCTGGCGTTTACCATCCCGGGCGCCTGGATGCTGGGCTATGCCGACCAGATCAGCTGGCTCGACATGTTTATCGTGGCGCTCGCCGGCACCATCCTGGGCCTGCTGGCCACCGCGCTCATCCACCGTCACTTTATCGTGGACGCCGCGCTGGAGTTCCCCACCGGCAACGCCGCAGCTCAGACCCTACGCGCCACCGAGGCCGGCGACAAGACCGGTAAGCAGCTCTTTGGCTCCATGGCCATCGCAGGCATCTACAGCGTGCTGCGCGACGCCCTGGGCGTGGTGCCCAGCATGCTGTGCACGCTCAACATCCCCGGCGTGACCTTTGCCATCTACAACTCGCCCATGCTGCTGTCCATCGGCTTCCTCGTGGGCTTCGCCCCGGTCGCTTTCTGGTTTGCCGGCGCCCTGTTGGGCAACTTTGGCATCATCGTGGGCGGCACCGCTGCCGGTCTGTTCGACGTTATGACTGCGCAAGGCATCGTCAAGTCCCTGGGCATGGGCCTCATGATGGGCTTTGGCGTCGCCGTCGTCCTCAAGGACATCCTGCCGCAGGTCGCCGGTATCGTCCGCGGTCTTGCCGCCGACAGCTCCACCGACACCGACGAGCAGTCGCTCATCTCGGGCTCCCTTAAACTCGACGCCGGCATCATCGGCCTGGGCGCTGCCGCCATCGCCGTGATCGTCGCCATCGCGCTCGACCTTGGTCCCGTCCCGGCCGTCATCGTGACGCTGTTCACCTTTGTCACCACCATCATGAGCGCACAGAGCTGCGGCCAGACGGGCATCGACCCCATGGAGATCTTTGGCCTCATCGTTATGCTCATCGTGGCTGCCTTCGCGCAGCTCGCGCAGGTTAAACTGTTCTTTATCGCCGGCATCGTGGCCGTAGCGTGCGGCCTTGCGGGCGACGTCATGAACGACTTTAAGGCCGGCGCCGTGCTGGGCACCAACCCGCGTGCACAGTGGGTCGGCCAGGCCATCGGCGGCATCGTGGGCGCCCTGGTCGCTGCCGCCGTCATGGTCGCGCTCGTAACCGCCTATGGTCCGGACGCCTTTGGACCCGACAAGAGCTTTGTGGCCGCGCAGGCAAGCGTCGTCGCCACCATGGTCTCGGGCATCCCGAGCGTGCCGTGGTTTGCGGGCGGCTTTATCGCCGGCATCGTCATGTACTGGCTCGGCATTCCGGCCATGATGATCGGCCTGGGCGTGTACCTGCCGTTCTACATGTCGCTCACGGCTTTCCTGGGCTCCTGCGTTAAGCTCGCCTACGACAAGTGGGCCGCTCACCGCGACGCCACCGCTGGTCTTTCGGACGAGGAAAAGGCCGCCAAGGACGCCGCCTTCCAGGAGCAGGGCCTGGTTGTCGCCAGCGGCCTGCTCGGTGGCGAGTCCATCGTCGGCGTTATCCTGGCGTTTGTCTCCGTGGGTCTGAGCCTGCTGGGCTAAGCTGAGCAGCTGCTCGACAGCAACCATATTGCCTACGATTTGCCCGGTCGGTAGCTTTCGCGGCTGCCGACCGGGCTTTTTGATATCGAAACAAAGAAAGGCCGGCGCGCTGCG
>CABVAY010000066.1 GCA_902496455.1 uncultured Collinsella sp.
AACCCGCCCGCCGCCGTGGCAATAGAAATCGATAGACGCCAGGCCTTACGCCTTAAGCGTAAGCACCGCGCCGAAGGCGGTCGGGCCGCAATGGCTCGAGATGACGCCGCCGACCTGAGTCCAGGTAATGTCCTTAAAGCCAAGATCGTGTGCATAGACTTCCATGTCGTCGCGCAACTCCTCGGAAAGACCCACCGAATACGCCAGGCCAATATGCGAGTAGTCGATCTCGCCCTTCTCTACCATGTGATCAATAAAGGCACGGGCGCATTTGAGCATAGAGCCGCGGAACTTCTTGGTCGCCACAAACTTACCGCCCGTTACCTCAATGCAGGGCTTAATCTTGAGCAGGTGGGCGCCAAGGAACGCGACGTTTGACAAGCGACCACCTGCCTTAAGGAAGGCAAGGTCGGTAGGAACAAAGCCCAACAGCACGCGGTCCATGACGGAATTCGTAAATGCAAAGATCTCGTCGACGGTGGCATCGGGGTGAGCCTCGATGTATTTGGCGGTCTCGACGACAACGAGCGACTGGCCCACCGAGACAAAGCGCGTGTCCATGGAGAACACGTAGTCGCGCCCCTGAGCCGCAATCTTAGAGGACTGATGCGAACAGGTCGTGGCCTCGGAATATGCAAGATGCAAAATAGTCGCGTCGGGCTGCTCGGCATGGATGCGGTCGTACACATGCGCAAAATCCGCTGGCGAACAGCCACTGGTCTTGGGCATCACACCAAACTCGTTGCAGCGCGAATAAATCTCGAGCGGATCGATCGAGCCGTCCTCGACGGTCTCGTCACCAATCGTGACATGCATGGGCACGCGCACGATGCCGTAGCGCTCGCAGAGCTCCGGCGTTACATCCGACCCAGACTCAACCACGATTACGTACTTGCCCATTATCATCACGACCTATCTCAACGTCGACTTTCCAATACCAAGCACAGGCCACCGCACTGTTGTGCAACAGCATCTAAGCGCCAAAGAGACGCCGCCCCTTGCGCACAACAAAGGACAGCGTCTCCCTGGAAAACTCCGTGCTTACCTGAGATTTTACACGGTTTATAAATGAGTGTTACTTATCCCGCAAACGGTAGCTATACGCGATGAACGGTAGTTCGCTGCAGCAACTGCGACGCATTCCGCCCAGCAAGTCCAATCGCGCTCCACACACGGTTAATGCGCGAGGCGGTAGAAATCCATCGACGCCGCACCCTCGGCATGCAACCCCATCGCCGGAACCGCCGGCGAATAGGTACGGCTCGTAAGTGCCGCCTCGCCGCCATTTGCAAAAATCTCGACCATCGTAGTGTCCGAAAGCACGCGCAGGTCGCGAAGCTCGCTGAGCTCGATCGACCTCTGGTCGCGCCCATAGCCTTCGTCACCCATGTCGAGGGTAAGCATCCCGTCCGCATAACGCACAAAGACACCCTTGCGGATTTCGAGCTCGGCCATCTTGGCGCCCTCACAGGAAACCACAAGATCAAACAGGCGGCCCGGCTCCTCAACGGTTTCACCGCCTGTCGCGCGAACGCAGTCACCGCGCATCCTCTCAATCTCGTGCGCCGGCTGCTGGCAGAGCTTACCATCGCGTATGCTCAGCTCTCGCGGCACCGTCAACGCGCACTGCCACCCGCGTGTAACCGTCGGGCTTTCTGCCGTCGCATCGGGGCAACCAGACCACCCGATCATCAAACGCCGACCTGCAGCATCCTCAAAGGACTGCGGGGCATAGAAATCAAAACCGGCATCAACCATCGGAGGCATGCCCTGGCCGACGATCTTAAAGCTCGGCGCCCCCCAATCGGCCTCGATGGAGAACCACACGCACTGATGCGGATTGCGGTAACGCCAGCCATCGGCGGGCACGCCCTGCGGACAGCAAACGAGAATAAGCTCGCCATCGAGCTCAAACAGATCAGGACACTCCCACATAAAGCCAAACTTCTCGCCCAGCTCAATGCGCGTCGCATAGCCCCAGTCCTCTAGATCACGCGAGGTATAGACAAGCACGCACCCGCGATCGTCTTTCGTACGAGCGCCCAGAACCATGTAGTAGATACCGTCGTGTTCAAGGATCTTGGGGTCGCGCACGTGCGTACCGATATCGTCGGGGTAATCGACCGGCCCAACAGCTATGCGCTTCTCGCCCAATTCGTCGGGATTCTCGGCAACCATATGAATCTGGTTTTGCTCACGGCCCGTCAACACGTAGTCGTAATCATCGCGGTCAAAATGCTTGACGTTGCCGGTATAGAAGTAGTGAATCTTGCCATCACGTACAAAGGCAGAACCAGAATACGCTCCACTCGAATCCAAATCGGAATCGGGGAACAGCACGGGGCCGTGATTCTCGTACTTCACAAAATCCTTTGTCGTCAGATGGTTCCAAAGCACTGGACCGCCATGCGCAGCATCGAACGGATCGTATTGATGATAGATGTGATACGTATCACCAATCTGAACCAAACCGTTGGGGTCGTTGAGCCAGCCAAGCTCAGGCTCCACATGGAACAGGAGCCTATCGGGGTCGGACGCGATGCGACCCGCCGTCTCATCCTGTCCGGCACGCCACTGCTCATAGTCCGCGCGTGTCACCTTATTTTTTTGATTAAACATCGCCGTTGACTTTCTCGTCTATGGGGAAGGACGCTCGACTCACACGAGTCGAACGCCCTTCCTCAAATGGACTTATCCGCACATCACTTTGAACGGCTCAACTAGAAGCTGACGTCGAAGCCAGCGCCAGCGCCCTCTTCATCGGTGGTCGGCACGCCCTTTGCCTTGTTGTAGGCAAAGATCAAGACGATCGGCACGATAAAGGCGATGAGATTGCCAGCCACATACCACACGAGGGTCTCGGGCGTAACGATGAGCAGGCCAAGCACGCCGGTCAGACCCTGACCGATAGCGCGCACCTCAAAGAGCTTGACGAAGGCACCGCCACAGCCTGCACCGATGCATGCGCAGATGAACGGGATGATCGAGTAGCGCATGTTTGCAGCGAAGATAGCGGGCTCGGAGATTCCGACCAGCGTCGGGATAAAGGACGACATGCAGATGTTGCGCTCTTTGGAGTGCTTCTTGTGAATGAGGTACATACCGATGGCGCCGCCGCCCTGGGCGATGATGGAAACCGACCAGATGGCCTGGATGTAGTTGAAGCCGGTCGTGGCAACGAGGTTGGCCTCGATACCCTGGATGAACTGATGCGTACCGGTAACGACGAGCGGCTGCAGGAACGCGGCAAAGACAAAGGCACCAAAGACGCCCATCCTGTTGTACAGGATATCGATTACGCCAGCGAGGACGTCACCGATCAGGTTGCCGAGCGGGCCGAACACGGTGAACAGGGCGACGTTAGCAAGAATCAGGGTAACGGTCGGGACAAAGACGAACGAAACGACCTCGGGGATGTACTTCTGGGCAATCTTTTCGACCTTGGCCATAAACCAGGCAGTCAGGATTGCGGGGAACACACCGCCCTGGAAAGCAACCATGGGAATGGATAGCGGACCGAAGTTCCAGTACTCAGCACCCGTCGGGTCCATAACGAACGTGTTGCGGTTCATAAGGCTCGGGTGAACCATGACGATACCGACGAGGATGCCCAGAATCGGGTTACCGCCAAAACGCTTCACTGCGCTGTACATAACCAGGACAGGCAGGTAGTCAAACGTAGTGGCGATAATGGCAAAGAAGCTTGCGAGGTTCTTGAGGAACTCGCTGTGGTCGGCAAGGCTGCCCTCCATGCCGAAGAGTCCGTTGGCAACGATCAGCGACTTAAGGCCGACGATGATAGCAGCGCCGACGAAAGCGGGAATGATGGGGATAAAGATGTCCGAGAATACCTTGAGGACCGAGAAGAACTTGCCTTTCTTGTCCGCCTCGGCGCCCTTGACCTCGGAAGCGCTGATCTCCTTAACGCCCGTCAGAGCCATAAACTCATCGAAGACCTTGTTGACGGTACCGGTACCGAAAATGATCATGAGCTGGCCGCTGTTGTACAGCACGCCCTTGACGCCATCGATGTTCTCGAGCTCGGCCTTGTTGTATTTGCTCGTATCCTTGAGCACCAGACGCAGACGAGTCACGCAATGCGTGGCGCCCTCGATGTTCTCCAGTCCGCCGACGTTGTCGACGACTTGCTGGGACACTGCCTTGTAGTCCATGTTCCTCTCCATTCCTTTTCTAAATCATAAAACGGTTCGTTGCCGCTACAGAGACGCAATCGTTGCGTTTGCGCACTTGAGCGCACCGTCGGTGACGGTAAGCGCCACACCCTGGCCCTGCTTGTTGCAGAAGCGAGCGTTGAGCGCAACATCATCGACAAAGATGGTCGCGATGTCGTCGTCGACGACCAGACGCACATGGTGAGTGCCCTCGCCCTTAAAGAACAACGGACGCTCGAGGCCCATGTTGTTGACCTGGAACCACGGGTACTGGGGAGCCGGCGTGAACTCGAGCTTGCCCTCGCGCAGGTTGGCGCGGAACTCATAGGCAAGACCAGTCTCGGCGTCCTCGGCGAACTTGACCGAGAAGCCGGCAGCGTTACCGCCGAGCTCAATGTCGGCATCGAGCAAGTAGGTGGAGCCGGCATCCGCGGCGAGCACCTGCTCGACCTTGCCCGACTCGCAGGAAAGCTCAAAGGTCTCGACTGCCTTAGCCTCGCCAAAGGCGCCAAGCATGCTGTCGGGAAGCTTGGTGCCGAGCGTTCCGTCGGCACGCTGAACGATCTCGAGGGGCATAAAGGTGCCACCCCACAGGTAAGAGCTGGGGTCACCGCCCTCGTCACGCGTCGGGACCCAACCAAAGAGAACGCGACGCTCGCCATCGAATGCGGTGCGAGCGGCGTAGTACGCGCGGCCGTCGAAGGAGTCGTCAGCGGGGGTAATCCAAGGACCGTTGATGGACTTGGACATGCGGTAACGGGTCTTGTTGCCGTCGCTGTACTCGGAAAAGACGAGGTACCACCAGTCGCCCATCTTAAAGAGATCAGGCATCTCAAACATGGTGTACAGGCCCGGGTTCCACCAGTCGCCCTGGAACTCCCAGTTGGTCAGATCCTTGGAGGTGAACTTGACCAGGCGGCCGGTCATCAGACGCTTGTCCTCGCCCACACGCGTGCCAAGGATGAGCATGTACTCTTCGTTCTCCTCATCCCAAAGCACAAAGGGATCGCGCCAGTTGCGGTCATCGTAACCCTCCTGGGGCGGAAGCAGCGTCTCGGCGATGTTCTTCTCCCACTTGACGGCGTCGTCGCTCGTTGCGTGAAGAAGAACCTGCTTCATCAAACGTGCGCGGACCTTATCGCGATTGCAACCAGTGTAGAGCGCATGGTACTTGTCGCCCACCTTAAACACCGTGCCGGCATAAATGTACTGGTCGACTTCCTCGTCGCCGCCACGCTCAAGGCTCTCGCCAAAGTCCTTGTAGTTGACGAAATCCTTGGTCGTAGCGAGTGCCCAGCCAAACGGCTCTCCGAAAGGTTCGGGGTTACGCGTGTCACGCTGATGATAGAGATAGAACGTGCCGTCCTCGCCGTACGGCATGATGTCGCCTACCCAAATTCCCTCAGGCTGGTAATACACCTTGTGCATCCGAGACTTCCTTTCCACGACATACTAACTCGGTACAATGGCAAGATATGTCAATCGTTTTCATATGTCAAACGTTTTCACACCAATACGTCTTTTCGCAGTTCCAGTCGTCGGCAAACGGTTGACATATGCCGGTGAACGGTCATCAGAGGCGTTTGAGGAATTCTTTTGGCACGGGATGAACTACGCGGTTTTGCCCTCAATGAGTTCAACGGGGAGCTTGATATTCGATTCGGGATTATCGCCGTTAATAAGAGCGATGATGGATTGCGCCGCGAGCTCTCCGATGCGATCGATATCTTGACGTACGGTTGTTAAGTCAGGCATAAACGTCATAGTTCGGCGGGCACCATCCGCGCCCACGACCTTAATATCATCTGGAGCGCTCAAGCCGCGCTGCTTCATCACGTTGAGACAGATGGCCGCCATCGTATCGTCTCCCGCAAAGATGCCGTCAATATCGGGGTTCTCATCGAGGATCTTCGCAACGACCGCGCCCTTTTCGTCGTCGGGCTTAACGAACTCAATCTCACGGACAAGCGCGGACAAACCGGCCTGCTCAACAACATCGAGGTAGGCATCGGTACGCTTATTGGCAGGCATGCGCATGCGGCTATTGCTGCGCAGGCACAGGATACGCCTGCAGCCGTCATCAATCAGACGGCGCGTGGCGAGCTCGCCGATGCCATAGCTGTCACTTGCAATCTGGACAGAGCCCTCGCCAAGATCGCAGTCGATGCCAACCAGGCTCAAGCCCATCTCGGCATATGCCTCGGCACCGATATTGAGGGAGTTGACGATGACGCCGTCGACCATATTGCGGCGGAGCATGTCAATATAGGAACGCTCAAGATCGGGTCGATTGGCGCTGTTGCACAGCAACATCTTAAAGCCGTTTTCCGCTAACGTGCGCTCGACCGCCTGCACAACCTGAGCATGGAACGGGCTGCTCACAAAGGGAACAATCATGCCGATAAGGTTCAGGCGACCGTTGAGCATGGCACGGGCGATATCGTTGGGCGTGTAATTGATGCGCTCCATCGCCGCATGGACTTTATCGCGGGTTTCCTGGCTAATGTAGCCGCGATTATTAAGCACGCGAGATACCGTAGTAGGCGAAACCCCCGCCACCGCTGCAACTTCCTTGATGCCAGGCTTAGCCGTATCTTTAGAACGAGCACTCTCGCGAGCCATAGCACCCTCCCCCATCAACATGTCATACGTTTACATACGAACAAAGCATACCCCAACAACAGCGGGAAGACGGTAACAGCACAAGTAAGTAAACGACTCATCCAAATAATTAGGAGAGTTCCGCCTAAAGGGTGACTACACAGGACCCCCGCCGGGGCTGTTTGGGCTACCTCCCAAAACATTCCGCACTGATATTTTCTGTATTGAAGACGTCGATGATGCACCCGTATACCATTGACGTCGACACCATCAGATGC
>CABVAY010000067.1 GCA_902496455.1 uncultured Collinsella sp.
AAAGAAGGCCACTTAATGTGGCCTTCGTCTTGCATAGGACTGTAGAGCAGCAAACGTAATGCCCGCCCGCCTCCGACCGACGGTCGAGTGAGATTACTTCGCAGCACCTGGGATTCCGTGGGAGGTTTTGGCGGTTTTGGCTCCGTTTACGATGGCGGTCTGTAGGGCCCTTACTGCGAGCATGCCCAGCAGGTCTAGGGGAACGGCGGCGCTTGCCTGGGCGCCCAGTTTGCCGCTGGCGAGGGTGTAGATGGTGTCGCCGTCGTTGGTGGTGTGCGTGGGACGGATGGCATGTGCGTAGGCGTCTGCGGCCATCTGGGAGACCTTGGTAGCTTGTGCCTTAGTGAGTTCCACGTTGGTGACGATGCAGCTGATGGTGGTGTTGGTGCGGTCGAGCGGCATCTGCATGGATCCGGCGGAGGCAAAGGCTGCGAGTTCCATGTCGACGATCTGGTCGCTATCGGCTGCGGCGCGCATGCCGGCGACCCACTCGCCGGTGAAGGGGTCGACCACGTTGCCGCAGGCGTTGACTGAGACCACGGCGCCCACCTTGATGGGGCCGAGTGCCACGGCGGCAGCTCCAAGGCCGGCCTTCATGCAGGTGGCAGGCCCCATGAGCTTGCCTACAGTGGCGCCGGTGCCGGCACCTACATTGCCCTGCTCGAGCGTGGTGGGGGTGTTGTCGAGCGCCTCGCGCACGGCGGAGATGCCTGCCTCAATGTCGGGGCGTACGGTGGGGTTACCAAAGGCGAGGTCGAAGATACAGCTGGAGCACACGATAGGCACCTGTGTGGGGCCGACGGGAAGGCCGATGCCGCGGCTCTCAAGCTCGCGGGCCACGCCGCTTGCAGCCTCGAGGCCAAAGGCCGATCCGCCCGAAAGGCAGACGGCGTGGACCTTGTCGACGGTGTTCTCGGGTCGCAGCAGGTCGGTTTCGCGCGATGCTGGAGCACCGCCGCGAACGTCAACGCCGCCGGCGGCACCCTCGGGCGCCACGATTACGGTGCAACCGGTGCCGGCCTCCTCGTCCGTATAGTTGCCATAGCAAAAGCCATCGACATCGCAGACGTCAATGGCCTCGAGCAGTGTATCCATGTTTAACTCCTATCGGTTTTCCGCCGCGCCTTGTGCCCGGTCGGGATCCGTACGGTACGCCAAAATTGTAGGCGCTGGGGAATACCCAGCGCCAGATGCAATTACGAGAGTTTTTGAATCGCGCGCGCGACGCGGGCGATGGGTAGGCCCACCACGTTATAGAAGTCGCCCGAAATATCGTGCGCGAGCATGCGTCCGCCTGTGCCCTGAATGCCGTAGGCGCCGGCCTTGTCCATGGGCTCACCCGAGGCGACGTAGCGCTCGATCTGCTCGTCGGTGAGCTCGTAGAACGTCACGTCGGTCACATCGACAAAGGATAGGCTCTCGGCGGCATGCGGGGCGGCCGTATCGCCTGCCTTAACGATGCAGACGCCGGTTGCGACCTGGTGCGTGCGGCCCGAAAGCTCACGGAGCATGGTGCGCGCCTCGCCCTCGGTTGCCGGCTTGCCCAAAATCTTGCCGTCGAAGGTGACGATGGTGTCGGCCGCGACCGTCAGTTCTTTGGGCTCGGCATACTCGGCAGCAACGGCAGCCGCCTTGGCGCGTGCCAAGCGCTCGACAAGCGTGAGCGGAGCCTCGCCATCAAAGGGCGTTTCGTCGATATCCGCGGGAATCACGCGAATGTTGTAGCCTGCCTCGCGCATCAGCTCTATGCGGCGCGGCGATTGCGAAGCCAAAATCATAGTTGGATGCCCTCGGCGACCTTCTCGACGGCCTTGTCGCCAGCGAGCGTGCGCAGCAGCTCCAATGCAAAGGGGAGTGACTGTGCCATGCCGCTGGCAGTGATGATGTTGCCGTCTTGCGTGACCTTCTCGCCAGTATAGGCGCCTTCGGGGAAGCTTTTCTCAAAGCCAGGGAAGCACGTGGCGTGGCGCCCCTCGAGTAGGTCGAGCTCGCCCAGGATAAACGGGGCGGCGCAGATGGCGGCGACGTGCTTGGTCGCGGCGAACTCGCAGACCACGTCGCAGACACGCTGATCGGCGCGCAGGTTGGTGGCACCGGGCAGGCCGCCGGGCAGCACGACGCAGTCGTACTCGTCAAAGTTGATCTCATCAAAGAGCGCATCGCAGGTCACGGGGATCTGCAGCGAGCTTACGACCTCACGCGTGGGCATAATCGAGACGAGCGTGGCACGCACGCCGCCGCGACGCATGACATCGACCATGGTCAAGCATTCAATAGTTTCAAAGCCATCGGCGGCGAGAACGGCAACGCTGGGCATGAGGGTTCCTTTCATAGGCGGCATACAATTAGCCGTCTTATACCCCGAAGACCTCCGCTTGCCACGCTCGATTTCCCAATGATTTTTCTGAGCAATGATTAAGTGGCTAGTTGCGCCTAAGGTGGACGACGGTCTCGCAGTGGAAGGTTTGTGGGAACAGGTCGACTGGCGTGATCTTTACGGGGGAGAAGGTGCCTTCTTCGACAAAGCGTTTGAGATCGCGCGCCAGGGTGGCCGGGTCGCAGCTCACGTAGGCGACATCGTGGGCACTCGTGCTGGCGATAAGGTCGATCGCTTCGGGGGCGAGGCCTGCGCGCGGCGGGTCGACCACCAAGACGTCGGCATCCTGGTCGGGGAACTCGCGCACCGCGTCTCCGCCAATGACGTCGACGTTATCAAGCTTGTTGATCTCCAGGTTACGGCGCAGGTCGCGCACGGCGGGGCCGTAGGCCTCGACGGCGGCGACAAAGTCGCAGCGGCGGGCGAGCGGCAGGGTAAAGGTGCCGGCACCGCAGTACAGGTCCACGGCAAGCTCGTCTTCCTGCGGATCGAGCGTTTCCATGACAAGCTCGATCAAAATCTCGGCACCCTTGGTGTTGACCTGGAAAAAAGACGGGGCAGACAAGCGCATCTGACCCTCGGTGATATTCTCGGTCCATGAGCCCTCTCCGGCGAGCATTTCGACCTTGGAGACACGGCGGGCCTTCTTTTCGCCCTTGCTCATCACGCGTACGACACTTGTGGGGTGCGCGGCGTCTGCCAACACGCGCGAGACTTGCGAGCGCGGGAAAGAGCCCGTAGGCGTCCAGAGCGCCACCTCGAGTGCCTTGGTGCGACGCGAGGCGCGAATGCCCACGCGCTCAAGGCCCAGGTCGTGGCTGCCGCTCAGATAATTGAGCGCGCCGACGACCGATTTGAGTGCCTTGGGGAAGCGTTTGTCGAACAACGGGCACGAATCGACGGTCACGATCTTGCGAGGATCGACACCGTGCATGCCAAGACGCACGCGGCCGTTTACAACGGTCGGCTCGAGTTCGATTTTATTGCGGTAGCCCCAATCATCCTTGGTGTGGCGGATGGGTTGCACCAGTTCATCGACTTGATCGGGGCTGAACTTGCCGATACGCTCGAGCGTGGAGCGCAGATTTTGCTCCTTGGCGGCGAGCTGTGCCGTGCGTGAGAGATTGCCCCACGAGCAGCCGCCGCAGATGCCCACGAAGGGGCAGGGAGACTGAATGCGATCGGGGCTTGGCTCCAGAATCTCGGTGGTGCGGGCACGCATGAACGACTTGCCGTCCTGTACGACCTCGGCCTCGACGGTGTCGCCTGCCACGGCGCCCTGCACAAAGACGGCCTTGCCGTTGTCGGCGTGCGCCAGCCCGTCGGCGCCGTAGGTCATCGATTCTATAGTGAGCTTCATATTCCTGCCTGTCATTCGCGTTGTTGTTCGCACCATGGTAGCAGGGAAAAGCGCCCCGCATCCGAGGCTTTCCTCAAATGCGGGGCGCTTCTACAAACTGCTTCTACAAACGACTATTTCGTCTTGCCGGTAATGAGCGTCTTAAGACCCAGGCCGATCAGACCCAGGCCCATGCGCACGCGGCCGGGGCGATGGCGCTCGATGGCCTTGGTCTTGCCGGCGGGCTTATCGCGACGGGCGCTCGTCTCGGGTGCGGGCTTGATGACCTGCGGATCGGGCTGAGGTGCAGGTGCAGGCTCGGGCTCAATGACGGTCGCCTGGACCTCTTGGACCTTGGGTGTGGCCGGCTGCGGCTCAGGAGCAGGGGCGGGCTTTGCCTCGGCGGCGGGCTCCGGAGTCGCAGTAGCGGGCTCGGGCGCTTTCTCCACGGCGGGCTCTGCGGCAGCCTCGGGCTCATTCACCGGGGGAGCTGCAACCGCTTCCGGTTTGGCAGCTGCCCCGTGTTCAACATCGGCCTGAATGGCCTCCTCGGCCACACGTTCCTTCTCCTGTGCGCGCTGCTGCGCGGCGGCCTCGGCGTTGCGATAGGCACGCTCCAGCAGGGCTTCCTGCGAGTTGAAGGGTTTCTCACCCTCTGCACGCTCCACGGGGACCCAGGTGCCGTCGCTCGTGAGGCTGCGGGCCTTCACGTTGTCGCGCAGCTGCATGCCCATGTACTCGTGCACTAGGGCGCGGCAGGTGGGGTCGAGCACGGGGAAGGCAATCTCCACGCGGTGCTCGGTGTTGCGCGTCATCATGTCTGCCGAGCTCAGGTAAATCATGTCCGAGTCCACGCCGAAAGCATAGACGCGCGCGTGCTCCAAAAAGCGTCCGACGATGGAGCGGACATGCACGTTCTCGGTCTTGCCCGGAACACCGGGCTTGAGGCACGAGATGCCGCGGATGATCATGTCTACGCGCACGCCGGCACACGATGCCTCGGCGATCTTGTCGATAACCTCGCGGTCGGTCAGCGAGTTGAGCTT
Organism: uncultured Collinsella sp.; assembly: GCA_902496455.1. Classification (GTDB taxonomy): domain Bacteria; phylum Actinomycetota; class Coriobacteriia; order Coriobacteriales; family Coriobacteriaceae; genus Collinsella. Next base: position 4,763 of record CABVAY010000067.1, read on the forward strand.
AAAGAACACGCGGGCGGGCTCGCCGGCAAGGGCGCGCTGGATCTCGCGGTCAAGCCCGCGCATGATGAGCGGTTTCAGTCCGACGGGCGCCACACCCAGGAAGCGGTAGTCGCCGCGCAGGTTGCCCAGCGACAGATTGCGGAAGAACAGGTTGGCGTCCTCGCCGATGCCGGGATGGGCTGTCATGAGCATAAAGTCGCTGTAGAGTTTGGCCGTCTTCTCGTTAAAGTTGCCGGTGCCCAAAAGCGTGAGGCGCGTTAGCGCCATGCCCTCGCGATAGGTGAGCTGGCAGATCTTTGAGTGGCATTTAAAGCCCTCGGAACCATAGATGACGGTGCAGCCGGCCTCTTCCAGGCGCTCGGCCCATTCGATGTTGTTCTGCTCGTCAAAGCGCGCGCGGAGCTCCATGAGCACCGTGACCTCTTTGCCGTTCTCGGCAGCATCGATCAGCGACTCGCACAGGCGGCTCTGCTTGGCCACGCGGTAGAGCGTGATGCGCAGCGAGATGCACTCGGGGTCGTAGGCGGCCTCGTGCACCAGATCCAGGAAGGGGTTCATGGCCTCGTAGGGATAAAAGAGCAGCTTGTCGTGCTGCAGCACCTGCTCGCGGATGGAGCGGGTCATGTCGATGGTGGGATTGGGCTGCGGCCTAAACGGCGTAAAGAGCAGCTCGTTGCGCAGGTGCTCGGGAATCTTGCCCTCAATGCCAAAGACGTAGCCCAGGTCGAGCGGGATATCGCAGGTAAAGACAGAGCGGCGCGAAAGCTCGAGCGCCTTGCGGATGGTCTTGAGCGTTGCCTTCTCGAGCGACCCCGAGACCGCGAGCACTACCGGCTGCAGACGCAGGCGCTTCTTGAGGATGCGCTTCATGTGCTGGCGGTAGTCCTCTTCCTCTTCGACGCCCTCGCCGTCCGGATCGATGTCGGCGTTGCGGGTGACGCGGATCAGCGCACGATCCAGCGGCTTATAGGAGCCAAAGCAGCTGTCCAGGCAGGCGAGGATGACGTCCTCGAGCAAGATGTAGGAGTAGGTGCCGGTGGGCGAGGGGATCTCGACCACGCGGTTCATCGAGGCGGGAATCTCGATAAGGCCCAGCAGGCTCTCCTCGTCGGTGGCGCCGTCCAGACCACAGGCCAGATAGAGCGCGCCATTGCGTAGGTTGGGGAAGGGGTGGCGAGGATCGATGACCAGCGGCGAGATGACCGGCGACACGTAGGCCTGGAAGTAGCGGGTTACAAAGGTGCGCTCCTCGGGCGTAAGCGAATCGATGCGGGCGCGGTGAACGCCCAAGGTGTCGAGCTTGCCCTCGATGCTCTTAAAGATGGACTCCCAACGGGTAAGGAGCCCGGGCATTTCGGCCATGACAGCATCGACCTGTTCGGAGGCGGTCATATTGCTCTTGTTGTCGACAGGTTGCTTTTTGAGCTCTGCCAGATCGGACAGGCCGCCCACGCGCACCATGAGAAACTCGTCGAGGTTAGACTCGAAAATCGACACGAACTTTAGACGCTCGAACAGCGGAACGGTCTCATCGAAGGCTTCGTCAAGCACACGGTTGTCAAAGCGTAGCCAGCTGAGCTCTCGGTTCTGCGTGTACGAGAAGTCGCGAGGCGGTTTGCGCAGCTTTGCGGCGGCTTGCTTTTTTTCGATTTTGCTCGGCATATGCATCTGTCCGTTCAGTCCCCGCAGGGGACGGTAGCCTAACCCTATTCACTATTGTCTCAATTTAGTCGACTTGTGGCACGGACGTATTGTGCGAACGGTATCTTTACCTACTTCTTACGCTGACAAGTCATAGGACTGACGCCCTGCTCGTCTGCAAGCGGTCTATATCCTCACTCAACTGGTACGTAAGTGTGAATAAGAATGATGGATAGCTGAATATCATTGAATGCAGGCGGAAACGTAAACAAACATCATTTATATACATAAAACCGATTTAGCTATGCAATTCTGAATCAAAAGTTTAGAGATGCAATTGCAAATAGTTTTTAGGAAAAAAGAGCGTTTACCTTAGAAAAGTTACTTTAGAACGCCGAAGTACATTATGGGGGAATCTCATGCGATATACCGTTCATCGCACTTTGTTGACCGTTCGGGGGCGAGGTGGAATTGCGGGTGGAATTTGGATATAACTAGAGCTGTCAGCAAGCAGCGTCCGCTATGGAAGGGCGCTGAGAGATTCGGCCGAAAGGCCCGAAAGAAAGGTAGGAGGCCATGACGAAAGGTCTGCACGTGCCTTCCGAGA
>CABVAY010000068.1 GCA_902496455.1 uncultured Collinsella sp.
CCCCGCCGTGCCTACAAGGCCCGGCGGGGCTTTTTGATTCTTAGGCCCGCGCATGTCTTGTAGATACCGACGGACTCTGCCCATCATAGGCTTTTGCGCGGGTAGAATGCATGGATAACTTGAGGCTCACGCGCGACGGAAAGGAATCGTTGCATGGATCAGGACAAGACAACCGTGATGGGCGGCTACGGTTCCGCGCAGGCTGGCGATAGCGCCGATGCGACCCGCGTTGTTTCCAACCCCGGTTATACCGACCCCGCCGCGACGCAGCCTTCTGCCGAGCCCACCCGGGTTATGGGCTATGGCGACGCGGCGCAGGATTCTTACGCTACATCTTCGCAAGGCCCCTATGGCAACGCAGCTCCGGATCCGTTTGATTACGCACCGCAGGATTCTTATGCTGCCTCGACGCCGAATCCCTATGATGGCCTGCCGCAGAATCCCATTCCGCAGCCTCAGCAGACGACGTATATGCCTCGCACGGCACAGCCTCGCTGCGAGTCGCGCGAGCCGTATCGCGAGTACCCCAAGTCGATTCCGCAATATGGCGAGGACGAGGAGAGGAAGCCGTCGCGTTCGTCGAGCGTGATCAAGAAGATCCTCATCGTACTGGCGATCTTCTTTGCGCTGTCGATTGTGTTTGCCATCGTGTCGGGCATGCTCAACAAGCGGGGGAGTTCAACGGCCGATGCCACTGCCGAGCAAACCGAGTCCGCCTCGTCTAGCACCGTCGATCTGAGCGATATCCCGGGGCAGTACTGGTCCAACGCCAAGAAGATCCTCAAGTCGCGCGGCGCCGATCTTTCGAATGCCGTGGTCCTGACTGATGATGGCTCAACGCCCGTCGTCGATGCCAACTGGGTCGTTACTTCTGCCTACTATAACGACAACGGCAACCTCGAAATTCAACTCACGCACAAGAACAGTTCGGGCAACTCGTCCGACGGCCAAAGCGGTACCGACAGCTCGAGCTCCAATACGCTGGAGGACTTGAGCAACAAGGCGCAGGAGTTGGGAGACAAGGCGCAAGAGCTGGGCGATACGGCACAAAATCTGGGCGATACCGCGCAGAACTTGGGCGACATGGCGACGGATGCCTGGAACGCCCTACAAAACGGCATCTCGGGCGCGCAGGGAAACTAGCTGTTAAGTGGGCTACAGCTGCTCGGCCGGACGGTCGGGCGAGCTAAAGCCCGAGTCAAACGTAACGACGCATGAGGCATCGGGTCGGCGCTCGTGCACGATGCGCGTGACGAGCTCCAGCAGCTCCTCGTCGGATATGTCAAAGCCGTCGGGACGCACCAGGTCAAACGAAACGAACCCGTCGTGCTCGTGCAGATCGTGGATGGAGAGCGCGGGATCGATCTGCATGACGCCGCGCTTGACCCAGCCGCGCAAGTCATCGCCGGTTGTCGCGATGGGGTCGCAGTGCAGCGTGATACCAATGCCCATCTGGCGCTTGATGTCGTGCTCGATGGTGTCCAGAATCTCGTGGTGCTCAAACGCGTCGCCCTCGCCGGGCATCTCCACGTGGGCGCTGGCAAACTGACGACCGGGGCCGTAGTCGTGCACCATGAGGTCGTGTGTGCCCAAGACCTGCGGATAGGACATGATCTTGTCGCGGATTGCCTGGACGAGCTTGGGGTCGGGCGCTTGCCCCAGCAACGGGCTGATGGCGTCGCGCACCAGGCCCAGACCGCTGATGCAGATGAAGACGCCCACACCCAGGCCTGCCCAGCCATCGAGATCAAAGCCGGTCGTCTGCGAAATAAGCGCCGCCACCAAGACCGAGCCCGAGGTGATGACGTCGTTTTTGGAGTCCTGCGCCGTGGCGATGAGCGTCTCCGAGTCGATGCGATCGCCCAGCGTGCGGTTGAACGCTGCCATCCAGAGCTTAACGAGCATGGACGTAGCCAGTGCCGCAAGGGAAATAAACGTGTAAGCGGTGGGCGAGGGCTTGATGATCTTGGTGACCGACTCGAGAATCAGGTTGATGCCGACGGCGCAAACCAGGACGGCGACGAACAGGCCGGCTAGGTACTCGTAGCGGCCGTGACCATAGGGGTGGCCTTCGTCTGCCGGGCGGCTGGCAAGGCGGAAACCGAGCAGGCTCACAATGTTGCTCGAGGCATCGGAGAGGTTGTTGAAAGCGTCGGCGATGAGGGAGACGGAGCCGGCGAGCAGACCCGCGATGCCCTTGGCCAGGCACAGGGTGATGTTGAGGCCAATGCAGACGAGGCTTGCGGAAAAGCCCGCGTTGGTGCGGCAAGATGCATCGACCGGCTCGCTCTCGCTGCCGGGAACAAGCGTATGTACCAGCCGATTTACAAATAGCATAGCGGTCGTCCTCACAATCATGTTTAAGGGGATAGTGTAGCTCGCACGGGGGCGCCGCGCGCCGATGCTCAGAAAATGCAGCAATAGTCTGCCGGTGCTAACGAGCGAGCCTTCTCGTCTGCCTGGGTGGTCCATTTTGGGCCACATGGGTATGGGCATGTGCCTGCTTGCTCGACATACTTAATGTCGACAGCCCCTGTGTAAAGGAGGACGTTTCCATGGACGAGATGTTTGCCATTAAATGTCAAAACTGCGGCGGCCCTATGTACTCGCACCAGGCTAAGCGCAGCTTTGAGTGCGCCTATTGCGGCACGGTGGTTCCGTGGCAGGCGGACGCCGGAGAGCCCAAGAGCGCTTTGGGTATTCGCCATACGCCGTTGACGGTGGTGGATGGACTGCTCAAACTCACGCATGTGTCGCAACTCGAGCGCCCGCAGGACCCGGACTGGTATTTCTTCAATGCGCACTGGCGCAATCAGTCGGTCCTGGAACATCTGCTGTGGGAGGATCGCGGCACGGCGCAGGAGTTCCAAGAGGCCACGCATGTGAGCATTCCTTGCCCCTTCTGCGGAGCGTCCTTTGAGGGCGAGTCAACGCAGCGTGTGTTTGAGTGCCCGTCCTGCGGCAATAAGATTGGCATTGCGGACCTGCTCAAGCCGGGGACGTTTAGCAAGCGCCTGACCATGGGCGTTGGTGCGGAGTATGTGCCCGAGCAGGGTATTCCCTGCGAAATCTCGCCGCAGCAGGCACGTGCCAACGCGCTGCAGCTGGTGCGCCAGTATCCGGATGCCTTTGCCGGGCACGACGTGGAAGACGCGATCCAAAACGACATGATGCTCTTCTATTTCCCCATGGCGCTGGCGGACTTGCGCATGATGGCGAGCTTCCCGGGCAAGGGCCTGAGCAAGGAGGCCTTGGTGTACTACGAGGTGCTCGACTGGGCATACCCCAGGGCAAACTACCTGGACGTTCGCCTCATGGGCATTTTGGAGCCGTGGGACTTTGCCAAGGTCGGTCCGTTCGATCCCGCCATGCAGGAAGGTGACTTTCGCGTTGTCTCAGTCGATGCGTCTACCAAGGACCAGGTGGTCATTGATAAGTTGGCGCTCGACGTTGCGGGCAACGACGCCGAGGCTGTACTGGGGCTCAATAAAAAGAGCATTCGCATGTGGGCGCGCAAGGCCCGCAAACATAAGGACGGCCTGGTGATGGTGCCGGTCTACTTTGTCGATCGTCCGGCGACAGACGGCCGCGATGGCGAGCAGGTGCGCATTGCCGTAAACGGCCAGACGGGCCGCGCGGCCGCGGTGGTGTTTAGCGACAAGCGCGAAACGCATATCGTGGCGCCGCTCAGCCCGAGCCTGCATCTGTCCGGTGAGAGCACCGTGCACGCCACGCCCGTCGAGGTCAAATACGTTAAATCGCCCTTCCTGTACCAGATCGTGCGCCGTGGAGGCGGCGAGCAACCGCGCCAGGTTGCAGCCGCCGTCGAGGGTTCCTACCGAGAGGAGAAGCCCAAACGCAAGGGCTTGTTCGCTGCGATCTTTGGGAAGTAGGGAAGCGCAGCATGGGACGGCTCGCAGGCATGCGGGCTGCCGTCCGGTAGTTTGGCAGGGGGTAGATGTAAATAAACGGTGGAGCGGCTGCAAAAGAGCTGCCTCGCTGGGCAAAATCAGGTTGTGCCGCGGAACCCGCTCCTCAGTTAGTCACACTTCGGAAGCGCGGGCAACGCAGACGCAAGTGTCTTAAGGGCCGGCTGCAACCGGCCCTTTTCTGTGGCAGCCAATGGGCCCACATCAGACGAAGGTCGCGTTTTTGCCTGTCAGGTCACGCTCGCCAGCCACGGCTAGAATGTCGTTGCCGGCGTCCATGACCGGTATTGTTTCGTAGCGTGCGCCTCAACCGCGGGTGCGCCTGCGACGGCTGCGGTGGTTTCGGTCGCAACGTGCTGCTACCCTTGCGTTTCGCCATTAGTCGCTTCGTTGATGGCGCGGTACTCGGCACTCAGCTCGCGCGCCAGCTCTTCCTTGCTTGGAAGATACGGCAGGTATTTGGCGGTAAACACTTGGTCGTTGTCTTCGGGCAGCGTGTACTCGACGATCGAATCGCTTTTGTCCGCGCAGAGCACGATGCCTATGGGCGGATTGTCGCCTTCGTTCATGAGCTCACGCGTGTAGTAGTTCACATACATTTGCATCTGGCCCAGGTCCTGATGCGTAAGGTCATCGGTCTTAAGGTCGATGAGCACGAAGCAGCGCATCAGATAGTTGTAAAAAACAAGGTCAATATAGAAATGGCGTCCATCAAAGGTGATGCGCTTTTGGCGCGCCTCGAAAGCGAAGCCACGGCCAAGCTCCAGCAGGAACTTCTGAAGATGCGTGATGAGCGCCTGCTCTAGATCGCTCTCGCGAAACGTAGCATCGTCCGAGAAACCTAAAAACTCCAGTACATATGGGTCGCGGATGATATCCTCGGGGCGACGAGCCGGGGCGCTCTCTTGGATTTCCTGGGTGACGGCCTCTTTGTCCTTGCTGGCAAGTAGGCGCTCGCGGAACATGGTGTTGATCTGGCGTTCGAGCTGACGCGTGCTCCAGCGAGAATCGGCGCATTCGTTCATGTACCAGGTGCGAGCTTCGGGGTCAGGAATGCGTATTAACCTGCGGTAATGTGTCCAGCTCAATTCGGGACGCAGTGAGTCCCGAATTGGAAATGCAAGATAGAACTGACGCATTTTGCGCAGCTCTCTTGCTTCAAAACTTTTACCAAAATCCTTGGTAAGTCTGATTGCGAGGGCCTTGAGCAGCGCCTCTCCATACTTGGCGCGCCCCTCTCCGCCCTGTTCATCAACAATACTCTTGCCGATCTCCCAATATGCCTCAACCATCGCAAAGTTAACGGCGGTATAGGCCTTGTCGCGAGCGGCGTTGAGAATCGAGGAGACCTGCTTGTAAAAACCTTCGGGCACGATTGCCGATTCTCCACGGTTTACCAGTTCGCCCATCACTGTCGCCCCACTTTCCTTTTGTGGAATGCGTCTTTATCGCATTTAGTTTAAAGCCTCGCGCGGACACGAATTGCTGTGCTGTCTGACATCTTCGCATGGGGCCTTGCGGTGACTAAAATGTGACCATAGAGGCAGTTTTATCGAATCCCACGGGAGTGACGCGTATGGACAATAACACGCTGCTATTCCAGGACAAAGGTTCGGGTAGGTATAAAGACGTCAAGATCTACCCCAACCGTATTGAGGTGCTCAAGAAGGGCACTTTTGGTGGCAAGCACACCGAGATTGTCTATCTTAAGGACATTACGGGGGTCAACAGGATCAAGGGCCGCGATGTTTTTCTGCGTAACAGGCTGTTGACTGGGGGGTGCGGACGATTTCTTGGACCGCGCCTAGGCGTATCCAAGCTTCCTGCGGTACTCCGTGGATTGGCTACACTGATGTGGACAGTTCCGGGAGGGGCGCGAGAGACGGGAGGGCCGTATATGAGGGACCCCAGGCACCCGAGGCATTTCACCGACGAGTTCAAGAGGCAGATAGTCGACCTCTACAACGCCGGCAAGCCCAAGCGCGAGATCATGGACGAGTACGACCTCGGCAAGAGCACCGTGGAGAGGTGGATCAAGTCGATAAACGCGACCGGCTCGCCGCGCGCCGCGGACAACCGCACGCCCGAGCAGAACCGGATCCTGGAGCTCGAGCGCGAGAACCGCAGGCTCCGGATGGAGGTCGACGTCTTAAAACAAGCGGCGCTGATATACGCTCGAAAGTGAGGGCCATAGCGGCCAACGAGGGCCGCTACCCCATATCAGCGCAGTGCAGGCTCCTCGGCGTCGCGAGGTCGACGTACTACTCCATGCGCTCGCGGGCCGACC
>CABVAY010000069.1 GCA_902496455.1 uncultured Collinsella sp.
CCGTAGATTCCGCACGAGCCGAAGGCCACTTAATGTGGCCTTCGTGCGAGCCCAGGACTTGACCGAGCGGAAAACTCGCCCTGCCCCTCCCGGTCGGAGCGTATGCAGGGTTTGTGTACGAATCCTCGTGTCCGTTGACCGACGCCAGGGTCCCCGCCATAATACTTTCGGTTCACGCACGAATCCGCTGCCAGAGACAGCCGGTGCAAACGGGCATCGCCCGCGAGCTTAATGGGACTTCCCGCCAGCCGAGGTGGTCGAGTAGATATGTCTTCTCGCCCCCGTCGCTCATGCAGCGCGGGGGCTTTCTTTTTGGACATGCCCCCGTCACGTCCTTGTGGCGGACCGTGCCCGGAAAGAATTCGAGGAGGTGTAATTCATGCCCCAGCAGTACAAAATCGACAAGGTTGCAGAGATCGAGTCCCGTATCGCCGAGAACGCCGGTCTGTTCGTCGTCAACTACAACGGTCTGACGGTTAAGCAGGCTCAGGAGCTGCGTCATCAGCTTCGCGAGTGCGGCGCCGAGATGAAGGTCTACAAGAACAACCTGGTCAAGATCGCCCTCAAGAACCAGGAGCAGCCCGAGCTCGACGAGATTCTCGCCGGCCCCGTCGCTTATGTGTTCTACGAGTCCGAGCCGGTCGAGGCCGCTAAGGCCCTTAAGGACTTCTCCGCTAAGTCCAAGGGCGTCCTTGAGATCAAGGGCGGTATCTCCGACGGCAAGGCCGTTTCCGCTGATGATGTTAAGGCTATCGCCGAGCTGCCCACCAAGGATCAGCTTCTCGGCCAGATCGCCGGTCTCATCTCCGGTTTCGCTCGCGACATCGCTGTCTGCGTCAACGGCGTTTCCTCTGGTCTCGCTCGTTCGATCCAGCAGGTCTCCGAGCAGAAGGCAGCCTAGTCGCTGTTTTCACCCGCGGCGGCAACGCCGCACCCCTGGCGCATTCGCGCCGTGTTTTAACTGATCTCCGTGCATCCGCACGGAAACCGAAAGGACTTAGAAATGGCTAAGCTTACCACCGATGAGATCATCGATGCTCTTAAGGAAATGACCCTTCTCGAGGCTTCCGAGCTCGTTAAGGCTATCGAGGACACCTTCGGCGTTTCCGCCGCTGCTCCTGCCGCTGTTGTCGCCGCTCCCGCTGCTGGCGCTGCTGAGGCCGAGGAGAAGACCGAGTTTGACGTCGTGCTCGAGGGCTTCGGCGACAACAAGATCCAGGTCATCAAGGCCGTCCGTGAGCTCACCAACCTTGGCCTGAAGGAGGCCAAGGAGGTCGTCGAGGGCGCTCCCAAGGCTGTTCTCGAGGGTGCCAAGAAGGAGGACGCCGAGGCTGCCAAGGAGAAGCTCGAGGCTGCTGGCGCTGCTGTCACCCTCAAGTAATCAGGCTTTCTCGCCAGATTTCTTTGCAGACGGGGTTCGCATTGCGAGCCCCGTCTTTTTTGTTTTTCGGTCCCTCGACATCGGTAGCTCAAACTGCCATGTTCTGTGATTTGCGTCGTATCGGGCACCCTGCCGTTGGGCAATAAAATTGCACCATTCGAGCAATAATTTGCGTTGACCTGCTGAAGAATTGTCTCTGCCTTGTAGCGACATATAGTTCCAGCGGTAAGATGCTTAGGTATCGCAATTTGGTCTGCGGCTGTGTGCCGCACGCATGGGGCGCTTTTGCGCCTGCGAAAGGATCTTTGAATAACATGAAGGCAATCATCCCCGCCGCCGGTCTTGGCACGCGTTTTCTGCCTGGCACCAAGTGCACGCCCAAAGAGATGCTGCCGGTGCTCGACAAGCCCGTCATTCAGTATGTCGTCGAGGAGGCGCTCGACCCCGAGGAGGTCGACGATGCCATCATCGTTACTTCTCCCGGCAAGCCCGAGCTGCTGAACTACTTCCAGCCCGATCACTCGCTCGAGAACCTGCTGCGCGAGCGCGGCAAGAACGCCTATGCCGATGCCGTCGCCCACGCTGGCGGTATGCCGGTCGACTTCCGTTATCAGTACGAGCCCAAGGGCCTCGGCCATGCTATCCGCTCTGCTGCCGACGCCGTGGCAGGGGAGAACTTCCTGGTTCTTCTGGGCGACTACGTTGTGCCTAACCGCGACATCTGCGACAAGATGCTCGCCGTTTCCAAGGAGCACGGTGGCGCTTCGGTTATCGCCGTCGCTGCTTGCTCGCCCGAGGAAGTCAGCCGCTACGGCGTTATCGCCGGCGAGCGCGTCGGTTCGCTCGAGGGCGCCGAGGGCGTTGCCGATGCCGAGCCGGGCGCTGTCTGGCGCATCGGCGGTCTGGTCGAGAAGCCCGCTCCCAAAGCTGCTCCGTCCAACCTGTACATCGTCGGCCGCTATCTGCTGAGCCCGCTGGTCATGGACCTGCTGGCAGATCAGCAGGCCGGCAAGGGCGGCGAGATCCAGCTCACCGACGCAATGGCCCGTTCGCTCGATCGCGAGGCCATGTATGCCGTCGTCATCGACCCGCTGTCGGGCTACGACACCGGCACTCCCTCTGGCTGGATGGCCACCAACGCCCTCATGGCTGCAAGTGACCCCCGCTTTGCCAGTGCCTTCTGGGACGCCATCGACGAGCGCGGCGGATTGATGCGCAAGTAAGCCTTCGGGCATCGACATTTACGGGCGCGGACCTCGGTTCGCGCCCGTTTTTTATAAGAGCTGCGATTGCCGACTCTCTGTTCACAGAAAATATATGAACAGGTGTTCGATATACATGCATCTACCTGCGCATTTTCTGTCGAAAAACTTTGCTACTCCAAAAACTCAATCGCGTCAAGGCTTTTCTTGCCCAACGGTCGGTACCTGATAAACTATTAGGTTGCGATAACTGGCGAAGCTATGCCTCGCCAACCCACCGAGCATTTCCGTGAAGGAGGAAAAACCTGGTGACCTACGCATACACTGCCACTGAGCGCAAGCGCGTCAGCTTCGGGAAAATCCCGGAGGCCATGGAGCTCCCCAACCTTATCTCTGTTCAAAGGGAATCCTTTGAGCGTTTTAAGGACGAGGGCCTTCGTGAGGCGTTCAAGGAATCCAGCCCCATCCAGAGCCAGAACCATGTTCTCGAGGTTACCTTCGGCGAGCATCAGTTTGGCGATCCCGCGCACACCGTCGAGGAGTGCCGCGAGAAGGACATGACCTATCAGGCTCCGCTTCTGACCGACGTCCGTCTCACTAACAAGGAGACCGGTGAGATCAAGGAGCAGCTCGTCTTTATGGGCGACTTCCCCATGATGACCGATCAGGGCACCTTCATCATCAACGGTACCGAGCGTATCGTCGTCTCGCAGCTCGTCCGCTCCCCGAGCGTGTACTACAGCTCCGAGATGGATTCGGGCAAGCAGATTTACAAGGCCCAGATCATCCCGTCCCGCGGTGCCTGGCTTGAGTTTGAGGTCGACAAGCGCGACCAGCTCATGGTCTCCATCGACCGTAAGCGCAAGCAGAGCGCCACGATGTTCCTGCGCGCCCTTGGCATCGCCGTCACCAACGACGACATCATCGAGCTGCTCGGCAACTCCGATGTGATCAAGCGCACCCTGGAGCGCGACACCGCCCTCACTCGCGAGGACGCCCTCATCGAGATCTACCGTCGCCTGCGCCCGGGCGAGCCTCCCACCGTGGACGCTTCCCGCAGCCTGCTCGAGGGCCTGCTCTTTAACCCGCAGCGCTACGATCTGGCCCGCGTCGGTCGTTACAAGGTCAACAAGAAGCTCAACCTCACCACCGAGGAAGAGGTTACGGTGCTCACCGACGAGGATATCGTCGCGACGCTGCGCTACCTGCTGTCCCTCGCTGCCGGCGAGCAGGGCTTCAAGGTCGACGACATCGACCACTTCGGCAACCGCCGCATCCGTACCGTCGGCGAGCTCGTCGCCAACCAGTTCCGTATCGGCATGAGCCGTATGGAGCGCGTCGTCCGTGAGCGCATGAGCTCCCAGGACATCGACGAGATCACCCCGCAGTCGCTCATCAACATCCGTCCGATCGTGGCCTCCATCAAGGAGTTTTTCGGTTCCTCGCAGCTCTCGCAGTTCATGGACCAGGCGAACCCCCTGACCGGTCTGACCCACAAGCGCCGTCTGTCCGCACTCGGCCCTGGTGGTCTTGCCGGCCACAAGTCCGGCTCCAGCCGCCGCACCAACGTGCCGACGGCCGTCCGCGACGTCCACAACTCGCACTACAGCCGCATGTGCCCGATCGAGACCCCCGAAGGCCCCAACATCGGCCTGATCGGCTCGCTCGCCCTCTACGCCCGCGTCAACGAGTACGGCTTCATCGAGGCTCCGTTCCGCCGCGTCGAGAACGGCGTTGCCACCGACCAGATCGACTGGATGACCGCTGACGAGGAAGAGAAGCACGTCATCGCGCCGGCCAACACGCCGCTCGATCCCAAGACCAACGAGTTCATCACGACCGATGCCGAGGGCAAGCTTGTCCGTCCGCACACCGTGATCGCCCGTACCCGCGACTTCGACGGCTCCTTCGGCGCTCCCGCCGACGTGCCTGTCGAGGACGTCGACTACATGGACGTCTCGCCGCGTCAGATGCTCTCCGTCGCAGCCACGCTGATCCCGTTCCTCGAGCACGACGACGCCAAGCGTACGCTGATGGGCGCTAACATGCAGCGTCAGGCCGTGCCGCTGGTTCACCCCGCCGCTCCCTATGTCGGTACCGGCATGGAGCGTCGCGCCGCTCTGGACTCCGGCGAGGTCACCCTGGCCAAGAACGCCGGCGAGGTCATCTTTGCCGACGCCGCCAAGATCATCGTCAAGCATGCCGGCGGCATGGACGAGTATCACCTGGCCAAGTATCAGCGCTCCAACCAGTCCACCTGCATCAACCACCGTCCGCTCGTTCGCGTCGGTGACACCGTTGAGCAGGGCGAGCCTCTGGCCGACGGTCCTTCGACCGATCACGGTGAGCTCGCACTGGGTCAGAACCTCACCGTGGCCTACATGCCGTGGGAAGGCTTTAACTACGAGGACGGTATCGTCGTGTCCGAGCGCCTGGTGGCCGAGGACCTGCTGACGACCATCAACATCACCCGTCACGAGATCGACGCCCGCGACACCAAGCTCGGCCCCGAGGAGATCACCCGCGAGATCCCGAACCTCTCCGAGGACATGCTTGCCAACCTCGACGAGGACGGCATCATCCGCATCGGCGCCGAGGTCGGCCCTGGCGACATCCTGGTCGGCAAGGTCACGCCTAAGGGCGAGAGCGCTCTGACCGCCGAGGAGCGCCTGCTGCGTGCCATCTTCGGTGCCAAGGCCCACGACGTCCGCGACACCTCCCTTAAGATGCCTCACGGCGCTTACGGCCGCGTCATCGATGTCGTCCGCTTTAGCCGCGAGAACGGCGACGACCTGGCCCCCGGCGTCAACGAGCAGGTGCGCGTCTACGTCGCCCAGCGTCGTAAGATCCAGCAGGGCGATAAGATTGCCGGTCGCCACGGCAACAAGGGTGTTATCTGCAACGTTCTGCCGGTCGAGGACATGCCCTACATGTCTGACGGTACCCCGATCGACGTTATCCTCAACCCGCTGGGCGTTCCTTCGCGTATGAACGTCGGCCAGCTGCTCGAGTGCCACCTTGGCTGGGCTGCTGCGTGCGGTTGGGATACCGAGCAGGCCGACTCCGACAAGTACGTCCCCGGTCCGTTCTTCACCGCCACGCCCGTCTTCGACGGCGCCAAGGAGGACGAGATCGCCGAGGTCATCCGTCGTGCCAACAAGAACATGCTCAACAAGGCCACCGCTGCCTTTGGCGATCACATGCGCCCCGAGTTCGTCACCCAGCTTGACGAGCGCGGCAAGACCCGTCTGTTCGACGGCCGCACCGGCGAGGAGTTCCGCGAGCCCATTACCGTGGGTACGTCCTACATCCTCAAGCTCGGCCACATGGTCGACGACAAGATCCACGCCCGTTCGACCGGCCCTTACAGCTTGGTTACCCAGCAGCCTCTGGGCGGCAAGGCCCAGTTCGGCGGCCAGCGCTTCGGCGAGATGGAAGTTTGGGC
>CABVAY010000070.1 GCA_902496455.1 uncultured Collinsella sp.
GCATCTGATGGTGTCGACGTCAATGGTATACGGGTGCATCATCGACGTCTTCAATACAGAAGATATCAGTGCGGAGTGTCCGCGAAGGTCAGCCCTCAGATCCTGCTACGACTACGTCCTCGGATTGTGTGGGCGGATGAAGGACGTAGTTGGCCGGGTGTTCCGTCCCTTTCGCTGTTTCGCGGCTTTGCCGCGAAACCTCGCGCCACTTTGGGACGCGGGGGAGGACAGGGTTGCTGCCGTCTTTTCGGAGCTCTTCTTTATTCCTTTTGCTGGATGAAAAGCCCCTTGTTTTTGCAGGGGTGCATACTCGACTTATAAGTGCATAGAATCTCGTATAGTGCGAGTAAGATATTGCGCTGTCCGTTTTGTGTTTAGCAGAGATGTAGTTTGCATAATCCGACATAATCCTCGCTTCATTTAAATAAAGTCGCACGTAAATTACATAGATATGTCTGAGCTGGAGTTCTGTACGCTGAGCGGATAAAAACGACCGTTCACCGTTCCGCTATTTTCAAAATGAATAAAATGAGCGATAAAGAGAATATAAACCTTAATAAACTCGCGTATCGCACGGACGCGGGTTATTAATGGGTTGTAGGCCTTTTACAGAAAGGATTCCAGCAATGTCTAAGCCTCTTGGCAAGCCCGATCGTATTGTCGTCGCCCTTGGCGGCAACGCTCTCGGCAACAACCCCGTCGAGCAGATCGAGGCCGTGAGCAACACCGCCCACGCTCTCCTCGGTCTCATCGAGCAGGGCAACGAGATCATCATCACCCACGGCAACGGCCCGCAGGTCGGCATGATTCAGAACGCCTTCGCCGCTGCCCACGATGCCATCGGTACCCCCGAGATGCCGCTGCCCGAGTGCGGCGCCATGTCCCAGGGCTACATTGGTTATCACCTGCAGCAGGGCATCGGCCGCGAGATGCACAAGCGCTATAAGCGTTGGCACGCCGCCACCGTCGTCACCCAGATCGAGTGCGATCCCGACGACCCCGCGTTCAAGAACCCGACCAAGCCGATCGGCCCCTTCTACACCGAGGAGCAGGCCAAGGAGTTCATGGCCGAGGATCCCTCCAAGGTCTTCGTCGAGGATTCCGGCCGCGGCTGGCGTCGCGTCGTCGCTTCCCCCGATCCCAAGAAGATCGTCGAGGCTGACTCCATCCTCAACCTGCTCGACAACGAGTTCATCGTCATCGCCTGCGGTGGCGGCGGCATCCCCGTCGTCCGCGACTACGAGAACAAGGGCTGCTACAAGGGCGTTCCCGCCGTCATCGACAAGGACCTGGGCGGCGAGCTGCTGGCCGAGGACTGCGACGCCGACGTTCTGTTCCTGCTGACCGCCGTTGAGCATGTCGCCATCAACTTTGGCAAGCCCAACCAGGAGGAGCTCGAGGACCTCACCGCCGACGAGGCCGAGCGCCTGGCCGACGAGGGCCAGTTCGGCAAGGGTTCGATGGAGCCCAAGGTCCGCGCTGCCATCAAGTTTGCGCGTTCCCGCAAGGGCCGCACCTGCATCATCGGTGCCCTGGACAAGGCCGCCGAGACCATGGCCGGCCTCTCCGGTACCCGCATCCACGAGTAGTCTCTACTCTGTTGCCTCTCTCGTGGGCGCCAGGCAAAGCGCCCACAAACTAGCCTCTCTTCATGAGCCCCGCAGTCCGCTCCGACTGCGGGGTTTTTGCTATTCACCTAGTCATTGGGGACGTTCTTAAATGACTAGTAGTAGGCCCACATGGCTTCGACTTCGTTGAGGACCTCTACGACGCCCCAGCGGCGGGCGCTGCGGCTGGCCGAGTTGGGGTCGTAGACGCCAATCTGGTTGGCATCGTCGACGCCGTAGAGCACGATGTAGTGGCCTACGTTGGTAAACGTACCGGGGCGCACTGCGGCGATGACGGGCACACCCGAGCGAAGTGCTTGGGTAATCGATTCGCGATCGTTATAGAGCTGTGTTCCGTTGAGCCCCAGCTGCCACGCACCGCCTGTCATAAACGACCACTCGGTGGCACCAGTGGGGGCGTAGTTGCCGGCTTCGGCCAGTGCGCATATATCGACCGGCGTCTTATCGGTGCGTCCCGTCTTAAAGATATAGACCATGGTGAGGCAAGTGGGACCGCAAGCGTTTTCGCGAATAGTGCCGCCGGCATAGGGCAGCTCCGACCATGCGGGGTCAATTTGGTAGATGTGGGGCATGGTGCCGGCCTGCCATTGCGAGCGTGGGGTCGAGAACGCAAAGGAGTAACCGGGCGCGACGGGGGCTTTAAGCAGCTTGTCCTCGGCAGTGGGCTCAAGACCGGCTGATCCGTGGGAGATGCAGGATCCCAAAAACACAAAGACGAGGCAGGCGGCGATGGAGCAAAGCGCAAGACGTAGGCGGCGGGCCGGAAGCGTGTGGCTTGTGGTATGCGACGCGGGGTGAGGGGCGGAATTGCCGCGATCGCGTTGAGGTCGCGAAAAGGAGCGCTTAACGTAGTGGTCGGTCTTACGGCGATCGTAGCGGCGTGGCTGCGATGTGTCGGTCTGGCGTTGGCGTGTGCTCGTGCTCACGCGGTCTGACTGCTGCACGGTACGGCTTTGTTGCCGCGAAGAAGCCCCGAGCTGCTCTTGGGGGCGCTGCGGGTTGTCGTTGTCGGAGGTGCTTCTGGGCGTTGGCATGGTGCGGCCGGCAAGGCGCACGCTTTGTGGCCGTTGGTCGCCGTCATTGTATCCGTATGCCATTCGAATCACCTTGCCTCATGTGTAACTTGTCTATCCTACATAAAAAGATGCACGACACATGGGTATGTGCGCCAAAAGCCTGACAAATGGTATGAACGTTGCCGCGCCGCGCGCCAAGCGTCACGGCAACAGGTATTCAAAAGCAGACAAGATGAAAGCGTCCAAGACGAATGACGTCTCCCGCCGTTCGTCCCAAAAACGGTGCCGCTCGTTTTGCAGTTCTGCCTTCGGTCGAGCTGCGAGCGGCGCTGCTGCGCCAAGGCCGTATCTTAAAGCCATGGAATAAAAGCGCGCGGCAAAACGGACCGCGCAAGGGGTGACGCCAAGGGGCGTCAAAAAGGAAAGGAGGGGAACAATGGCGGACAAGAATGCAGAAGTTGCAGTCGAGGATAACGGCGGCATGAAGAAAACGCTCTCGCTCTGGAACTTCTTCACCATCGGTTTCGGTGCCATCATCGGTACCGGTTGGGTTCTGCAGGTCGGCGACTGGATGGTCGTGGGCGGCGGTCCCGTTCCCGCTATGATCGCATTCCTCTTGGGTGCAATCTTCCTCGTGCCCGTCGGAGCTGTTTTCGGTGAGCTCACGGCTGCTATCCCCATCTCGGGCGGCATCGTCGAGTATGTCGACCGTAGCTTTGGCCGTACGCTGAGCTACATCACCGGATGGCTTTTGGCCCTGGGCAACGGCATCCTGTGCCCGTGGGAGGCCATCGCCATTTCGACCCTCGTGTCCGAGATGTTCGGCAGCCTGCCCGGCCTTGAGTGGCTGCGCGCCGTCAAGCTCTACACCATCCTGGGGGCCGACGTTTACCTGTTTCCGACGCTGATCGCGCTCGGCTTTGCAGCCTACGTCATCTTCCTCAACTTCCGCGGTGCCAGCTCGGCCGCCAAGCTCCAGGCCTTCCTGACCAAGGCCCTGCTCTGCGGCATGCTGCTCGCCATGGGCGTCTCGCTGTTCACCGGCTCGCCGGACAACGCCATGCCCGTGTTCTCCCAGGTCGCCGGCGCTGGCGGCGGCAAGGCCGCCACCGAAGGCACCAGCCTGTTCGCCGGCATCGTGTCGGTCCTGGTTCTGACCCCGTTCTTCTACGCCGGTTTTGACACCATTCCTCAGCAGGCTGAGGAAGCAGCCGAGGGTCTCAACTGGAACAAGTTCGGCAAGATCATCTCCCTGGCCCTGCTGGCCGCCGGCGGCTTCTACATGGTCTGCATCTACTCGTTCGGCACCATCCTCGACTGGCATGAGTTTGTCAAGAGCCCGGTTCCCGCGCTTGCCTGCCTCAAGGGCATCAACATGCTCCTGTACCTGGCCATGCTCGTCATCGCCACGCTTGGACCCATGGGCCCGATGAACTCCTTCTACGGCGCCACGAGCCGCATCATGCTCGCCATGGGCCGCAAGGGCCAGCTGCCCGAGCAGTTCGCCGAGGTTGATCCCAACTCCGGCGCCCCCAAGCTCGCCTGCATCGTTCTGGGCGTCATCACCGTCGTCGGACCGTTTTTGGGCAAGAACATGCTCATCCCTCTGACCAACGTGTCGGCTCTCGCCTTCATCTTCTCCTGCGGCATGGTCGCCCTCGCTTGCCTGCGCATGCGCTTCACCGAGCCTGACCTGCCTCGTCCCTACGAGGTGCCCGGCGGCAAGTTTGGCATCGGCCTCGCTATCGCTGCCTGCGCTATCATCATCGGCCTGCTCGTGATTCCGTTCTCTCCCGCCTCTCTCAACATGGTGGAGTGGAGCATCGTGATCGGCTGGCTGGCCGTCGGCCTGGCTCTCATGGCCTTCACCAATTCCCGCAAAAAGTAACGCCGAGCCGGGGCGGATCAGGTGCGCGGGACCCTCTCTTCCGCGCACCGAACCCGGCGCCACTTGGGTAGCTTTGTGAGGCCTTAACCCAACACGGCCTCGCCCACTATATGGATCCATAAGGAGGAACCATGTTCACTAAGTATGCAATCGTTGGCGGCAAGCTCATCGACGGTACCGGTGCCGAGCCGGTCGAGAACTCCCTCGTTCTCGTCGACGACAACGGCAAGATCGAGTACGCCGGCGCCATGCAGGACCTTCCCGAGGGCGTTGAGGTCATCGACGCCGCCGGCAAGACCGTCCTTCCCGGCCTGATCGACACCCACCTGCACTTCTCGGGCAACCTGACCGACGATGATACCGACTGGGTCATGCAGCCGCTCCTCGAGAAGCAGGCCGTCGCCGTCAAGCAGGCCTACGACTGCCTCACCCACGGCCTCACCACCGTCTGCGAGATCGGCCGCTTTGGTATCCAGATCCGTGACTGCATCGACAAGGGCGTCTTCAAGGGCCCGCGCGTTCTGGCCACCGGCCTTGGCTTCTGCCGCGTTGCCGGCCACGGCGACTCGCACCACTGCAGCCAGGAGCTCAACAAGGAATCGCACCCCTGGGGCGATCAGGTCGACGGTCCTTGGGATCTGCGCAAGGCCGTCCGTCGTCGCCTGCGCGAGAACCCCGATGCCATCAAGATCTGGGCGACCGGTGGCGGCATCTGGCGCTGGGACTCCGGCCGCGACCAGCACTACTGCTCCGAGGAGATTCAGGCCGTGGTCGAAGAGGCCAAGATGGTCGGCATCCCCGTGTGGAGCCACTGCTACAACAACCACGCCGCTGCCTACGATTCCGTTCGCTTTGGCTGCGAGCAGTTGATTCACGGCTTCGATATCGATGAGCGCACCATGGACCTCATGGCCGAGCAGGGCACCTTCTTCACCCCGACGATCGCCTTCCTGCCCACCTGGTACGCCACCTATCCGCCCGTCTACGTTCCCGAGCTGCACGACAAGTACGAGGGCACCCTGGTCGAGAAGGAGCTGCAGCGCAACTACGACTGCC
>CABVAY010000071.1 GCA_902496455.1 uncultured Collinsella sp.
GACTCCGCCCGCCTGCGCACCGAGATCTCCAAGAAGGTCGGCGTGAGCCCCAAGTCCATCGACGCCTACATGATCGGCGAGCACGGCTTTAGCCAGCTGGCTGCCTTTAAGGCCGCGACCATCGCCGGCAAGAGCCTCAACGAACTTCAGGCCGAGAACCCCGACAAGTATGCCTTCGACCACATGGAGATTGAGGAGCTCGCGCGCAAGGGCGGCTACGTAACCTACCAGGGCAAGCAGTGCACCGAGTACGCCGTCGCCAACTCCGCCGCGCGCGTCTGCGCCGCCGTGCTGCACAACGAGCACGCCGTGCTTTCGGCCTCTACGCTTATGACCGGCCAGTATGGCGAGGAGGGCATCTTTACCTCCCTGCCGTGCGTGATCGGTGCCGAGGGCGTCGAGGAAGTCTACACACTGGACCTGTCCGAGCACGAGCTCGAGGGCTTCCACAAGAGCTGCCAGCACATCCGCGACAACATCGCCCAGCTCGACTGGTGGGACGCCGAAGGCGTTGTCGGCAAGTAGACCGTCAATCGCCGCAATC
Source organism: uncultured Collinsella sp. (assembly GCA_902496455.1). GTDB lineage: Bacteria > Actinomycetota > Coriobacteriia > Coriobacteriales > Coriobacteriaceae > Collinsella. The sequence goes on from CABVAY010000071.1 coordinate 545, forward strand.
TCGCGAATCTAAACGCGATACCAAGCGGGCCGCGCCGGAAATCCCCGGCGCGGCCCGCTTTTTGACTCACGCAGTGCCCTTGCGAATCGAAGGTGAATACTTTTCCCGGTGCCTAGTACTGCTCGATGCCCATGTAGCGACGGACCTCGGGGCTGTGGTCGAACACCTTGCCGCGGGCGGCGCGCAGCTCGCAGCTCATCGCATAGAAGAAGATCGGCTCCAGGAACGAACGCACGCTGGCGGGCACCTCGCCCACGCCGTACTCGAGCGCATCGAGCACCATAACCGTATCGGTGTGCGTGTTGAGGAACGCAAGTGCACGCTCCTCCATGGGACGGCACTCGCCCGATCCGAGCTGTACAAAGTAGAACACGCCGGGCTCGGTGGCTTCGAACGGGCCGTGGAAGTACTCGCCGGAGTGGATATAGCAGCAGTGCTGCCACTGCATCTCCATGAGCGAGCAGATGGCCATAGCGTAGGTCTGGCTAAAGTTGGGGCCGGATCCCAGGATATAGAAGAACTTGTGCTGCTGGCAGAGCTCGGCAAAGCGATCGCCCAGCTCGGCGTTGACCTTCTCGCGGGCAGCGGGCAGCAGGGCATCCATCTGCTTAAGGCCGGCGTACATGTCGGCGAGTGCCTCGTAACCCTCCTGCTGGTCGAGCAGTTCGGCAGCGATCAGAGCGCCGATGCCCTGCGGCACCTCGGCCTGCGGCACGTCCTCGCCCCACGGATAGACCCAGGTAGTCCACTTGCCGTTATCGATCTTGGAGCCTTCGCAGTCGGTCATGGCCACGACCTCGGCGCCGGCTGCCAGCGCCATCTCGCAGCCGTCGACGACCTCCTGCGTGTTGCCGCTGTGGCTGCAGGCGATGACGAGCGACTTCTCGCCAAGACTCTTGGGAGCCATCAGGCAAAACTCGCGCGCCGTGTAGACCGTAGAGGTAAACGTGGTTGCCTCGCGCTTGAGCAGCTCGTTGGCCGGCATCAGGTCGATCATCGAACCGCCGCAGGCGATCCAAAAGACGTTCTCAATCTTGCCCTTGCGCTCGATAATTTCCTGAATCAGATCGTGTGCGTTCATGGTGATGCCCCTTCTTGTGTGGCGGTTTTGAACGACTACAACTCGTACCTGCGGTCGTTCTATGTTGTCCTATTTATAGCACGCACGACGACGCCCGTGAAGTCATTTCACCAAACTTGTTCTATATTGTTCTATCTGTGGACGTTAGATGTCGAACACGTAGCGCGAGCCCACGATCTTTTGGCGTCCGAGCAGCAGGGGCCGCTCGTCCTCATCGGTAAAGTATGCCTCCATATAGAAGAGCGGCTCGCCGACCGGCACCTCCAACAGCGAGGCCGACTGAGCATCGGCAAGCGCAATCTCCACAGTACAGGGGTCGGACTTGAGCGGCGCGCGGCCCGAATGCTCGGCAACGAGTGCAAAGATGGAATTGTCCGTGAGGTCCTTGTCGGCAAGCGTCTGCAGGTAGGGATGGTCGGCCAGCACAAAGGCGTTGTTCTCGAGCATGACGGGCACGCCGTCTGCCGTGCGCACGCGCTCGACAACGATGAGCTCGCAGCCGGGCTCCACCCCAAAAAACGCCGCGTCCTCGCGCGTCGCCGCGACCACCGTGCGCGACATCAGACGCGCACCCGGCACCATGTCGTTGGCAGCACAACCCTCAGTAAAGCTCTGGACGTCACCCTTCTGGCGAATCTTGCGCTTGAGCTTGGGCGCACACACAAACGTGCCCCTCCCCTGCTGGCGGTTGAGATATCCCGCACGCGACAGCTCCTCGATGGCGCGGCGCACGGTGACGCGCCCCACGCCGTAGGACTTCGCGAGCTCCATCTCGGAAGGAATGCGCGAGCCGGCCGCGTACACGCCGTGTGCGATCTCGCCCTTTAGGTCGTCCATGACCTGCTGGTACAGCGGCACGGCGGACACCTCAGTGCGCTCGGTTTTATCGTCGGATGCCATCATTACGCTCCATTCCGTGCATGCTCGGACTCAAACTCTTCAATCGCTGCCATAAACTGCTCGCCAAAGGCATCGGCCTTTTTCTCGCCGATGCCGTTGACCTGGATAAGCTCGTCGCGCGTCTGCGGGCGCAGGCGGCACAGACCGCGCAGGGCCTTGTCGGAGAAGACCATGTACGGCGCTATCTCCAGCTCGGTCGAAATCTCCTTGCGCAGGGCACGCAGGCGCTCGAACAGCTCGACATCGTCACCCACGCGCGGGCGCTGATCCAGCTCGGCCTCCTCGCGCAGCAGATCAACCGCACGGCGGGCACGGGCCGAGGCCTTGCGCTTGGACGCGCGACGCTTAACGGTAAAGGCAAACGCCTCGTCCTCGACCTCGCCGGCGCGCGGGCCCAGCCCCACGACCGGGTACTGCCCCTGCGAGGTAGCCAGATAACCGCGGCCGCACAGCTGGCCGATGATGTCCTTGATGCGCCCGACGGATTCGTTCGACAGCTCACCGTAGCCGCGGTCCTCGTCCAGATGCATCTGGCGAATGCGCTCGGTGTTGCCGCCGTGGAGCACGTCGGCGATGAGCGACTTGCCAAAGCGCATGGGACGCGTGGCCACATAGCGCACGGCGGCGCGGGCCATATCGGTGACGTCCTCGACCTCGAACTGCGTGAGGCAGTTGCTGCAGTTGCCGCAGCCCTCGGCCTCGTCCGTGGCGGTGCCGCCCGTACCGGCCGCGGCATGCTCGGCCGCGGCCTCGTCGCCAAAGTAGCGCAGCATGTATTCGCGCAGGCAGCCGGTGGTATTGCAGTAGCCCTCCATCTGGCTGAGCAGACGATATCGATTCTGGACCGCCCACGCGCGCTGCTCGTCGTCGAGCGCCTCGTCGGCAGCATCGCCGCGGTCGATCAGAAAGCGGCGCATGCGAAAATCGTTACCGTTCCACAGCAAGTGGCAGCTGGCCGGGTCGCCGTCGCGGCCAGCGCGGCCAGCCTCCTGGTAGTAGGCCTCGATACTCTCGGGCACGTTGTTGTGAATCACGTAGCGCACGTTGGGTTTGTCGATGCCCATGCCAAAGGCGTTGGTGGCAACCATCACCTGGATATCGTCGTCGATAAAGGCGCGCTGGCTTTGGCGGCGAGCGTCGTTGCCCATGCCGGCATGGTAACGGCCAACGCGAATGCCGCTGGGGCCCAGCGCCTCGGCAAGCTCGCCTGCCAGCGCATCGACCGTCTTACGGGTCGAGCAATACACGATGCCGCTCTCGCTCGAATGCGCGATCACATAGTCGCGCACCCATGCGGCCTTGGCCTTGTCGCCCATCTCCTCGCAGCCAAAGTAGAGGTTCTTGCGATCGAAGCCCGTCACCACCGTCGCAGGGTTTTGCAGGCCGAGCATCTGCTGAATGTCCGCGCGCACGCGCTCGGTCGCCGTAGCGGTAAAGGCCGCCACGATGGGGCGCTGCGGAAGGGAATCGATGAACTCGCGAATCTGCAGGTAAGCGGGGCGGAAATCCTGGCCCCATTGGCTTACGCAGTGGGCCTCGTCAATGGCCACAAGCGGCACGCCAATGCCGCCATCCGCCGCAGCCTCCTGCGCAAAGGCCAGAAAGCGCGGCTCGAGCAGGCGCTCGGGCGCCACATACATAAGCTGGTAGCGGCCCTCGCGCGCCCGCTTGAGCACGGTGTTTTGCTGGGCCGGGGTAAGGCTGGAGTTGAGATAGCTGGGTCGCGCACCCGCCGCGAGCAACGCACGGGTCTGGTCCTCCATAAGCGACAGCAGCGGGCTCACCACAAAGGTGATCCCGGGCAGCATGAGCGCGGGCACCTGGTAGCAAATGGACTTGCCGGCGCCCGTGGGCATAACGCCCAGCGCATCGCGACCGGCAAGGATCGCATCGACCATGCGGTCCTGTCCCGGGCGAAACGAGGTGTAGCCAAAATAGGCGCCGAGCGTGTCAAGCGCCATCTGCTGCATGCTATCGGTCATGGTTTCCTAACGTCAGAATCATCTGCCGCCGATTATACGCCGCCACGCGGACCGCTGCCGTACGGCCGCCGGCCATGGGCGGCGCAATCCAAGGCGAATGAGCGTGGATTATTGGACACTTTCCGAATGAGCGCGGAAACGTCGCTGGTTGAGCATAAGTCAGCGAAAACGCCCCTAAACGAGCAAGGTGACGTGAAAGAGGAGGGAAGCGTACTTCGGTACGCGACCGACGATTG
>CABVAY010000072.1 GCA_902496455.1 uncultured Collinsella sp.
CTCCCCGATTTAAAACAAATCCCGCGAGAACGAAAAAGGCGGAATAGATGTGCAGTTGCGTAGTGGCATTCTTATTCATTTGGTACTTCCATCAACTAATTTTGTCGGGCCACTCACTACTGACTCGAAACCTGAAGTGTTCGCAGTTGATGTGAAGAGCGGTAAAGCTTTTGCACAGGATATCAATGGAATACATCCGAAGCGTTTTCGGCAGTATCATCGGCGAAGGCGGGATTAGCCTTTACGCGGCGCTCGCCCTCGATGTATTTGACGATTTGATCAATCGTCTGGTTGGCGTGGCTTTTGAGCTTGCGCTCATAGAAGAAGAGGCCGAGCTTGCCGCGCGTACCAGACGTGTTGCCACCCACACCCTGAAAATCCTCGGTATAGGTGAGCTCGCAGGCACCATCGCCAGCAGGTGCAGCCTCATAGCGCATGGTATTGATGCCCGCCGCATACTGAAAACGGACCTCATAGAGACACGGGTAGTCAAAGTGCTTGATCTTAACCTTGATCGCCGTGCCCTTGGCCTTGCCTTTTGCGGACTGGGCACGCTTCTCGTACTTATAGCCGTTGAGCTTGTTGCGGCTGGGACGCTTGCCCGTGGCGTTCTCGATATCCTGCATGATGGACCCCGCCAGAGCGTCAAAAAGCTCCTCCGGCGTCACCTTAAGCGTTTTGATGAGCTGCATGATGGCTCCTTATTCGTTTGAACCGTTCGAGCCATTGTACCGCCCCAGGCTCTCCCATGCGTTGCGGTGAAATGCGGACTGTTTGGCGGCTTTTTTGGCCAAAACAGTCCGTATTCCACCGCAAGTTATCTGAGGGCTAGAGATTGTAGATGACTACTTGGGGCTCGGCGGGTTCGACGAAGATGGTTGGATCCGGCTGCTCCACGCGGACGAACTTGACGGTCACAGCCTCAAAGCCCGCCTTGCGCAGAACATCAGCGTAGACGCGCGCCTGCAGGGCGTGTTTCTCGAGCAGCTGTTCCGGCGTCTCGTCCGGCGTGCCGCCCGTCTTGTAGTCGATGACCAGTGCGCGCGACGGATCGGCCGGGTCGGTTGCCAAGGCATCGATGGCGCCCTCGGCATAAGCGCCGTAGCGAGCAATGTCCTTGTCCTCGCAGCCCAGTGAAAAGAATGGCACCTCGGCGCGAACGCACGGCCACGCGAGCAGGTCGGCACGAACAGCCGACTTGAGCCAGCGGTCCAGGGCAACGTCGAAGCGTTCGCGCTGCTCCGGCGTCAGGCACCACAGGCGCGCCAGCGCATCGGCACGCTCAGCGGGCAGCGCATCGGCACCCATCTCGATGAGCCACTGGCAGGCGGCATGAAACGCCGAGCCCAACGCCATGGGGTTGCCGGCGGGCTCAACAGCAGCCACGTCTGCATCGACCATCTCCGAGCCATCCGACTCCGCATCATCGCCAGCCTCGTCCATGGGCACATGTGCCTCGGCGGCACGATCTTCCGTCTCGGCATGGAGTGCCGCGGCGATTGATGAGTAGCTATACGAGTCACGCACCGGAAACGGACAGACGCCCATGCGCACGCCCACTGCCTGGGGATACACAAGCTCAAACGAATCGGGCTTGGGGTCGGCAGGACCGGGGACGATTGTACTGGCCGAATCGTCGGTAGCATCTGTATCGACATCGCCGCGAACGAGCCTGCCCTCGGCATCCAGCGAAGCGTTAGCCTCAAACGCCTGCTCACCAAACGTAAAGTCCGCCAGCGAGATGAGCTCGTAGTCGCCCGGCTGGGAGTTGTCGAACACCAAACGGTCGCTATTGAGCTGTGGCATGTCCAGGCTGTCGGTCGGCAGGATGCGGCGCAGCACGTCGTAGGTCAGATCGGTCTCGACGTCGAAGGTCGGCGCCGTCACCTTGCCGCGGCTCACGCCGGCATCCATCGCCAAGATCACTAGCTCGCCCGCACGCGTCATGGCAACGTAGAGCAAGCGGGCCCGCTCCTCGAGCGAAAGCTGTAGGTCGTCGTTACGTAGGCGGGCAAATGCCTCGGCGGGAGAGCCCGCCGCGCATACGTCCTCCATGAGCTCCGGCGGCAGCCACAGCGACGTACCCTTGCCCTTAAACGCATGCTCAAACTGCTTTTTGACGTCGTCGCCCTTCACAAAGGTACCGTCGGCGAGCTTAACGCCGTCGAAGCGTGCCGGCAGTGCCACGACCTGCGCTCCGCCCTCGACGCGACCCATCTGTGCCGCACCGGACGATTTGCGCACGCCAAAACACTCGGCAACCGCCACGACAGGATACTCCAGACCCTTGGACGCATGCACGGTCATGATGCGTACCGCGCCGTCACCCTCCTCGTTGAGGGCACCCGGGGCTTCCTTGCCCGCCAAGAAGCGGTCGAAGGCGAGCGCGATGGAGCGCGGAGAATTGCCGAGCTCGGCCTCTGCCTCGGCCACGGCATCGAGCGCCTTGAGCACGTTGGCGGCAATGGCCTTGCCCTCGGGGCCGCGCTGCGCCAGACGCACGAACCAGCCGGAAGCATTGACCACGTCGCGCGCGACGGCGGCGAACGAATCACGCCCCACGCGACGAAGCGCGTAGCGCAGCACCTCGCGGGCGCGCGTCACGAGCGGCAGGTTCTGCAAACCCGGCACATCGGAATCGCTCATGATGCCCGCATCGATGTTGCGGCGCGCCGTCTCGCCCGTCTGCTCGTCGAGCTTGGTCGCTAGCGCCAGGAACTCCTGGGCGCCGAGTGCAAACATCGGCGAGGCCAGCAGTGGCATAAGACCCTGCGCCGTATCGGCCGGATTGGCGAGCGCACAGACCAGGGCACGCACCGTCTGCACCTCGGCTGCCTGGGCAAAGACCGAGCCGCCTGCGATCACGCAGTCGAGCCCTTGGTCGCGGAAGGCCTGTGCGTAGACGTCGGCATTGGTCATGCGGCCCAACAGCAGCACCATGCTGCCCTGGGGCTGCCCCGCTTTGACGAGCGCTTGGAACCGCTCCGCAATCGCACGAGCTTTCGCCTGCGTTCGCTCCTGCGTGCTGCCACCGGCAACGAACAGCGCCTGGCGGCGCGAAGCCTTTGCCTTGAGCTTGTCCTTGCGTTTGTCGCTCGGTTCAAGATCCAAGAACCCCTGCATCAAACCACCGGTGTCGCCGTCAAAGACGCGCGCCACATAGCGCAGCACCTCGTCGTGGCTGCGGAAGTTGCGCACGAGTTTGACGAGCTCGCCGGCGGGGGCATCGGACGTGGCGACCGTCTCGGACGCCGTCGTCGAACCCACCTTGCGCTCCTGGCGACGGAATACCTCGACCTCGGCGCCACGGAAGCGATAGATGGACTGCTGCGCATCGCCTACGGTGCACAACGCGCGCTCCCCCGCGCCCGTCAGATAGCGAATCAAATCGACCTGCATCTGGTCGGTATCCTGGAACTCATCGATCATGACCATCTTAAAGCGGCCCTCGTATGCCGCTCGGATGGCCGGGTAATCGCACAGGGCCTCGTAGGCCATGCGCAGCAGGTCGTTGTTGTCGAGGGCAGACTGGCCGGCCTTGAGCGCGCGATACTCAGCCTCCACGGAACGGGCCAGGCCCACCAGCGCATCGAGCGCCGGGCCACCGCAGGCAAGCACGATATTGATAAACGCATCGGCGGCCTCGGCCTTGAGCAGCTCGACCTGCTCCTTAGGGAATGCCTTGCTCGCGCGCGGCATGGTGCACGACATCATGAGTCGCGCTGCATCGGCCATGGTCTTGCCGCTCGCCTCGAACGCGTCAATGGCGTCGAGTGCCATCTGCGCCTTCTCGGTCGCGGCCTTGCTTGCGCCCAGCGCTGCGCGATAGGCATCGGCGAGTGCCGAGGTATCGGCCTGGCCGCGCGCCACGCACACGTCGTCCATACCGCCCGGCAACTGGCTCGACAGCTCCAGCAGGTCGCGCACCAGGCCCTTGATGGTCGTGCCGGTGCCAAAGGAACCGCCCTCGCCCGCCATGGGATACCAGGCATAGAGGGCCTTGAGCGATGCCGCGAGCTCGGGGGCGGCATCGGGCGCCGTCGCGCGGGCCAGCACATGCTCAACAGCCTGGTCCATAAGCTCGTCGGTATCGGTGAGCACCGTGAACTCGGGGTCGATGCCCAGCTCCAGCGCATGCGCGCGCAGGATACGCGAGCACATGCCGTGAATGGTCGAAATCCACGCGTCGTCGACGGTCAGTGCTTCCTCGTCCATGCCCTCGTCGATAAGCGCACGGCGCACGCGGTCGCGAATCTCGGCCGCGGCATCCTTGGTAAAGGTGATGGCGAGCACCTGGTCCAGATGCTCGACGAACGGACCGGATTCGGGCGAGAGCGCGTAGACGATGCGGCGCGTGAGGGT
>CABVAY010000073.1 GCA_902496455.1 uncultured Collinsella sp.
CAGCGGCAGCCATATCGGCGGCCCCACGATGGTGCCCTCGTTATCGAGCGAGGCACGCGTGATCTCGGCACGCGGGGACTGCGCCACCAGAATATCGATACCCGCCTCGACCTCGCGCGCAAACTGCTCGTCGCAGGTCACCAAATAGCAGGCTGCCAGCGGATCGTGCTCGGCCTGAGCCATCAGGTCTGCCGCGACCACCATGGGCTTGGCCGTAGCATCGGCCAGCACGCAGACCTCGGACGGGCCGGCGACCATGTCGATTCCCACATCGCCCGAGACAATCTGCTTGGCCGCCGCAACAAAGGCGTTACCCGGGCCGGTGATTTTGTCGACGCGCGGAATGGTCTCGGTACCGTATGCCAGCGCGGCCACGGCCTGGGCGCCGCCCACCATATATATTTCGTCCACGCCGCCGAGCTTTGCCGCGGCGAGCGTGTAGGGGCTGATCAGGCCGTCTTTTTGCGGCGGGGTCACCATGACCACGCGCTTAACGCCGGCGACCTTGGCGGGAATGGCATTCATAAGCACCGTGGAGGGATACTGTGCGCGACCGCCCGGCACGTAGATGCCGGCCGCCGCGAGCGGGGTCACTTTAACGCCGAGCATCGTGCCGTCCGGGCGCGTGGTAAACCAGCTCTGCTCGACCTCGCGCTGGTGGAACTCACGAATCTGGCGCGCGGCCTTCTCGAGCGCGGCGACAAAGGCCGGATCGAGGCCTTCGAGCGCGGCATCGACCTGCTCTTGCGGCAGACGGAAGCTCTGCAGCTCGACACCGTCAAAACGCTGACAGTAATCGCGCACCGCGGCATCGCCGTTGGCGCGCACGTTAGCCACGATATCGCGGGCGGCGTCGACGATGCTTTGCGGCAGCACACCCTTGCGGTTGAGCTGGTTGGTAACGAGGCGCTCACCGGGAGCAAGCTTGATGGTCTTCATATCGGAATCCCCTATCGGTCGAGGTTGAGTTCGAAAAACGAGAGGCCGGGCGGCGGCGCCAATCGGCCCGCAGCCCAGACGTTGGGACGCCCGTGCGTGCTCGCGCTATTGTGCCGAGCCCGCAACGGGCTCAAAATGCTTGTCCTTCACGGCCGCTGCCAAGCGATCTGCCAGATTACGCACGCGCGGATCCAGGCGCGCAGCACCCGGGTTGACGAAGAAGCGGGCCGTACAGTCCATAATGCGACCGGTGATGACCAGGTCGTTGTCGCGCAGCGTGGCGCCCGTGGCAGTAATATCCACGATGCGATCAGTCATGCCGACGATGGGGCCCAACTCGATGTTGCCGTGCAGCGAAACGATGTCGGCGTTCACGCCGCGCTCGGCATACCATGCACCCGCGATGCGCGGATACTTGGTGGCCACGCGAAGCGACCCGCGGCGAGTATAGTTGCGCTCGGCCTGACCGGCGCGCCATGCGGGCTCCGCCTCGATAAAGGTGCACAGGCCATAGCCCAGGTCGACCAGCTGCAGCAGGTTGAGGTCTGCCTCGATGAGCGAGTCCCAACCGCAGATGCCGCAATCGGCACCACCGCAGCCCACAAAGGCAGGCGCATCGCTGGGACGCACGATGACAAACTCGATATCGCCGACCGCGCCCTCGCCGGCACGCGTGTCGCGGCCGCGCACGATCAGGTGACGGCCGGGGTCACGCAGCTCGGAGACGTCCAGGCCCGCGATCTCAAGCACGTCGAGCGTGTCGGCCTTAAGCGAGCCCTTGGGCACGGCAATGCGCAGCGGGCCCTCGGCGCCACGGCCCACGGCGTGGTCGCCATCGGAAGCGGCATCCTCGGCCGAGGTGCGCGCGGCCTCCAGGCGCTCGAGCGAAAAGGCGAAGCCCGCCGCCGGCACCTCGATACCGTCGCCAAATGCGCCGGTAAAGATGGAGTCGTAGCGACCGCCCGAGCCCACCGGATCGGGCAGGCCGCCGGCATAGGCCTTAAAGACCAGGCCCGTGTAGTAATCGAAAGAGTTCATGATGGAGAAGTCGAATGACAGCACCTGGGCGTCCTCGGGTGCCAGGCCCTCGACCAGGGCACGCAGCTCGCGCGTCAGCGGCGCGACAATACCGGCGGCCTCCAGCAGCGCGTCCACGCGGTCGAGCACCTCGGCACCGCCGTGCAAACGCGGCAGCTCGCTAATGGCGGCCTTGACGGCATCGGACTCGGTGCTTGCCGCCACGCGGGCATCGAGGCCCACAAAGTCGTTGGCGTGCACGCAGCGCAGGGCCTCAGCGGCCAGCTCGCGATCCTCACACGCCGCGAGCAGCTCCTTAAACGGACGCACGCTACCCGCGATAATGTGCGCATCGGGAAGTGCCAGCTTGCGCACCGCCTCGGCCACGAGCGAGACGATCTCGACATCGCCCGCGGTATCGCCCACACCGATAAGCTCAAAGCCCAGCTGTGTAAACTGGCGCGAGCCACCGGCATTGCGCTGACACTCGCGAACCACCGGCGCCTCGTAGCGAAGGCGTAGGGGCAGGTCGGCCGCGCGCATGCGGGTCGAAACCAGACGCACGATCGGCAATGTGTTGTCGGAACGGACCACCAGCAGGCGGCCGTCATCGTCAAAGAGCTTAAACGGCGTGTCCGCAATGCGGCCGCCTTCCTCGAGCGAACCCTTGTCCTCGAGCAGCGGCGTCTCGACCGGAAGGTAATGATGCTCCCTGAAGCAGCCCTTCACCGTCAGCGCAATCTCCTCGCGCGCCTGAGCCTCCTCGGGCAATATGTCCCGGAATCCCCACGGTGTGGCCGTCATCTGGTGAGCCTCCTCATGCTGTGTTTCGTATGGAACAGAAGACCGGCATAGCTCCGCCGGTCTTCTGGGTACTTTAGCATACTAGAGTGTTTGCGGGGAGAATCGTCCTCCTCGGCTCACACCGTATTCATTTGGAAACATAGGGGAAAGCGCGTCCCGCCCGCCAGCCAAAAACTGGGATGCGGTTTCCGGTTGAGGTCCTCAGCGGAAAGTGTGTCCCATTCTGAGCGCCTGTTCTGGGACGTGCTTTCCGCCAGAAGCCTCAAGCGGAAAGCACGTCCCGTTTCTCAAAAAGCGTCAAACGCCAACTCGGCGCCCTGTCCCACTTAGGCGCCAATCGCGCGTCGGTACTCCGCCATAACCTGCGCATCGGCTGCCGCGGGATTGGCGAAATAGCGCCAATCATAGGTCTCGGCCGAAACAACTCCGCGATAGCCGCGCGCCACCAGCCTATCCAGGTCGGCGCGCATATCGCGGTCGCCGTCACCCCAGGCAAGATGCGTCGTGCCATCTGCCGCAACATCGACAAAATGCACGTGGGCGACATCATCGCCAAGCAGATCGAAATAATCGTCGATGGTATCCCCCGCCACCGCCATAGCGCCCAAATCCAGACACGCCTTAAGTGCCGGATGATCAACTGCCTCGATCATGCGCTTCGTATCGGCCGCCGAGTTCACGATCATCGACTCAACCGGCTGTAGGGCCTCGAGCACCAGTCGCACGCCGCGCTCTCCCGCATGCTCGGCAATCGCACGCAGCATCGAGGCGCTGCGACCCCACGCGTCCTCGATCGGCTCGTTCAAAAATGCCCAGCCGCTCGAGACCATGACCTGCTCGGCTCCAAGTTCCGCCGCGATATCCACAACGTTCTTAAAGTACGCGAGCGTGCGAGTGCGCGCCTCATTCCCGCGCGCCGCGATATTCCACGGCTTGGGATTGTTCTGTTCGGGACAAAGCCCCACAATCCGAACCCCATACCGCTGTGATAGCTCCCGCACCTGCTCGAGCGAATCGTATCCATGGCAATCGACATACAGATGCATCGCCCCGGTCCAAAGCTCGCAACACGTGTAGCCCGAAGCCGACGCCGAAGAAAAGAACTCCTCAAGGTCAAAATAACGATGGCTGATATTCATGACGGCAAGCTGGGGATAGCTCATAATTACTCTCCAACCCAAGCGAGGCCCCGTTCCATATAGGAGCGAGGCCCGATTACACAAACGTTATTTGCTCTTAGTAGTCGAACTGGTGATAGTAGCGACGGTAGTTGAGGTTGTGCTTGGTGACCGTCTCGTAGTAAGCGGCAAGGCGATCGGTGATCAGCGAGGAAAGGATCCACGGGGAGACGATGACGCGGAACTCGTCGTCAAGGCCGGGGATCGCGAACT
>CABVAY010000074.1 GCA_902496455.1 uncultured Collinsella sp.
TGAACTTCTCCTCGATGCGGTTCCAAGCACGCTCGTACTCGGCACGCTTCTTGGACAGGACCAGACGACCGTCCTTGTCCTCCTTCTGGAGAACCAGAGCCTCGATGGGATCACCGAGTGCAACGATGTCTGCAGGGTTAGCGTCCTTGCGGATGGACAGCTCGCGGACCGGGATAACGCCCTCGGACTTGAATCCGATGTCAACGAGCACCTCGTCATGCTCGATCTTAACGACAGTGCCGTTAACGAGATCGCCCTCATCAAAGTCGGTAATCGTACCGTCGATGAGGTTGTTCATCTCCTCCTCGTTGACATCGTCAAGAGAGAAAATGGACGAGTTCTGAATCTCACTCAAAGGTGGACCCCTTTCGAACTACGGGGCCCCGATTGCTAGGACCTACAGAAGGGTGCGACAAGCACACAACGTTTAGGAACACTCGGGAGCCGACAGATACTAATGTGACGCTTATGCAATCACGTTCGTATAGGTTACGGGGAAATGAGTTCGATTTCAAGCGTGAACTGCGATTTTTTACTCGTGTGGAGACTTTTTCGTAATCTTATGAACACACGTATCCGCAACTTGACGATAACCAGCAAGGCATTTGGCTTTGGGGTAAAGTATCCGGAGCCAACGACTCTAGATCAAATTTACGAGAAAGGTGCCCGCGTGCTCAAAGCAGTCGTTTTCGATATGGACGAAACGCTTCTTAGCATCAACCTCAACGCGTTCATCCTTCGCTATTTTAAGGATGTCTCTTCGATGCTCGCGGATATCGGGCGCCGCAGCCGCGGTGGCACGATGGCACGCCTCGGCACCATCCTGGTCGACCTCAACGCCAATCGCCGCAGCGGCACGGACAACCGCACCAATCTTGAGTTTTACCAAGAAGAGGTCGAGCGCCGATGCGGGATCCGCCTCTCCGATCCCCTCATCTACGAGGCGTTTACCTACTATGACCGCGAAGTTCTTCCGTACAAGAACGACGATGTCATTAACGCCCACGCCATGCCGGGCGCACACGCCGCGCTCCAGGCCGTACAGGACGCAGGGCTGCGTTGTGCGCTCTTTACCAACCCCAGCTTTCCCCAGGGGGCCATCGAGTGCCGCATGGGTTGGGGCGACCTGGCCGACGCTCCCTTTGAGCTCGTCACGCACATGGGAAACACCACCCGCTGCAAGCCCGATGCCACCTACTATCTAGAGCAGCTTCAGGTGATGGGGCTCGAGCCGCACGAGGTCCTTATGGTGGGCAACGATCCCAAGCGCGACTTCCCGTCCCCCGATTGCGGCATCCAAACCGCCTTTGTGGGCCAAGGCAAGCCCAGCCGAGCCACCTGGCGCGGAACCATGGAAGACTTCGCCCGCGACTTTAACGCCGTAATCGAGGCCTTCTACGAGCACCAAGTAGCCCACGAACTGTCGTAGGACCCCTCGCTCCAAACCAAATATCGCCGCAGGTTGAGCACAAGTCAGCGAAAATGCCCCTAAGCGAGCAATGTGCCTTGAAAGAGGAGGGCATAGGCCTTCTGGCCATGCCCGACGATTGAAAGGCAGATTGCCGCTTAGGGGCGTTTGCAGCGTCGACTGGTTACGCGGTTTGGTAAAACCGCGTAACTAACAAACCTGGGTTTTACCGATCATGATGTTGAGGATCTCGACGTCGGTGTCCTTCATACCCACACGGCCTACGTAGCCCATGCTAGCGATTGTCTGCTCAACGGTATCTTGGATCAGGCCCTCGCCGGCGCGGAAGCCGCGACCCTGCATGGCCATATCATGGCCCAGAATCGCCGCATCGACGGCAGCCGAGATCTTGGCGGCACAGCTCGCCTTGGCGCCGTCGCACACGATGCCGCCCACGTTACCGAGCGTATTCGAGACCGTCGCGCCAATCTGCTCGCGCGTGCCACCGCACAGCCAGGTAATCGCAGCGCCGGCGCCGCACGCGGCGCAAATAGCACCGCAAAACGCCGAGAGCGCACCAATATAGCTCTTGATATGCACGGCGATCAGATCGGACAGCATCACGGCGCGCACCAGGCGCTCGTGGTCGCAACGCAGGTACTCGGCATACTCCATGACGGGCAATGCGCAGGTAATGCCCTGATTGCCCGAGCCGCACACAATGGCGACCGGCAGCGCGCAGCCGTTCATGCGGGCGTCGGACCCGGCGGCCGCACGGGCACGGGCACGGCAGGCGACGTCATCGGCACGAGCACCCAGCAGCGTACGACCCACCTCGGCGCCCCAAGCGTGCGCAAGGCCCTCGGCACTGATCGCGCCATTCAGCTCAATCTGACGCTCAACGGCAGCGCGGGCGTCCTCAATGTCGCCGTCCTCGATAAAGTCAATGATGGACTCAATCGACATGGGCGTGTCGGCCTTATCCGCCGCACGCTCGGCCACCACGCGCTCGGCGCAGGCGGCACACTCCCCCGCCGACTTGCCGCACACCGGAATACCGTCGAGCGTATGGCACGTGACATTGGTGTGGTGATCGGTAATCTCGACGACCGCGGTATGGCCCCCGGCCGTCGCAGTCACCTTGATGTAGAGGTTGGGCACGCCCTCGACAAGCGACACATCGCAGTAGTCGGCGTCGGCGAGGAGCTCGACCACGCGTGCACGGTCTTCATCGTTAACGCTCTCGAGCACCTCGAGCGCGCTCTTGGCGTCGCCGCCCACGGCACCCAGCACGGCCGCGGCCTCAATACCGTGCATACCACCCGAGTTGGGCACGGTCACGCTCTTGACGTTCTTGATGATGTTGCCCGAGCAGGCAACATCCATATGAACGGGTTCGCAACCAAGCGTCTGGCTCGCCAACGCCGCTGCATAGGCAACGGCAATGGGCTCGGTGCAGCCGAGTGCACAGACAAGCTCGCGGTTCAAAACATCGCAAAACGCGGCATCGCGAAGAGAATCGGCAGGCATAGGTATCTCCTACTTGTATAACGGACAGGGCTCTCGAAAATAATTAGCTCTTTTATTTGATAACAATGCATCAAAAACCGCAACCCAAGTTCCGGCGGACGGCGTTCAAGCGCAAACTGACGGCATTAATACATGAAAAGCTAGTCTTGTTGCATGCTAAAGCGTTTGACCAAAAAACGCCCGAGCGTTTCCACAAAAGTCGCGCTATCATGCAGTCGAACGCGGTAAAACCTTTAGCAATTCCGCCGCACGGACCAGAGAGGAACCACTCATGAAGATTGGTATCGGTAACGACCACGCCGCCGTCGAGCTCAAGAACATCATCTCCGAGCACCTGAAGGAGCGCGGCTGCGAGGTCGTGAACTTTGGCACCGACACCTCCGAGAGCTTCGATTACCCCATCGCCGGCTACAAGGTGGGTAAGGCCGTGGCCAACGGTGACGTCGACCTGGGTATCCTGATCTGCGGTACCGGCGTCGGCATCAGCCTGGCCGCCAACAAGGTCGAAGGTGTTCGCGCCGTCGTATGCTCCGAGCCCTTCAGCGCCAAGCTCTCCCGCATGCACAACAACACCAACGTGCTCGCCTTTGGCGCCCGCGTCGTGGGCTCCGAGCTCGCCAAGATGATTGTCGACGAGTGGCTCGACGCCGAGTTTGAGGGTGGTCGTCACGAGCGTCGCGTTAACCTCCTCAACGAGATCGATCGCACGCGTGGCCTTAAGATCGTCGACGAAGCCTAAACTATTCAGTGCCACAAGCTAACAGCAGGGGCCCGCTCGGAACACATATCCGAGCGGGCCCCTGCATAGATTTTGGAATAAAAGGGCG
>CABVAY010000075.1 GCA_902496455.1 uncultured Collinsella sp.
GCGGGTGGTTTCTGATGCGGCGCGCTGCGCGCCCCGCACAGGCTAAAGCCCGTAATCAAAAATAGCGCCCGACGGCTTCCCATCGGGCGCTTTTCCTATTCGGGCCAAATAAATTGTGTGCGGCCGGCCTCGCCGCCATCGATCAGCAGGCTCTGCCCGGTCATAAACCGGTTGGTCACGCCCACAAAGTAGATCCACTCGGCAATCTCTTGGGCAGTGGCCCAGCGCCTAAGCGGCGTGAGCTCCATAATCTGGTTCCACAGATGTTCGTCTTCCATCACGCAACGGTTGAGCGGCGTGATAACGCCACCCGGGTCCACACTGTTGGCGATGGCCTGCGGCGCCAGACGGTTTGCAAGGTTCTTGGTGTAGGCGATAACGCCGCCCTTGCTGGCGGCATAGGCGGGAAACTCCGATCCCGTATGCCCACTCGCCGACCCCACATTGACCACGGATTTGATAGCCGGCGCCGGCTTGGCGGCAAGCCCCTCCCCCACAAAGGCATAGCGCTCGGTCACGTTGATGGTGCCACACAGGTTGGCGGCGATGTCGTCGGCCGAATCCTGCGTACCGGCAACGTTCACGATCACCTGGGGTTCAAGGTCACCTGGAAACGAGTCAGGCTCGCGGACATCAACGATCAGATGGCGGTAGCGCTCGTGTTCGATCGCCGCCGGCAAAAGATCAAAGCCAACGACCTCGTGGCCCTCGTCTAAAAAACGCTGCACGCATGCGGCTCCGATACCGCCCGAAGCGCCCGTGATCAAAACCCGCATACTTGCTCCTTAGGCGGTTGCGTGGCGCTCGAGGTACTCGGAGCCCACATTCTCGCGCTCCCAGCCGCGCACGACCTTGTAGCCCACGGGGCTCAGGAAGACCTCGCACAGCAGCTCGGCAACAGCGCCGGTCAGCGAGCACATAAGGACCTGTACCCAGGTCCAACCAAAGAACGTGTGGCTTACCACAATGGCAAAGACCAGGTTGTCGATAAACTGGCCAACGCCCGTGGACACATAGGAACGGAAGGCGAAGCTCGCAAAGTTATTCTTTTTGAGCATACGGCCGAGCGACTGGTTGAGCGTGGAGTTAACCACAGCAGAAACGAGCATTGCCAGCGAAGAGCCCAGCACCACGTACCAGGTGCCACCGATGGTGGCGTTAAGGGCAGTGTTGACCTCGATCATGCCGGTGTCGTAGTAGGCACCCCACATACCGGGCGTGAGCGAGCATGCCCAAAAGCACAGGCTCACGGCCAGGTTAACCAGCAGCGCGAGGATAGAGATTTTGATGGATGCCTTGGCGCCAAAGCGCTTGCAGATCATGTCCTGGCACAAAAACGAAACCCAGCTCACCACAAAGCCGCAATCGAGCGCCAGATACGGCAGGCTGATGAGCTCTTTGTTGGCCAGCAGGTTCATCATGATGACGCTCACGAAAAACAGCGAAACCGTTGCCGCGGGAATGCTCCGCAACAGGACCTTGTAGTCCTCCATGACCTTCTTGATCATTATGTACTCCTTTGGTTTTAGGTTTAACGAGCAGGATATCGGACCCGAACTGCTCGGACGCCCCGGTCTTGAGACGACGGTGGGTATGATAGCCGCTCACGCGGCATCAGGCAAGCAATCGGCGCGGCGGCCCCGCAGGGCCACCGCACTGGTGCGTTAAAAGGCTACGTTGCCAAACTCCGACAGGATAAGGTCGGGATTGTGGTCGGTTGCCCAATCCACGTTCCACGGACTCGTGAACAGCA
This sequence comes from uncultured Collinsella sp., assembly GCA_902496455.1. Lineage (GTDB taxonomy): Bacteria > Actinomycetota > Coriobacteriia > Coriobacteriales > Coriobacteriaceae > Collinsella. Next base: position 1,754 of record CABVAY010000075.1, read on the forward strand.
GCAGCTTGCCGCCGCGCATGTCCTCGACGCGCAGCGTGTCGCGCGTGAGCGAAAGGCCCGGGATATCGATGGTATCGGGGTCGTTCTGGATCCAGCGGATGTCCGTATAGGGTAGCGGCTGGCGACGAACCTCAACACGATACTCGGTCTTGAGACGGCGCTCGAGCACCTCAAACTGCAGCACGCCAACCACGCCCACGATGACGCTCTCCATGCCGGCACCCAGCTCGCGGAAGATCTGGATGGCACCCTCCTGGGCAAGCTCCTCCATGCCCTTGACGAACTGCTTGCGCTTGAGCGTGTCGACCTGCGTAATGCGAGCGAACATCTCGGGGGCAAACGTCGGGATCTGCGGATACTGCACGTGGCGCTTGCCAGAGCACACGGTGTCGCCGATGCTAAAGATACCCGGATCGAACAGGCCCACGATATCGCCCGCGTACGCCTCGTCCACGATGGCGCGATCGTCGGCCATCATCGACGTGCCCGTGGCAAGCTTAAGCTTGCGGTTGCCCTGCACGTGGAAGGCATCCATGCCGCGCTCGAACTTACCCGAGCAAATGCGCACAAAGGCGATGCGGTCACGGTGGTTCTTATCCATGTTGGCCTGGATCTTAAACACAAAGCCGCTAAAGTCGTCGCGGCAGGGATCGACCGGTTCGCTGGTAAGCGTATCGGTATAGGCGCGCGGCGTCGGGGCCAGACGCAGGAACTCCTTGAGGAAGGGCTCCACGCCAAAGTTGGTGAGCGCCGAGCCAAAGAACGCCGGGCTCAGCTTGCCGCAGGCCACAGCATCCAAGTCGAGCTCGTCGCCAGCGCCATCGAGCAGCTCGATGTCGTCCATCAGGTTCTTATGGTTCTCCTCGCCGATGAGCTCATCCATGGCAGGGTCGCCCAGCTCGGCCTCGACCTCGGCGACCTTCTTGGTGGCGTTGGCGTGGCCGTCGCCCTCAAAGGCGATAACGCGACGGGTCTGACGATCGAACACACCGCGGAAATTGCGGCCGCTGCCGATCGGCCAGTTCATGGGATACGTGTTGATGCCCAGAACATTCTCGATCTCTTCCATGAGCTCAAACGGATCGCGAGCCTCGTGGTCGAGCTTGTTCACAAAGGTGAAGATGGGAATGTGACGCAGCGTGCAGACCTTAAAGAGCTTCTTGGTCTGGGCCTCGACGCCCTTAGCGCCGTCGATGACCATGACAGCGGCGTCGGCGGCCATAAGGGTACGGTAGGTATCCTCCGAGAAGTCCTGGTGGCCGGGGGTATCGAGGATGTTGACGCAGGCGCCGTTGTAGGTGAACTGCAGCACCGAGGAGGTAACGGAAATACCGCGCTCCTTCTCGATGTCCATCCAGTCCGAGACGGCATGCTTGGCCGAGCTCTTGCCCTTGACCGAGCCGGCGGTCTGAATGCTGCCGGTATAGAGCAGCAGCTTCTCGGTAAGCGTAGTCTTACCGGCGTCCGGGTGGCTGATGATCGCGAATGTGCGGCGCGACGAGATTTCATCCGACAGGCTTGCCATGCGGATCCTTTCTTGCATTGAGTGCATTACGTCGATGTAACCGCATTATTGTAGCCGCGAAATCCCGTTCTAGGGCACCTATCAGGACAAATTCATCAGATGGGACCTGGGGTAGCAGTCGATGGCGGCACTCCGCAGCAGTTTGTCTCGATCTGTAACATCTAGACGGTTTTTGAACCTCTACCTGTTACAGATTTAGACAAACAGTTGGGCGTCCCAGAAAGATCTCAATCTGTAACATCTAGCCACTCAAAACGGGTCCATCTGTTACAGATTGAGATATAAGGATAGACGGGTGGCCAATGTGGTAGCGCGCACAGTCGTGGTGTAAGAAGCAAGGGAGGGCCATCGCCTAGAATCG
>CABVAY010000076.1 GCA_902496455.1 uncultured Collinsella sp.
GCCGAGCGCAAAATGGATTCTAAAAAACACCTTGCCAAATAGGAGCGTCAGGACGCAAAGAGGCTCCGCAGCGCGAAGCGCGATGCGGAGCCTCTTTGCATGTCCGAGGACGTTCCGGAGAGAAGCCCCGTCACGCCCCCGGATTCCCGGTGGGAGTTCTAGACCTTGTCGGCCTTAGTACATACCGCCGCCCTGCTGACCAGCGGTAGCAGCAGCGATAGCGTCCTCAAGCTGAGTGTTCTTGGGCACATCGGAGACGGTGGCCTCGGTGATGAGGATCAGGCTGGCGACAGAAGCAGCGTTCTGAAGGGTGACGCGGCTGACCTTGACGGGGTCGAGGACGCCCATCTCGATCATGTCGCCCCACTCGCCGTTGGCAGAGTTGAGACCCTGGCCGGCAGGCAGCTCGGCAACCTTGTCGACCACGACGGCGCCCTCAAAGCCAGCGTTCTTGGCGATGGTAGCGACCGGAGCGGTCAGAGCCTTCTTGACGATGTCGACGCCGATCTTCTCCTCGGGGTCGTCGATCTCGACAGCGTCGAGCGCAGGAGCAGCGTCCATGAAGGCGACGCCGCCACCGGCGACAATGCCCTCCTCGACAGCAGCGCGGGTAGCCTGCAGGGCATCCTCGACGCGGTGCTTGATCTCCTTGAGCTCGGACTCGGTAGCAGCGCCGACCTTGATGACGGCAACGCCACCGGAGAGCTTGGCCAGGCGCTCCTGGAGCTTCTCGCGGTCGAAGTCAGAGGTGGTGTTCTCCATCTCGCCCTTGATCTGAGCGATACGGGCGTCGATGGCCTCCTTGGAGCCAGCGCCGCCGACGACGACGGTGTTGTCCTTGGAGATGGTGACGGACTTAGCGGTACCGAGCATATCGGCGGTGATGTCAGCGACCTTCACGCCCAGCTCGTCCAGGGCAGCCTGGCCACCGGTGAGGACGGCGATGTCCTCGAGGATGCGCTTGCGGCGATCGCCGTAGCCCGGGGCCTTGACGGCGCAGACGTTGAGGGCGCCACGGATCTTGTTGAGGACCAGGGTAGGCAGAGCCTCGCCGTCGATGTCCTCAGCGATGATGAGCAGGCCACGGCCAGCGCGCTGGACAGCCTCGAGAACGGGCATGATGTCCTGAACGCTGGAGATCTTCTGGTCGGTGATGAGGATGTACGGATCCTTCATCACGGCCTCCATGCGGTCGTTGTCCGTGACGAAGTAAGCGGAGACATAGCCCTTGTCGAACTGCATGCCCTCGACGGTGTCGATGGTGATGTCGAACGTCTGGGAATCCTCGACGGTGATGACGCCGTCCTTGCCCACGACCTCCATGGCCTCGGCGATCTTCTCGCCGACCTCGGGGTCACCAGCGGAGATGGTACCGACGGAAGCGATCTGCTCCTTGGTCTCGACCGGCTTGGCCTGCTTCTTCATCTCGGCGACGGCGGCGTTAACGGCCTTGTCGATGCCGCGACGGATGGCCAGCGGGTTGGCGCCAGCGGCGACGTTGCGCAGACCGTCGTTGACGATGGCCTGGGCGAGCAGGGTTGCGGTGGTGGTGCCGTCACCCACGGTGTCGTTGGTCTTGGTGGCGACCTCCTTCACCAGCTGAGCGCCCATGTTCTCGATGTTGTCCTCGAGCTCGATCTCCTTGGCGACGGAAACGCCGTCGTTGGTGATGGTCGGGGCACCGAACGTGCGCTGCAGCGCAACGTAGCGACCCTTGGGGCCCATGGTGACGGTAACGGCGTCGGCCAGAGTGTTGACGCCCTTGGCAAGCTTAGCGCGGGCATCGGTGTTGAACGTAATGTTCTTTGCCATGGTAGGTAATCCTCCAAAAGAAATGTGACTCGCGTCGCCGCTTCCGAGTCCTGTGCGGCGGGCGCGTTCAAAGACGAATCAGAGATTCTGACGAGACTAGGCCTCGACGACGGCGTAGATGTCGTCGGCGCGCATCAGCAGATACTTCTCGCCGTCGACCTTGACCTCGTTGCCACCGAACTTACCGTAGATGACAACGTCACCGACCTTGACGTCCATGGGGATGCGCTCACCCTTGTCGTTGACCTTGCCGGCGCCAACGGCAACGATGGTGCCACGCTGCGGCTTCTCCTGAGCGTTGCTGGCGATATACAGACCAGAAGCGGTCTTCTGCTCGGCCTCGTCGGGCTTGACCAGAACACGATCTGCAAGCGGCTTCAAAGACGACATGCTTGTCTCCTCCTTTTTGGGCCGCGCGGTTATACCGCGCGAATTAACCCTTTTTGTTTGCGTACGCGTTGAATGGTACCCACGAATGGCGGGTTATACAACACGGAGTCAAAAAATCTTATTTTTTGGCACTTAGATTTTCTGAATGCCGGGGGATAACTTAGCGGTGCCTCCCGGGGCGGACCGGAGGCATGAAGTTTGCTGCTCTACAGTCCTGCGCAAGACGGAAAGCACATTAAGTGCTTTCCT